>NZ_AYXJ01000034.1:0-271758 GCF_000681415.1 Pandoraea sp. E26
CAATGGGGGAGGCAGTCCCCCGCCGTGAGCCTCGCCCGGCGCGGGCGACGACGACGACAACCGCGGCAATGGTGTTGCCGGCAACGTGCCCGACGCCCCGCCGCCGCCCGTTGACGACTTCACCAGTTCGGTGACCACGGAGGCCATCCCGGGAATCACGATCTTTTCGTCGCGAAGCTGATACGTGCGGTCCGACACGAATGCGTTGTCCATGCGCACCACGCCGATCTGGTCCGGCCCCGAGACCGGCCCGTCGCTCACACGGCGGTCGATCGAGCGTGCTGCGGCGATCACGAGATCGACGAAGACAGGCGGGCCGGAAACGTAGAAGAGTCGGCTGTGCGCGTCGCCGCGAATCGGATAGCGACGGTCGTACAGACCGGTCGTGCGCAGATACGACACGAGCTCGGACACGCCCGCGTGCACCAGCGACACGGTCGCATTGCGAATTTCCGAGGCATCGTAGACGTAGATTGATTGGCCGTCGTGATACCAGATCAGGCCTAGCTTCGTGGCAATCGAATCGAGTTGCGCCCGTGCGTTCGTCATGTCGAAGTCGCCCGAGACCTGCTTCCTCGCGGCCAGCTTGCTGACGATCACGGTGCGGCCCAGATATGGCGACAGGGCATCGAAAAAGACCCGCAGGTTGTCGTTGCGCGCCACATAACCGCCCCGCGCACGCCCGGTGTCCGGGGCGAAGGTAGCCGCGTGTGATGGAGCCGATGCCTCGACACGGGTCGACGGGACGTCGGTCGTCGACGCCCGGGACACCGGTGGTGTCTGTGGCGGCTGTGGTGACTGTGGTGACTGCCTGGGCACCGCGGCCTGCGCCGCCGGCGTCGCCTCCAGCGAGCCGGCATCCGACAACGCCACGGCCCAGGATGCGACAGCAACGTTCGAGACACCTGCGGCCAGAAGCACGCAGGTGAGATGATGCACTTTCCTCATCGGGCTAACGTTCGCAATGCACCAGCGGCACTGGTCGGCGACATACCGATCAGCTCCTTGATTTCGGTCGAGAAATGCGACGACGAGGCATACCCGTTGCGCAAGGCGATTTCGGTGTAACTGTCGTTGCCCTGGGCCACTTCCAGCATCGAGCGCGCCATGCGCCAATCGCGCAACGCGATCTTCGCGGACTCGCCGAGCGCACCCCGGCAAAGCCGCCGGAAGTGTGAATACGACACGCCGTACTTGGTGCACATGTGGCGTAGCGTGCCGCCGGTTGGCGCACGCGACAGCAAGAACCGGATCAGCTCGTACGACTCGCAACGGCGCAGCACGTCGAGCATGGTGCTAAAGCCGTCGCCCGGAGATACGAGCTGGCTAAGGAACCACAGTTCGCACTGACGACGATCGTTCCACAGACCCGACACCGGCACCCGGTGCAGCGCCGGTATGGCAGAGCGGCGGTGCGCTTCGTGCGGCCCCGCCGCGCGTGCCTCGTCCATGAACGCCAGCAGTTTGACGAGCACGTCGAAGTGCATGCGGTGGTAGTGCAGCGTGCCGCCTTTGACCTGCAGATGGCCGCGCCCGAACAGCACCAGACCGCGGTAGCCCGGCGAAAGCTCGACGCGAGCGGCCGGTGCGGCACCCATCGGTTGCAGCTCAAGCAGCAGGCTGCGCGTGGACGCCTGCGGACACACGAACCACACGCCGTCACACGCCAGCGCACAGGAATGATTGGCGCACAATTCCTGCGCCGCTTCCATGATCTTCATACTTCTCATCGCCCACCTCACTTCCCATCGAATCTCGAGGGTTCCTCGGGGTCTCGACGGCGCAACGCGCCCCGTCAGACAGCGCCCATGTCCTCAAAGCGCTGATTGCCCTCGTCGAACCAGTCCGTCCACATCTTCAGTCGGAAAATGTTCAGAAAAAACACGTTAACATCGACGTCTCCCGGTGCGTCTTCCGCCTCATCGTTCGGCGTGTGTGACGCCGTCTCGACATCCCTCGTCGTTCCGTTGTCGTCAATCGGGTACGCGCCAGGCACATCCGGCACGCGCGCAGCGCCCTCGACACCGCTCGCTTCGCGAATGCGTTGTACGAGCGTCGGGCGGGCGTCGTCGTCGGCGGGCAACGGCAAGACGCCGCGTACGTTCTCAATCGCGTTCAGGTTCATCGGTGCAGCACTCCAGTGATGTGTCAGGGGTAACCGGCAGGGCGGCCGTCGTGTCTGTGGCGCACGCCTTGCCATTCGCGACCGTGTCGCGCGCCAGCTCGCTCACGCGCTCATGCAACGAAGCCAGCGCCGGCGCGAGCAGCGCATGCAGGTCGTCGGGCGCCGGGGGCGTATTGAACGTGAGCGCCGCCTCGGCATGTGCCACGAAGTCGTCCGGGTCGTATTCGATGACCGCCCCCGCCCGATGGGCGGAGATCCGTTCGCCCGCACGGTGGTACTCGAACTTGAGTGGCACCGGGCAGACGGCCTGGACCCGCTCGCGGATGGCATCTGCGCGGACCTTGAGCCGCAAAGGCAGCACAAGCGTGAGCGGCGCGTCCGGTGCGGCGTCGGCGGCGGTCTCGCGAAAGTCGTCGAGCACCTCGTCGAGCACCGCAAGCATCGTGTCGGCGTGCCGCGACGTGGCCGTCAGCCATTCGCGCACCTGCGCGAGCAGATCGCCGCGCCAGCGACGTTGGGCCTGCTCCGTTCGCAGCAGATGCGCCACCACGTCCCCGAGCGCCGCCGCCACGCCGTCGCGATAACCCCGTCGCATAGCGTCGCGGCGCTGCGTTTCGAGCGTGGCCTGCATTTCGACGGCGCGACGCCTCGCCCAGCGGCGGATATCGTCGTCGAGGCGTGCCAGCCGCTCGCCGCGCACGAGTTGCGCGCGGCGCACGACAATGCCGTCAGCGACCACTGTCCGGGGGGGAATGGGGATGATTCTTGGCATATTGCAGAGCCGTCACGAACAGACGCACGTCGAAGCTATCCGGCAGGTCACCGGCACACGGGTCGATGCGAGGAAACAACAGCGGCAGACGCTGGCGAAGCGGCGCCCGCAACGAGGCGGCCAGCGCCATGAGCCGCGCGAAGCCTTCCGCCAGCAGATCGCCGTCCGAGGGGGGACGCGAATGGATTGAAGGCGCGGCGTCGAGCACGGGCAACTGAGTGAACGCAAAAGCCCACGCGGGCAGACGCAACAGTGCCGCGCGGCGGCACAGGCTCGCCTTGCGCGCCTGGCAGCCCATCAGATAAGCCACTTGCGGCAACCGCCGCCAGTTAAGCACCCAGGGCCGCTCCGCCATGCCGACGTGGTCGAACGGCCAATGCACGTCGAGATGGAATCCGGCGATCAGCATTTCGTTGATCACGGCGCGTTGTCTCGGCGAGGCGAACCGGGCCGGATAGACAAAGTGCGCGGCGTGAATGTACGACACCGGGTCGAACATCATCGTGCGCCAGTTCACGGCGACGGCACTCTGCGATTCATGCAGTCCGGGCGTCGGTTGAATTGCCACGCTTAAACCTCCCGGGCGCCGGGCGTGCCGGGTGCCGCGACGCCCGGCGATGCGTCCCGCGCGTCCGGCATTTGCGACATGTGCGGCCCCTGCATGCGCTGCCACCGGCGCGCACGCAGGGCACGCAACGCGGCGAGCGCGCTTCCGACGACCAGTGCCACGGCGATTGCCAGCGTCCATGCGGATGGGCCGGTGTCGTGTGCTTCGGATGGGGTCGGGACCGCGGCGGCGAATGTGCTCGGCTGCTTCGAGAGCACCACGGAGATATTCTCGTAGCGCACGTCATCGAGACTATTCTTGAGAAAGCGCTTCACGTCGTTGATCAGCGCACTGCCGTCGATGTCGCTCTGATGCACCACGACGGCGGAGATATGGGGCGTCGAAGGCGACGGTTCGACCGTCAGCCCATCGACGTCGTAACTTACGTGAACGCGCGCGGCGAGCACGCCGGACATCAAGCGCAGCGACTGCTCCAGACGCTGCTCGATGGCGGAGTACAGCCGCGCGCGCTCGGCACGCGGCGACGCCACCAGCGAATCGGTCGGGAACATCTGTGCGATTTCCATACGCGGACGTGAAGGCAGGTCGTAGGTCTTGAGCCAGTCGACGGCTGCCGGGAAATCTGCGGGTGCGACGGTGATCGAATAACCCGCCTTGCCTCCATCGACCTTCTCCGCGGCAATGCTGTGGCGCAGCAGAACAGCGGCCACTTCGTTGGCCTGCTGTTGATCGAGCGAGGTCAGCAGTGTCTCTGACTTGCGGCATGCCGTGAGCAGCATCACCAGACACAGCACCATGACGTAGCGTGACATCACCGAAGCAGCGCCTCCACAGCACCGACGCTCTTGCGCGCGAGCGTGCTCACCATCGCGACCTGAAGGCTGTAGTCGGCGAGTTTCGTCTGGAGCTCGATCATCGACTTCGGGTCGGTCGCATCGACGCCTCGCACGGCGTAGGCAATACGCTGCCGATCGCCCTCGAAGTCCGCCGACATTTGAGCCACAGCGTTGAAGAAGCGCGACTCCAGCGATTCCCCGATGCCGGTCGCGGCGGAGACCACCTGCGGGGTGGCGTCGGTCAGTGTGGACGGTTCGAGCATCGTCGACAGCGATACATTTGGGGGCAACATCGTGGTCTCCTTCGTGGACAGAACGCGCGAACGTGGTCAGAACTTCGAGATGCTTCCCTGCGCAATTTCCTTCATTGACTTGACGGCAGCCGACTGCGCGCTGCGCATGGTCGTGTAGTCGCCCAGCACGGATTGATAATGGGCGAGGGTGACGGCATCGCTCGCGTCTTTCTTGAGGGCTTCCATCGCCTCCTGAAGCCGCTCCTGAAGATCGCTGACTTTGTCATCGAATTCGGACGACATCTGCTCGAGGTATCGATCGGCGTTGTCGCTTTTGATGCCTGGGAAGTTTGTGTGGTCGGTCATGACGAGTTCCTGCTCCTTGCTGGGATCGGGTGAAGTGTGTGGGGGGGAATGCGTTGCGACGCCGCGGGACGCATGCTCGCAAATCAAATCGGCGTCCCGCGCCTATTGACGATTGATGAAGCGCCATTGCCTCGGCCCTTCCTTCACATACGCGGCGGTGCCGTAGGCATAAGATTGCTGAGCGCTCCAGTCGTCGCGAAGGTCAACGTTGAAGCGCACCAGATGCGTGCCCCAGCGCCGCTCGAATGTCTGCATGAACCCGTAAAGGCGACGCAGTTGCACATCGTCAAGTTCGGTGCTGATGTGAAAGGTCACGCCATCGGGGGTGTCGGTGCGCAGAAACGGCACCATCTGACGCTTGAGTGCATCTTCGGCTTCACCGCTCGCATCGGTCTCGTCGTGCAACGTGAGAGTCACGCGCCTGGCATAGGGAATCTTCTCGAGCAATGCCTGACGGAATTTCGCCGTCTCGCTCTCGGAGAGACGGAACTTCTGCCGGTTGATCCAGAGTTCCGGTGCCGTGGGATCGTCGAGCGACAGCTTGAAGTAGGGTACGTTGGTACGCGACGCATCGATCCACTGTGTGATGCGCGCATTCTCTTCGTCGAGTGCGACGACCTCCAGCCGCTCGCGCTGGATCACCGCCTGGCCGAGCGCGCGCGTGAGTGCGTTGCGTTCCGCGCGATTGGGGGCGATGACGTACATCTGACTATCGTTGCCTGGCAGCACCACCGCACGCCCGCCGAGCGTTTCGAGATAGTCGGAAACGCCTTGCGCCTGACGCTGCGGCGCGCTCTGCCAGTAGAGGTATGCGCCACTCGTGACGAGCACGATCAGCGCAATGGCCCCGATTGCCCGCAGCCAGCGGCGACGTTGCCGTGCGGCCGGGCGAGCCGCATCGTCGGTGCGGGCGTCACGGCACAGGCTGCGCAACACTTCGTCGGACCACGTATCGTCCACGCGCTTCACACCGACATGGACGTCGCCCACGCGAGCGAACTGCGTGGCGTCGATCGCCACTTCCGTACCGGCACCTTCGCCCAGCACACGCAGGAACAACCCCTCGCGCCCGGCGTCGTCCACGAGCACTTCGAAGTTGTCGCCGCCGTCGCCGTCCATCGGCACGTAGATCGCATTCGGCGGCATTTCGGTCTGCCACCCGCGATCGAAGGCCGGATCGCTCGGGCCCACGACGAACAACGTGACGCCACCGGGCAATGCGAATTCGCAGCCACGCATCGGGCCTGTGAGCAGCCGCAGCACAGCGCGGGCCGGGCTGCCGTCGATCGATGCGGGTCGGATGTCTGATTCCATCATTTCTTCGCGAGCAGGCGGGCGCCCACGGGCTGGAAGCCCGGGCGGCATACGGCGTTCGCGCTCCTCAACAATGAATTCGTTGAGGGTGAGAATACCGACGCGGCATCAGCGATTCATGATGGGATTCTTCGCAACTCGTAAAAGCGCGATCAAGATTTTCAGATGGGGCTACGCTATTTCCCGTTGGGGGGCACCGCCAGGGTAGCGCGGGTTTCGCGATCACGTTTCATCGCCTCGAGCTTTCCTTTCGCCGCGACGTCACCTTGCGCCGCCGCTTTCTCGTACCACGCCCGCGCCTGATCGAGGTCCGGTGTCACGACGCCATAGCCGCGCTCGTAGTAACTGGCCACAATGTACTGCGAGGGCAGATCGCCGCCCTGCGCGGCTTTTTCGTACCACCCGAACGCGGTCTTGTAATCCTTGGGAACGCCGCGTCCGATGAAGTACTCGTTGGCGATAGCGGCCTGCGCCTGAACGTGACCCTGCTTCGCGGCCTTTTCGTACCAGCGGTTGGCCTGCGGTATCGATTTGCCCACGACGTAGCCGTCGTCGAACATCTTGCCGTAGACGTATTGCGCCTGCGTCATTCCGGCATTGGCCGCACGCTCGAGCCAGTGCACGGCACCCTCGGGATCGGGTGCGCCGCCCTCGCCGTTGAGCAGCATCATCGCGTAGTCGAACTGGGCCAGCCGGTTGCCCTGCTCCGCCGCGCGATGAAATTCATCGAGCGCCTGCGTTTGCTGCCCGGCCTCGTAGTGATGCACCGCCTGCTCGGTCAGCGACTGCGCAGGCGCCTGCGCCGCGGCAACCGCATAGGGAATCGGGGCACACGCGGCGCTGATCAGCGTCGCGACAGTGCCGACGAGCAGCCGGCGCGCAGCGTAAGACGTCGACATGGCGAACCTCCGGGACGAGCGTTCGCCTATTGTGCGCCAAACGGGCAATACTTGCCGTGGCCCACCAGCGACGCCGCGGCGTGCTGAAAGCGGTCGGGCGCCCGGGCACGCCGGCGCCTCACAAAGCAAGAGCCCCGGCGCGGGGCCGGGGCTCGTGGGCATCGATGGCGATCGCGGAATCGCCGCGTGGCGATGGCGCCGGGGCGGGGCCGTCATCGCCCCGACCGAGGCGGAGTCACGGCTTGATGTACGCGTAGCCCTTCTGCTGCAGACGCGTGAGTTCAACCACCCCCGATGGCGTGAAGTCGGCGTCGAGCACGAACTGCTCCTTCTTCAGGTTGCGCTGCTTCATGGTGATCTCGCATACCTCGAATTTCACGCCGCGGGCATGCAGCGCCGAAATGAGCGGCCCCACCGTCGCGGCGTCCTTGTAATTTTCCATCAGGAAATCGACCCCCTGCGCGTGTGCGACGAGCACGACGTCGGTGTCGGGCGCGGTGTCGAGCTGATTGCGAATGTTGCGCAGGCCTGCGAGTGCCTGGTGTTCGGCGTCGTTAATGTGGTACACGACCTTGTCGCGCGCCAGTGCCGACGTTGCGGGTACAGCAAATACGGTGAACAGAAAGGCGGTGAGCAGGCCGCGAAGCAGCGTCTTCATGTGAGGTGTCCCCTTTGGTTGCGTTGTGCCAGCTGCATCATAGCGCGTTGACGCACAACGGGGCATCGGGGCCGCCTTCACCCGCTCACATCCGAACGGATTGCCCTCCCGGCCCCGGACTCAGGCCGTGACTTCGGACCAGCAATTCGGCGTCTCGTAAAGACGCAGCCGCACCAGACGCAAATCGCGACCGTAGTGCGCGTCGAACACGCCGCTCAACGTCTCGAACGCCGCGGCGGCAAGATTCTCGACGGTCGGCACGCGATCGAACACGACCGTCTTGTGGTCGGGCATGGTCTCGAGAAAGGCGCGCACGGCGGTATCGCCCTCGTACACGAGGAACGCGTGATCCCACACGGACACGAGGTGCTCGTTGGCCAGCGCCTTCACGTCGGCGAAGTCCATCACCATGCCGTTGTCGGACGCCCCGCTCTCACGGCTCACTTCGCCCGCGAGCGTGATCTCGAGCACATAACGATGCCCGTGCAGGTTGCGGCACTGGCTTCGGTGATCGGGAATGCGGTGGCCCGCATCGAATTCGAGTTTCCGGGTAATCGTAATCACGGCAACGGCTCAGGGAATGTTCAGATATTTGTGCGTCTGCATCGACAGCGACCAGCGCGGGTGCGATTTGCAGTAGTCGATCGCCAGCTTCGTATTGGTGTCGCGCAGCGGCCCGTCCATCGGCTGGAGATAAAAATGCGCAAAGTCGAGGGCTTCGTATTCGAGCAGGCGCTGACGATCCTGCGGCACCACGACCTTCAATTCGTCGCCGCGCGTGACGACCATTTCGGCGTCGGCCTTCGGGCTCACGCACACCCAATCGATGCCCTCGGGAATTGCCTGGGTGCCGTTGGTCTCCACCGCGATGCGAAAGCCTTCGGCATGCAGCGCGTCGATGAGCGGCGCGTCGAGTTGCAGCAGCGGTTCGCCACCGGTGCACACCACGAAGCGGTGGGCTCGGTCGCCTTGCGGCCACAGGGCCACGATCTGCGCGACGAGATCGGCCGGCGTGCGGTACTTGCCGCCGTTTTCGCCGTCGGTGCCAACGAAGTCGGTGTCGCAGAACTGGCAAACCGCCTCGGCACGGTCCTCTTCCCGGCCGGTCCACAGGTTGCACCCTGCAAACCGGCAGAACACCGCCGGGCGACCGGCGTTCGCGCCCTCGCCCTGCAAGGTGTAGAAGATTTCCTTTACCGCGTACGTCATGATTCTCTCGATTTCCGAAGGGTCAGGCCGCGCCGCGGTCCTGATCGTGACCGCGGGCGCGCCATTGTTCGTAGCCGCGCTGCCGCAGTTGGCACGCCGGACATTCGCCGCAGCCGTAGCCCCACGGATGCAGCACGCTGCGCTCACCCAGGTAACAGGTGTGCGTATCCTCACGCACGGTCTCGACGAGCGCCTGGCCACCCAGATCCTGCGCCATTTGCCAGGTGTCGGCCTTGTCGATCCACATCAGCGGCGTCTCGACGATAAAGCGGCGGTCCATGCCCAGGTTCAGCGCGACCTGCAGCGCCTTCATCGTGTCGTCGCGGCAGTCGGGGTATCCCGAAAAGTCCGTCTCGCACATGCCGCCCACGAGCACGCGCAGACCGCGCCGATACGCAATGGTCGCACCGATCGTCATGAACAGCAGGTTCCGGCCCGGCACGAAGGTATTCGGCAGATTGTCGGCCGCCATCGCGATCGTGGTCTCGCGCGTGAGCGACGTCTCGCTGATCTGGCCCAGGATCGACAGGTCGATCATGTGGTCGTCGCCCAGGCGCGGCGACCAGTCCGGGAACCGCTGACGCAGCTTCGCCAGCACGTCGGTGCGGCACTCCAGTTCGACACTGTGACGCTGGCCGTAGTCGAAACCCAGCGTCTCCACGCGCGCATAGCGCGACAATGCCCATGCCAGGCAGGTGGTCGAATCCTGTCCACCGGAGAACAGGACCAGAGCGGAGTCGGTGCTTGTCGTCATGATCATGCGCTTAGCAGTTTCGCCCTCGCCGTCGGAGCGACGGGGGCCGGAGCACGCGCCTGCGGCGGCCGGCTGGATGGGCAACCCATCGGGCCGTCCGGGGCAACCCGCGTGCGGGATATGTCACGCGATTTTGAACCGCGTTGCCCCGCGTCGCTATCGTCGGAGCGTTATACCCATCATCGGGCCGCGTTTTCGTTCAAACGCAAAAAGGGCTTGCGATATGCGCAAGCCCTTCGAATTTGGTGGCCTGGGTCGGAATCGAACCAACGACACGCGGATTTTCAATCCGCTGCTCTACCAACTGAGCTACCGGGCCAAGAGAAAAGCGATTATAGAGACTGAATCCGCTTTGCGCAAGCCCTATCTCGAAAATTCCATGTGCCGGCGGTGTCAGGTCTTGCTCTTGGAAAGCTCCACACCCAGTTGCTTGAGCTTGCGATACAGGTGGGTGCGCTCCAGACCGGTCTTCTCGGCCACGCGCGTCATGCTGCCGTGCTCCTTGGCCAGATGGTAGGCGAAGTAGGCACGCTCGAATGCATCGCGGGCTTCGCGCAGCGGCACGTCGAACGAAATGTCCGCCGACATGGCCGCCCCGGCGGCCCCGGCACCGGTCTCGGCGTCGTGCCCGCCCAGCGGGGCATGGTGCGTTGCCGCGCCATTGAGGCCGGCGCCGGGGTGACGCGTCTCGCTCTCGCCGAAAACCCCGGTGTCGAGCACTTCGTCGTCGGCGTCGAACGCGCTGGGCGCGCTGCCCGACGCGTCGCGCTTGCCGCGCGCCAGCCCCTGCTCGACGGCCTGCAACAGCTTTTGCAGCGCGATGGGCTTTTCGAGGAAATTGAGTGCGCCGATCTTGGTCGCCTCGACGGCGGTATCGATCGTGGCATGCCCCGACATCATGATCACGGGCATTGTCAGCAATTGCTGCGCCGCCCATTCCTTGAGAAGGGTCACGCCGTCGGTATCGGGCATCCAGATATCGAGCAGCACGAGGTCAGGCGTGTTGGCGGCACGATAAGCGCGCGCTTCCTGCGCGTTCTCCGCCACTTCCACGACATGCCCTTCGTCGCTCAGAATCTCCGAGAGCAGCTCCCGGATCCCCATTTCGTCGTCCACCACCAAAATGGTTGCCATTTACGCTACCTTCGTGTGTTCCGTCGGCTTGGTGCCCGACAGGTCCTGGTCGTCAGCCAATTGAGTAAACAAGATCGAAATCTGTGCGCCTGCACTGCCTTCGCCCTCGGGTAATGACCGGTTGCGAATGTCGATTCGGGCCTGATGCTCGTCGATGATCTTCTTGACCATCGCCAGTCCAAGCCCGGTGCCCTTCGCCTTGGTCGTCACGTACGGCTCGAATGCGCGGGTCAGAATGCGTGCCGGAAATCCCGGTCCGTTATCCGTGATGGTCAGACGCACTGCCGTGCGCTTCGGTTCACCCGGATGCACATCCGTTCCTGCGTATTCTACTGTCTTCGTTTCCACCGTGATAAGTGGGTTTTCGGTTCCCCCCACGGCATCTTGAGCATTCTGCAGCAGATTATGGATAACCTGCCGCAATTGCGTCGAGTCGCCGCGAATTTCCGGCAGGTCGGCGTCGAGGTACGGACGAATCGTGCCGCGACCTTCGTCGACACCGTACAGGGTCAGGACCTCGCCGATCAACTCGTTGAGCTGAAGCGGATGCATGATCGCCGGTGGCAGACGCGCGTAATCGCGGAAATCGTCCACCATGCGCTTCATTGCCGCGACCTGATTCACGATGGTCGTGGCCCCCTTGCGCAGCACTTCGGCATCGGCCGGCGGCAGCTTGTCGGACAGCTTCATCTGCAAGCGCTCGGCCGAGAGTTGAATCGGCGTGAGCGGGTTCTTGATCTCGTGCGCAAGACGCCGCGCCACTTCGGCCCACGCCACCGAGCGCTGCGCCGAGATCACGTCGCTGATGTCGTCGAACACCACCACGTATCCGCCGCCCGCGCGCGTCGGAACGCCGGCCACGGCGACCATCGGTTCGGGCAGGTGCGAGCCGCGCACGAGCAGCGTTACCGGATCGGTCTCGCCCGGCAGCGTCAGGCCGATCTGCTGCTGCCAGTGTCCGCCCGGCCCGAGATCGGCATTCGCATCGCGATCGGCAAAGGCCCGCCGCAACGTCTCGCCGAACTCCACGAGCGCGGGAATATGCGCCGGCGAGCGGTTCAGCTCGCCCTGGAAACTCTGCTTGAAGATGCGCTCGGCGCCGGCGTTGGCCGTCGTCAGGCGAAAATCGCGGTCGAACACGAACACACCGGCGGTCAGGCTCGACAGAATACTCTCGAGGTGAGCCTTCGAGCTCTCCAGCGCCAGACGGTTGCGCTCGACCGTGGCGCGGGCATCCGACAGCTGGCGGGTCATCGCGTTGAACGCCTGCGTGAGGAAGCCCAGCTCGTCGTTCGTTCGCACTTCGCCCTTGGGCGAGAGGTCGCCCGCCGCCACTTCCTGCGTGCCGCGCGCGAGCAGGAAAAGCGGACGCGCGAGCTGGTTGCCGAGCGCCAGCGCGAGCATCATCGCCACGAAGGTGGCCAGAAAGAGCGACAACGTTAGCGTGCCGATGTACATCTTGCGCAGGCCCGTGCGCCCCAGCGCTTTTTCCTGGTATTCGCGATAGGCGTTCTGGACCGCCTCGGCGTTCTGCGCGAGATTGGCCGGCACCAATTGCGTGACTTGCAGAAAACGCTCCTCGTCCTGCAACGAAGACGTGTAGCCCGACGGAATGCGCATCACCACGCGCCAACGCAGTTGATCGTTCCCCTGGTGTTTGTCGTAGCCCTCGCTGCCTCCCTCGATCGCGGTGTAACCGCGCGATTGTGCGCGCGCCTGGCGCAACATGAGCGGCGTGGGAAGATCGGGCACGAGCGCATTGAAGTTGCCCGACGCGGAGGCCAGCACGCGGCCGTTGCCGTCGACGATCGTCGCGTCCTGCAAGCCGAACTGGTCGCGCATGCGCAGCAACGTGAGCGTGCCGCCCTTGTCGGCGCTCGACGCCAGATTGTCGGCCACGAGCTGTGCTTTCGCGCTCAGGTCCGACAGGCCGTTATTCAGGATCGCGCGCCCGAGCTCAAGGCCGGAATCGAGGGCGGTCTCCACGCGCACGTCGAACCACGACTCGATGCTGCGCGAGACGAATTGCAGCGACACCAGATAGATGATGCCGCCGGGCAGCACACCCACCAGCGCGAAGAAAATCGCCAGCTTGGCGAGCAGGCGCGTGCCGAAGCGTCGCTGACGCAAGCGCACCACGATGATCCAGACGAGTGCGCCGACGATGAAGACGAAAATGATCGCGACGGCGATGTTCGCGGTGTAGAGCAGCGAATAGTAGCGGTCGAAGAATTCGGTATTGGCCGAGGCAAGCGCAAGCAGGCCGAACAACCCGATGGCGACCAGCGCCATCGTGACGATCGACGTTCGGATGACGATGTGCTTGAGCAGGCTGCCGCCGTTATTTGACACGGGCGGCTCCGGGCGGCAACGCCGCATTGAAGGCGAGCGGCAATGTGCCCCTCAAACGGGCCGGGTTGCGCTCGGGCAGCGTCACCGATGGCGTCGCCGCCGCGGTCGCCGGGCCGACACGCCCCGCACTTCCCGCGCTGGGCACGGACGGAGCGTCCGGCGTCGCTGGCGCGGCGGAGACCGATGAGGCGACCGTCACCGTTGCCGGCAGGCTAGCCGCCGGCGGCGGCGTGGGCGTGAACAGGAAGCGCGCCCAGTCGGAGCTGAGATTCCAGTCGCGGTTGTTGACCGCATCGATCTGGAACGGCTTGGGCATGAGCGCGTTGTCGAGACGCATGCGCACCGATGCCTGATATTGCGTGCCAGGCTTCACCACGCCCTTGTCGATCACGCGCCAGCCACTGACATTGCGAACCAGCGCCAGCGCTTCGCGCAACGAGCCGAAGCCCAGTTGCAGTCCGTTGCTGCTGTTGCCGCTGTTGCTGGAGACGCGATATTGACGCGTGAGCGGCTGGAACCACAGTCGCACGCTCTGCGAGGACGACACGACCTTTTCGTCGAACCAGTACCAGCGCGAGCGCGTGAGTTCGAAGTCGGTCGTGAAGTAAAGGGAGATGCCGCGATTGACGGCGTCTTCGAGGCTGCTGTTGAGTTCGAAGGCGAAGCGCGCATCGAGCGACCAGCCACCGTCGGACGGTTCGAGCCGGGCTTCGCGCACCTGGATTTCGTTTTCGGCGCGCGCCGGCGCTGCGAAGCCGAGCGCGAAAACGCTCAGCAGCAGCGGCAGCACGCAGGCCAGTAGCCGTTGGGAGAAGGTCACCGTTTCTGGAAGCGAGCGTAGTAGAAGCCGTCGTGGGCGCCGCCTGGCGTCATCAGCAGTTGCCCGGGAGCGTCCAATCGTACCGCATCTGTGCAAACACGTTCAAACCATTGCGCCTGCTGTTCGTTTTCCGCCGGAAAGACCGAGCATGTGGCATAGACCAGCTCGCCACCCACGGCCAGCGTGTCCCACAGCGCGAGCAGGATGCGGCGCTGCTCCTCGACCAGCGCGGCGATGTCCGCCTCGCGGCGCAGCCAGCGAATGTCCGGATGACGGCGCACGATGCCGGACGCCGAGCAGGGTACATCCGCCAGAATGCGGTCGAACGGCACGCCGTCCCAACCGCCGCCAGACCATTTCGTCGGTGCGCCAGCATCGCCGATGCGCACGTCAGCCGTCAGTCCCAGCCGCTCGAGATTTTCGTAAATGCGCGGCACGCGCGTGCGATCCGACTCCAGCGCGGTGACCTGCACGTCGGCCGTCTCCAGCAGATGCCCCGTCTTGCCGCCAGGCGCGGCGCAGGCGTCTAGCACGCGCATGCCCGCGCGCGGCGACTCGCCAAGCACGAGTCGCGCGGCCAGTTGCGCCCCGGCGTCCTGCACCGACACCCAACCGTCGGCAAAGCCCGGCAGACGCTCCACCGGCACGGCCTGCGCCAGACGCAAGGCGACCGGCCCGATCACCTCGGCCTGCATGCCCGCCATCGTCAGACAAGCCTGCATGGCGGCCACGCTGATACGACGGGTGTTCACGCGCAGCGTCATCGGCCCGCGCTGGTCGCCCGCGGCGAGCAATGTCTCCCACTGCTCGGGATAGGCGTCGCGCACCATGTCGATCCACCAGGCGGGGTAATTCCAGCGCGCCTCGGGTTGCGCGGCGATCTCGGCCATCAGGGCGTCGCGCTCACGAAGAAAGCGACGCAGCACGGCATTGGCGAGTCCCTTCGCGGCAACCGTGCGGCGCTGCGCGGCAATGGCCTCGACGGCCTGGTCCACGACCGTAAATTCGGTGTACGCAGCATTTTCGGACGCGTCTTGCAGCAGGGCCAGCGCGCACAGCAGGATGTCGCGCACGCGCGCCTGCAGGGCCGGCTTGACCAGCATGGCGAGCAAGGCGCGGCTGCTGCCCAGACGCCGAACCGCCCGGTAGGCGAGATCCTGTGCGGCGGCGCGCACGGGCGGCGCGCACTGCGCCGTGGCCTGCGCCAGCGCCTGCGGCAACGCGGTGCCCTTCTGGACGGATTCGAGGGCCTGCGCGGCGCGTTGCAGCGCGTAGGCCAGGGATTCGGTGGGCAGGCTCGGTTGCGGCATGGGGCTTCTACAAACAAACATGCCCGCACGACGGCGGGCATGGGAACTATCGGAGGGCTGTCGGGCGACAGGATAGCAGACTGGCGCAGCCCGCCCGCATCAGCCGTGCCGCGCGCGTCGCGCATTCGCGTCGACACACGGCTTCGGTCGCCGCGTGGTCAGTCCTCACTTCGGCGCGTCCGGCCGCGCCGGTCAGGCAGGATACTGGCCCGTGCGCGCCATTTCCATCAGGCGGGCGATGCGCTCCTCGGTGGCCGGGTGGGTCGAGAACAGGTTGGCGATCGTGCCGCCCGAGAGCGGATTCATGATCATCATCTGCGCCGTGGCCGGATGCTGCTCGGCCGCCTCGAACGGAATGCCTTGCGCGTAGCGGTGAATCTTGTCGAGCGCCATGGCAAGCGCCTGCGGATCGCCGGAAATCTCGGCGCCGCCCCTGTCGGCTTCGAATTCGCGCGCCCGCGAAATCGCCATCTGGATCAGCGAGGCCGCCAGCGGCGCGAGAATCGCCACGGCAATGCTCGCGATCGGATTGGCCGGACGGCCGTTCTCGTCGCGCCCGCCGAAGAACATGGCGAAGTTGGCGAGCGCAGAGATGGCGCCGGCCATCGTCGCGGAAATCGTCGAGATGAGAATGTCGCGATGCTTCACGTGCGCCAGCTCGTGCGCCATCACGCCGCGCAGTTCGCGATCGGACAGCACCCGCAGAATGCCCGTGGTGGCCGCCACCGCGGCATGCTCGGGACTGCGCCCGGTGGCGAACGCATTCGGGGCGTCTTCGTTGATCAGGTAAACCTTCGGCATCGGCAGCCCGGCGCGTTGCGACAGCTCGCGCACCATGCCGTAGAACTGCGGCGCGCTCGTCTCGTCGACCTGCTGCGCGTTGTACATGCGCAGCACCATCTTGTCCGAGAACCAGTACGAAAAGAAATTCATCGCAAGCGCGAACGCCAGCGCGAGCATCATGCCCTGCCGGCCGCCGATCATGCCGCCCACCACCATGAACAATGCGGTGATGGCCGCCATCAGCAGGGTGGTCTTCATCCAGTTGAACATGGTGTTCTCCTCTGCAAATCTTGGTGACCCGAGGAACTCACGCACTTTGCGTGTCCTCGGGCGTTAGATGGGGCCGGCCGGCGAAAATTCAACGTCGGCGGCCCCAGCTTAGACTTTTTTCGGACGTTTGCCGGAGTTTCCCGGCCGGATCGACGACGTTTTCCGACGTTTTCATGCAGTTTTGACGTTCGGAACGGTGAAAAACTCGCCCCTCACGTCGCCGGCGGTGGGGCAGCGGCGAAGACGTCGCCGGAAGTGAGCGCGAACCCCGCGAGAAATTCGCGAACCGGCAGGCGCTTGCCGCCCGGTTTCTGGCATTCGGTCACGCGCAGCGCGCCGTTGCCGCATGCGATGACAATGGCGTCAGCGCTCACTTCGAGCACGGTGCCCGGCGCCGCCCCGGCCGGAGCGGCCACGGCGCTCGCGCGCCACAGCTTGACGGCGGTGTCGTGTACCGTGCCGAGCGCGCCCGGGAACGGGTCGAACGCCCGTACCTGCCGCGCCAGCACCTCGGCCGGCTTGCGCCAGTCGAGCACCGCTTCGTGCTTGGCAATCTTTTCCGCGTAGGTCACGCCGGCTTCGGGCTGGGCCTCGCCGGGCAGCTTGCCGTCGCGTGCGAGCCGCTGCAGCGCGTCGACGATCATCCGGCCGCCCAGCGCCGCCATGCGGTCGTGCAGCGTGGCCGTGGTGTCATCGGGGCCGATCGGTTCGGCCTCGCGCAAGAGCATCGCGCCCGTATCGAGACCCGCGTCCATCTGCATGATGGTGATGCCGGTCTGGGCATCGCCCGCCTCGATGGCGCGGTGGATGGGCGCGGCGCCGCGCCAGCGCGGCAGCAACGAGCCGTGGATGTTCAGGCAACCATAGCGCGGCAGGTCGAGCACTTCCTGCGGCAGGATCAGGCCATAGGCGGCCACCACCATCACATCCGGTGCAAGCGCGCGCAGTTGCTCGATCGCGGCGGCCGCTTCCTCGGGGTACTTGCCGTTGCGGCGCAGCGACGGGGGCTGTGAGACCGGCATGCCGTGGGCCTGCGCGTAGCGCTTGACGGGGCTGGCCTGCAGTTTCATGCCGCGCCCGGCAGGACGATCGGGCTGAGTGAGCACCAACTCAACGGGAAAGCCTGCGGCATCGATGGCGGCGAGCGCGGTCTGGGCGAATTCCGGTGTGCCGGCGAATACGATGCGAAGCGTCATGACGGACGTTCTCCTGCGCGATACGGTGAATTACTTGACGGCGGGCATCGACGGCGCCACGAAGGCACGGAAGCGCTCGTTGGTGTCGCCGGCGCGGCCCCCTTGCCAGATCTCGCGCCAGCCCGGCGGAGCGGAAATGCGGGCGTTGGCCTTGTCGAGCAGCAACAGCACGCCGCAGCGCGACGCATGTGCCAGATCTGGCAACTGGGTCGGGCGCACGTCGATGAAGTAATCGAGCATGGCGCGCTCCGACTCGCCGACATTGAACGATCCGATGCACGTGGCGGCCGCGCCGGACGGCACGACCTGTGCGAGCGAGCGTTGCAGCGACGCGAACGGCGTACGATAGCTGCGCGCCTCGTTGATCCAGGGCAACAGCAGTGTCGAGAGCGTCCCCCAGACGAACATCAGCCCGGCGAAGCCGAAGACGAGCGCCCCGAGCTCGCGACGGCGCATGATCGCGACGATCCACAGGGCCGCGATCGCCACGGCGGCAAGCACCAGCCCCGGCGAAAACGGCAATACATAGTCGAGCGGCAGCCACTTGCCGATCGGTCCGGCGGCGACGTGCCCGTGCCCGGTCAATTGCAGTCCCCATCGCACCCACAGGAACACGCCCAGCGCACTCATGAGCACGAGTGCCACGCCCGACCACGTTTTCTCCAGCCATCGCGGCAGGCGTGCCCCGGCGCCCAATACGGCGATCGCCGGGAAGAGCGGCAACATATAGATATCGCGAATCGCCGACGACACCACGAGCGTGAGCACGAAGAGCGCCACGTACAGCCAGAGCATCGCCTGCTCCGGACGCTGCGCGACGAAGCGGCGCACACCGGTCTCGCGCCACTGCGCGACCAGCGCGCCAAGTGCCAGCCAGCCGGCGGGGAACGTCAGACCCAGCAGGCTGGTCACGTCGCTCAGGTAAGAGGTCCGCTCCCCGCCCAGGTGCACGAAGCCGAAGAAGCGTCCGAAGTTGTTGTCCCAGAACCACTCGATGAAGAGCGGCTCGGACGCGCGCCAGAACAGCACCGGCCAGATGACGACCCACGGCAGCGAGGCCAGTACCGCCCAGCCGAGCGCGCCGGCGTAGCGACGCGTGCGATAGGCCGGGATGGCGAGCACCGCGAGCGCGGTCAGCGCCAGCACCCCCGGCACCAGCAGCCCCTTGCTCAGGAAGGCGATGCCGGCACCGGTGCCGAAGAGCAACCCCCACAGGCGCGCCGAATTCTCCGCCTTCGCCAGCCGGGCGAGCGCCGCCAGCGCGAGCGCCGCGCCCGCCAGCTGCGGCACGTCGGCGGTGAGCTTATGGATGTTTTCGATCGCGCCGAAACTGCCCACCATCAGCATGGGCGCGAGCCAGTTGAAGGTGTCGGTGTCATGTGTCGACTCCGGCCCGTAGAGACGCTGGGCCAGACGCCCGACACAGAGCACGGCGACCACCAGCCATGCGAACACAGCCAGTTGCGCGCCGTCGAAGACGGGCAGCACCCCCGCTGCCAGCCGCGCGAAGAACGCGCCCGTCCAATACATGACGGGGGGCTTTTCCACAAATGGGTCGGCGCCCACGCGCGGCACGACCAGGTCGTGACCGCGGAAGAAGTTGAGCACCATGCCGACCGAATACGGTTCGTCGGCTTTCCAGGGGTCGCGATCGAACAGCCCCGCCAACAGGAACGCGAACAGCAGTGCGGCGCTCAGCCAGTAAAGCGTGCGGGTGCGGGAAGACGACGAGGTGATGGCGATGGACATCTCGGCAAACAGTCGGGAAATGGCCCGACGGCAGACGTTCGAGACGCCCCGTCGCAGCAGCGGAAGACAGGCCCCATGGGCCCGCGAGCGCTGCAAGTATAGAGGACTTTGCAGGGCCCGCCCACGTATGAGGCGGGACGACGCTCGTTCAGGCGCGTTCGGCCTGCTTCTTCATCTTCTGCTTGATGCGGTTGCGCTTGAGCGGCGAGAGGTACTCGACGAACACGCGGCCCTTGAGGTGATCCATTTCGTGCTGAATGCACACGGCGAGCAGGCCGTCGGCGTCGAGCTCGAACTTCTCGCCCTTTTCGTTCAGGGCGCGCACGCGCACGCGATCGGCGCGCTCGACTTCGTCGTAGATGCCCGGCACCGACAGACAGCCCTCTTCGTAGACCTTCTGCTCGTCACTGCGCCAGACGATCTCGGGATTGATGAACACACGCAGTTCGTCGCGCGTTTCCGAGAGATCCATCACGATCACCTGCTCGTGCACGTCGATCTGCGTGGCGGCCAGGCCGATGCCGGGTGCGTCGTACATGGTCTCGGCCATGTCCTTGACGAGCTGGCGAATCCGGTCGTCGACCTCGGCGACCGGCTTGGCCACCTTGTGCAGACGCGGATCGGGATATTGAAGAATTGTCAGTAATGCCATGATGAAAACGGGAATTCGCCGCATTGCCCCGCAGGCCGCTGCAATCGCACAATCTTGCGATGACTGCGGCGTCGCGACGTTTGCGCCGACTCCCAGCCTGCCCCGGCCCCCCGGTCAATGCTTACCGGATGATGAAAAATTTTAGCATAGCGCCCCTGTCGGCGCTGGCGCACGGCGACGTGGCGCCTCCCTCCGACGTCCATTCGAAGGCCGCCCCCGGCGCCCCCGTCGAGGCGCACGGCCGGACCGACGACAGCGCGCCGTGCCGTGCGGATCATCGGCATCCGACCGGCGCCAGCCCCGAGGAAATCAAGGACTGGCTTCGGTTGTGCCACACGCCGGGCATACCGCCGGCGGCCGTGCGGCGTCTGTTGACGGTGTTCGGTTTGCCGGCCGCGATCCTTCAGGCGTCGCGCGACGACCTGGCGCGGATCGTGCCGCCGGCGCTCGTCGCTCGGTTACTCGCACGAACGTCGCCCGATCTCGGCGAGCAGATCGCGCGTACCCTGGCGTGGGCTCGCCAACCCGGATGCGGCGTCGTCACCTTGTCCGAACCGGCCTACCCGCGCGCACTGCTCGCGCTCGGGGACGCCCCGCCGATCCTGTACTGCCGGGGCGACGCCGGACTGCCGAATCGGGCGGGGGCGATGACGGCCGCGCTTGTCGGCAGCCGGCGCGCCACGCCGCAGGGATGCGACGATGCGCGGCACTTCGCGCGCGTGCTGGGCGATGCAGGGGTCAACGTCGTGTCGGGACTGGCCGCCGGCATCGACGCCGCCGCCCACGACGGCGCGCTGGACACGCCAGGCGGCACCTGTGCCGTCGTCGGTACCGGTGCGGACATCGTCTACCCGGCCCGACATGGCGCGCTGGCCGAGCGCATTGCCGCAAGCGGGCTGCTGCTGAGCGCCTTTCCCATCGGCACGCCGCCGCGCCCCGACCACTTCCCGCGCCGCAATCGGCTGATCGCCGCGCTCGCGCGATGCACCCTGGTCGTGGAGGCCGCCACGCAATCGGGTTCGCTCATCACGGCGCGCCTGGCGGGCGAACTCGGGCGCGACGTACTCGCCGTTCCCGGATCCATCCACGCGCCCCAGAGCCGGGGCTGCCATGCCCTGATTCGCGATGGCGCCACGCTTGCCACCGGGCCGGAAGACGTGCTCGAAGCCCTTGGCGCCGGCAATCCGCTGCGACCTGCGCCGGACGTGGCCGATCAGGCGAGTGTGGCGTCGACGGCATGCGTGACGTCGCCATCGGCGACATCGCCGGTGAGGCCGCTGCCGCCGGGCCGCGCAGCAATCCTCGAGGCGCTGGGGTATGATCCGGTCAGCGCGGACACCCTTTGCGGACGCACCGGCCTGGGCATTGCCGAGGTGCTCGCCCACCTGGGCGCACTCGAACTGGACGCAAGCGTCGCCCGCTTGCCGGGCGGCCGGTTTGTCCGGCACAGGCCGCGAGGCGGCGCGCGATGACCCGCCCGCCTACACACCCCGACCCTTTCCCAGACTTGCACCGCCCAGATCCATGCCTGTTTTCGATCCCGTCACCGACCGCTCCGCGCTGGCCGCCGTACTCGCCGATGGCAAGACGCGTCTCGTGGCCTGCCTGTGCGCAGCGTGGTGTGGCACCTGCCGCGAGTACGCGCAGACGCTCGAAACGCTGGCGGCCAGGTATCCCGAACTGTGCTTCGTCTGGGTGGACATCGAGACCCACGCCGACTGGCTCGACGATCACGACATCGAGAACTTTCCCACCCTGCTGGTGCAGGATGCCAGCCAGTCCGCCGGACAGGCGCGCTTTTTCGGTCCGGTGCTACCGGCCATCGGTATCCTCGAGCGCATGCTCGACGCCCGGGTGCTGGGCGACGCCACGGTCGCGGCGCCCGCCCTGCGCGAGCATCTGCTGGGCTGACGGCGCTCGCCGGCACGACCGCCGGGGCGCGCCGCGGTGCGGCTTTGCGCGCGTACGGCGCCCCGTCGGTCCACGCTTGCCGCCGGCCTGCGACGCGCTTATGATGTGCCGCTTCCAGGCACGCCTCGTGCCCTATCCGACGGCAACGCCGGAATGGCTATATGTTATAAAGCCAACGAATGTCGCCTGGCGACACCCCCTCAACATTACCGAACGTCATGTCAAAAGCTCTGATCATTGCCGAGAAACCGTCCGTCGCGAACGACATCGCACGGGCGCTGGGCGGCTTTACCAAGCATGACGAGTACTTCGAGAACGACGATTATGTCGTCTCGTCGGCGGTTGGCCACCTCGTCGAAATCGGCGCGCCGGAAGACTATGAAGTCAAACGCGGCAAGTGGAGCTTCGCCAACCTTCCCGTGATTCCCCCGCATTTCGACCTCAAGCCGATCGCCAAGAGCGAATCGCGCCTGAAAGTGCTCACGCGTCTCATCAAGCGCAAGGACATCGACGTTCTGATCAACGCCTGTGACGCGGGACGCGAAGGGGAGCTGATTTTCCGCCTGATCGCGCAGCACGCGAAAGCGAAGCAGCCGGTCAAGCGTCTGTGGCTGCAATCGATGACGCCGCAGTCGATCCGCGACGGTTTCAAGCGCCTGCGCAGCGACGGCGACATGCTGCCGCTGGCCGATGCCGCGCGCAGCCGCGCCGAAGCCGACTGGCTCGTGGGCATCAACGGCACGCGCGCCATGACCGCCTTCAACAGCAAGGGCGGCGGCTTTTTCCTGACGACTGTCGGTCGCGTGCAAACGCCCACGCTGTCCATCGTGGTCGAGCGCGAAGAGAAGATTCGCAAGTTCGTCTCGCGCGACTATTGGGAAGTGAAGGCCGAGTTCGTGGCCTCGGCGGGCTTCTACGAAGGCCGCTGGTTCGATCCGAATTTCAAGCGCAACGAATTCGACCCCGAGCAGCGCGATTCGCGCCTGTGGAGCCTGGCGGCCGCCGAATCGGTCGTCGCCGCCGTGCGTGGCAAGCATGGCACGGTTACCGAGGAATCGAAACCGTCGACCCAGCTCTCACCGCTGCTGTTCGATCTGACGAGCCTGCAACGCGAAGCCAACAGCCGTTTCGGCTTCTCGGCGAAGAACACGCTCGGCCTGGCGCAGGCGCTGTACGAAAAGCACAAGGTGCTCACGTACCCGCGTACCGACGCGCGCGCCCTGCCGGAAGACTACCTGGCCACCGTCAAGGAGACGATGGCCGTGCTCAAGGAAAGCAACAATTACCACCAGTTCGCCAACCAGATCCTGAACAAGGACTGGGTCAAGCCGAACAAGCGGATCTTCGACAACAGCAAGATCAGCGACCACTTCGCCATCATCCCGACGCTTCAGGCGCCCAAGAATCTCTCCGAGCCGGAGCAGAAGCTCTACGACCTGGTGGTCAAGCGCTTCCTGGCGGTGTTCTTCCCGGCGGCCGAGTATCAGGTGACGACCCGCATTACGGAAGTGGTGGGCCATCACTTCAAGACCGAAGGCAAGGTGCTCGTGCAGGCCGGCTGGCTGGCCATCTACGGCAAGGAAGGCGCCGACGACGGCAAGGACGCCAAGGCCGGCAAGGAAGACCAGCCGAACCTCGTGCCGGTGGCAAAGGACGAGAAGGTGGGCGTGGACAAGGTCGAGGCCGTGGGGCTGCAGACCAAGCCGCCGGCGCGCTACAGCGAAGCCACGCTGCTCTCGGCGATGGAAGGCGCGGGCAAGCTCGTCGAGGATGGCGAACTGCGCGAAGCCATGGCCGGCAAGGGTCTCGGCACGCCGGCCACGCGCGCGGCCATCATCGAAGGCCTGCTCACGGAAAAGTATCTGGTGCGCGAAGGCCGCGAGTTGCACCCGACGGCCAAGGCGTTCCAGCTGATGACGCTGCTGCGCGGCCTCGGCGTGGACGAACTGACCCTGCCCGAACTCACGGGCGAGTGGGAAGCCAAGCTCTCGCAGATCGAGCGCGGCGGGCTCAAGCGCGACGAATTCATGCATGAAATCGCGCAAATGACGCAGACCATCGTCAAGCGCGCGAAGGAATACGACTCGGACACGATTCCGGGCGACTACGCCACGCTGACCACCCCTTGCCCGCATTGCGGCGGCGTGGTCAAGGAGAACTACCGGCGTTTCGCCTGCACGAACTGCGCGTTCTCGATCTCGAAGATCCCCGGCGGACGCCAGTTCGAAATCCCCGAGGTCGAAGAACTGCTGCAAAAGAAGACGATCGGTCCGCTGTCGGGTTTCCGCAGCAAGATGGGGCGCCCGTTCTCGGCGATTCTCAAGCTCTCGCCCGACGACGAAATGGGCTACAAGCTCGAGTTCGACTTCGGCCAGGACAGCGGCGACGAAGACGGCGAAGCGCCCGATTTCACCGGACAGGAGCCGGTCGGCAAGTGTCCGAAGTGCGGCGGTCGCGTCTTCGAGCACGGTATGCGCTATGTCTGTGAAAACGCCGTAGCGAATCCGAAGACCTGCGACTTCACGTCGGGCAAGGTCATCCTGCAGCAGGAAATCACACGCGAGCAGATTCACAAGCTGCTGACCGAGGGCAAGACGGATCTGCTGACGAACTTCAAGTCCTCGCGCACCGGCCGCACATTCAAGGCTTATCTGGCCAAGCAGAAGGACGGCACGATCGGCTTCGAATTCGAGGCGAAGGCCCCGAAGAAGACGGCCGCGAAGTCGGACGAGGCCGAAGGCGACGACAAGGCCACCCCGGCGCGCAAGACGGCGGCCAGGACCGCGGCGACGAAGACACCGGCCAAGAAGGCGGCCGCCAGGAAGACGACCGCAAAAGCCAAGCCGGCAACCAAGACGGCGAGCCCGTCGGACGATGCGTCGTTCGACGAGGACGACGCGCCGTTCTGAGGGCGTCGTCAGCGCCCATGGATGCGCGTCGCGAGACGCCGCCACCATGAGAAACGGCCACGCCCCTCGGGGATGTGGCCGTTTTTTTCATGGCGCTTATGCAGCCCGCGTCAAAGGTCAAACGGGCATTTCACTGATCGGCGGGTTGGGCGACGGCATTTTGGGCGGCACCCAGCGCTCGGCGGCCGAAATCCCTTCGTTCTGGCGGAAATACTCAACCGTCAGATCGATGAACCCCCGCGTCTTGGCCGACAGATACTTGCGGCTCGGATAGACGAGCGACACATCGACCGGCGTCTGCGAGAAATTGCGCAGCAGCGCGACGAGATCGCCGTCGCGCACGTCGTTCCCGACCAGATAGGACGGCAGGAACGCAATGCCATGGCCCAGCAGCACCGACTGGCGCAGCAGCGCCGTGTTGTTGCAGATGAATTTGTTCTGCACGCGCACGCGCACCTCGCCGTCCGGGCCGGAGAACACGCGATCGTCGCTCCAGAAGTCATTTGGCAGGCCGAGCACGCCATGCTCGCCCAGTTCCTGCGGCGTGACCGGCTCGCCGTGCTCGGCGATGTACGCCGGCGAGGCGCACAGCATCACGCGGGTTTCGGCGAGCACCCGCGAAATCAGGCTTTCGCTGTTGATCATGCGCGTGAGCAGAATGCCGCAGTCGTACCCCTCCTCCACCAGATCGATGGCCCGGTCCGTGAGCGTGAGATCGACCACGACCTTCGGGTGCATCTCCTGATACTTCTTGACCAGCGGCGCGAGGTTGCGCAACCCGAAGGACACTGGCGCCACGACCTTCAGCGTACCTTTCGGGTCGCGCGAGGCACTGGAGATGAGCGCATCCGCTTCGTCGACTTCGTCGATGATCTGCCGACAGCGTTCGAGGTACACCTGGCCGGCGCCGGTGAGCGACAGACTGCGCGTGGTGCGATTGAGCAGACGAACGCCGAGATGGGATTCGAGCTCCGCGACGTGACGCGTGACCACGGCGGCCGACAGATCCATCTGGGCAGCCGTGCGGGCAAAACTCCCGTTGTCGGCCACTTTGACGAAAACGCGCATCGATTGCAGACGGTCCATGTTGTTTCCAATCGTGATGTGCCGCGTCGATCCGGCGAAGCGAGGCAAAGGCAGGCGAGCGCGGACCGGAGTGGCTCCGATGCTGCGCAAACCCGCAGGCACTGGCCGGACCGCCGCCCCGGACCGTTCCGGGGAGCGCAACGCGCGTGCCGCCAGGGGTGTCGACACGGCGGGGACTTCAATAAGGCGTTAGCTTACCGTAGGCAGCCAAAAATTGCCTGTCGCGGCAATGATTTTGCGACGTGGCCGTCGGGCATTGAGCGCGTGCCGGTGCGAAATTCCACGCAGGGTGACGGTCTTCACGGGGCCGTCCCGCCACATGCACGCGGCCGGGCGCGGCGCGAGCGCCGCCGCCCCGGTGTTTGACGCAGGTCAGGGCGGGGCGGGTGTCGCAAGGCTACATTGAGGAATCTCTCATCGTCCCGTGCCCGTCATGTCCGCCCTGCCCCCGATTACGACGTCCTGCGCCAATGCCTCGCGCACTTCCCACGGCTCGCGGTGCCCCGGGTGCGCCTCGCACGCCTCGCACACCTCAGATGACGACCACGGCGATTCGTCGTGTAAAACACGCCGCAACCCCGGCCCGCGCCATGCGGACGCCCCGCCGGCGCCCATCTTCTTCGACGCCCGCCTGCTTGGCCGATATGACGTGAACGGCCCGCGCTACACCTCATACCCGAGCGCGCTGCAATTCCACGACGCGTTCGGCGCCGAAGACTATGCCCGCGCCGCCGCGCAATCCAAACGTACCGGCAAGCCACTCTCGCTATACCTGCACGTGCCGTTCTGCGACACGGTCTGCTTTTACTGCGCATGCACAAAGATCGTGACGAACAATCGCGCCCACGCCGACGCCTACGTCGAGCGCCTGCACACCGAGATTGGGCGGCAGGCGTCGTTGCTGGGCGCCGGCCGCGCACTTGCGCAGATGCACTGGGGCGGCGGCACGCCGACGTTTCTCTCGCTGGAACAGATCGCGTCGCTCGTCGACGCCATCGCGCGCCGGTTCGTGATGACCCACGACGACGACGCCGAGTACGCCATCGAGATCGACCCGCGCAGCGCCGGGCCGGCGTCGATTCGCGCCTTGCGCGCTCTGGGCTTCAACCGTCTGTCCATCGGCGTGCAGGATTTCGATCCGCGAGTGCAGGAGGCGATTCATCGCGTGCAGCCGCGCGCACTCGTCGAGGCCGCGATCGACGCCGCGCGGAGCAGCGGGTTTCGGTCCGTCAACTTCGATCTGATCTACGGATTGCCCTATCAGACACCGGAATCGTTCTCCAGCACGCTCGATGCCGTCATCGAGATGGCCCCGGAGCGGCTGTCGGTATTCAGCTATGCGCATCTGCCGCAGCAGTTCAAGATGCAGCGGTGCCTGCCCGACGCACTGCCGGACGGCCCACAAAAACTGGCGCTGTTGCAGACGATCGTTGCGCGGCTCACCGCGGCCGGGTACGTCCATATCGGCATGGATCACTTCGCGCGCCCCGACGACGAACTGGCGCGGGCACAGGCCGCCGGGACACTCCATCGCAACTTCCAGGGCTACAGCACGCGCGCCGATTGCGACCTCGTCGGCGTGGGCATGTCGGCCATCGGACGCGTCGGCGACAGCTACGCGCAAAACGCCAAGACGCTACGGGACTACTATGACGCCATCGATGCCGGCGGCCTCGCGATCGCGCGCGGCGTGCGGCTCGACGATGACGACCGTATCCGTCGCGACGTGATTTCGCGCGTGATGTGTCACATGTCGCTGGATTTCGGAGCCATCGAGCAGGCACACGCCATCGAGTTCGCCGCCTACTTCGCCAGCGAGCTCGGCGAGCTGGCCGATCTGGCAGCGGACGGGCTCGTGGCCATCGACGAGCACGGGTTGCGCGTGCTGCCGGCCGGGCGCCTGTTGGTTCGCGTCGTCGCCCAGGTATTCGACCGCTACCGACGCAGCGCGGCCAACGCCCGCTGCGCAAAAGTGATGTAGGTGAATTCGCGGACGGGAGCCCAATGACGAAAGCGCCCGGTGGATCTTCCACCGGGCGCTTTTTTATTCCAATGCAGTGACCGCGGCCGAGGCGGCTTGCGTCCTTCGTCGCGACACGCACCACGCGGGACAGAGCGCCGCCGTCAGCTCAGCAGCATCGCCCGCCGCTCTTGCCGCCGTAGCGCGCTTCCTGCCGTTCGCGGAAGAACGCCTCGTAGCTCATGACCGGCTGATCCGGGTGCGTGGCGCGCATGTGCGCCACATACGTGTCGTAATCGGGCAGGCCGACCATCAATCGCATGGCCTGTCCGAGATAGCGTCCGACCTTACCGACTTCGTCGAGCATGAGACTGGCTCCTTCGGTTCGTCAGATCTGACGCCCGGCGGGCATCGGCTCGAACGGCGTTTCCTTGGCCGTCGGCTTGTTGGCCTGGCGTGCCACGAGGATGGTGCGAAGCCCGAACAGCGCCACGGCGACCACCACGAACATAAACACCCCGGACAGCGTGGCATCGACATAGTCGTTGAACACGATCTGCTGCATCTGTGCGGCCGACTTCGCGGGCGCCAGCAGTTTGCCGTCGGCCAGCGCGGCCTGGTACTTCGCGGCGTGGGCGAGGAAGCCGACCTTCGGATCCGGGTCGAACATCTTCTGCCAGCCGGCGGTCAGCGTGCAGGCGAGCAGCCACAGCGTCGGCAGGATCGTGACCCAGGCGAAGCGCTCGCGCTTGAGCTTGAACAGCACGCAGGTCGCCAGAATCAGCGCGATGGCGGCGAGCATCTGGTTCGAGATACCGAACAGCGGCCACAGCGTGTTGATGCCGCCCAGCGGATCGACCACGCCCTGATAGAGGAAGTAGCCCCACGCGGCCACGCACAGCGCGGTGGCGATCAGGTTCGCGGGCAGCGAGTCCGTGCGCTTGAGCGACGGCACGAACGTGCCGAGCAGATCCTGCAGCATGAAGCGGCCTGCGCGCGTGCCGGCATCGACGGCGGTCAGGATGAACAGCGCCTCGAACAGGATCGCGAAGTGGTACCAGAAGGCCATCATCGCTTCGCCGCCCGCCACCTGGTGCAGGATGTGCGCCATGCCGACGGCGAGCGTCGGGGCGCCGCCGGCGCGCGAGATGATCGTGTTCTCGCCCACGGCATGCGCGGTGGCGGTGAGCACGTCGGGCGTGATGGTGAAGCCCCAGCCCGAGACGACATGGGCCACGGCCTCCGGCGTCGTGCCGATCACGGCGGCCGGGCTGTTCATCGCGAAGTACACGCCCGGGTCGATCACCGAGGCGGCGACCAGTGCCATGATGGCCACGAACGACTCCATGAGCATGCCGCCGTAGCCGATGAAGCGCGCGTTGAGTTCGTTATCGAGCAGCTTGGGCGTGGTGCCCGACGAGATCAGCGCATGGAAGCCGGACACGGCGCCGCAAGCGATCGTGATGAAGAGGAACGGGAACAACTTGCCCGACCAGACCGGTCCGCTGCCGTCGACGAACTGCGTGAGCGCGGGCATCTTCAGCTCGGGCGCGACAACCAGAATGCCGATCGCCAGCGCCAGGATCGTGCCGATCTTGAGGAACGTCGAAAGGTAGTCGCGCGGCGCGAGCAGCAACCACACCGGGAGCACCGAGGCCACGAAGCCGTAGCCGATCAGCATCCAGGTCAGCTGCTTGCCGTCGAACGTGAACAGCGGCGCAAGCGCTGCGCTGTCATGCACGCTCTGGCCGAAGTAGATCGCGGCCATGAGCATCACGAAGCCGATGATCGACACTTCGCCGATGCGGCCCGGGCGGATGTAGCGCGTGTAGATCCCCATGAACAACGCGATCGGGATCGTGAGCCCGACAGTGAAGGTCCCCCACGGCGACCCCGTGAGTGCCTTGACCACGATCAGCGCCAGCACGGCGAGAATGATGATCATGATCAGGAAGGCGCCGAACAGCGCGATCACGCCGGGGACCATGCCGAGTTCGGACTTCACCAGGTCGCCCAGCGACCGGCCGTCGCGACGCGTGGAGATGAACAGCACCATGAAATCCTGCACGGCGCCGGCGAATACCACGCCCGCGAGAATCCACAACATGCCCGGCAGATACCCCATCTGCGCGGCCAGCACGGGTCCGACCAGCGGTCCGGCGCCGGCGATGGCGGCAAAGTGGTGACCGAACAGCACGTAGCGGTTCGTGGGCACGTAGTCGAGCCCATCGTTGTGACGCCAGGCCGGCGTCATGCGCGTGCCGTCGAGTTGCGCCACACGGGTGGCGATGAATTTGCTGTAGAAGCGATACGCGATCAGGTACACGCAGATGGCTGCGATCACGATCCAGAGTGCGCTGATGGTTTCACCGCGCGATAGGGCCACCGTGCCGAGCGCGCACGCGCCGACGATGGCCACCGCTGCCCAGGGCAGTTGTTGCCAGATGCGATTCATTGTCTCTCCTCGGAACTGCCTCGCGGGCAGCGATCCCGGAACGGCGCCGTTGCAGCGCTGTTCCGCCTCTTGTTTCGGCACCCCGACGGCGCCGCGAACCGTGGCTCTCTGGACACGCCCCTCTTTTCGGGGGTCTGCATGCAGCGAGGGTCGATGACGCCGCCGACGCGGCGCAAGACGGCGGTGTGGGGGCACACCCGCTTGCAGCGCGTCGTCGGGAGGCTTGCCCGCTACCACTCGGCAGCCCCGGCCACGATTCGGCGTGTAGTATTGGCGTTTGACCGCCGTGCCACAAGCGCGGAACTACGCAGGCCGGCTACGTGCTATTACGTAGCGCACCTGCCGCCATACCCGTGAAAAGCGGTGTTGCAGGTCTCCCGAATGCCATGAATCTCCGACAGAAATTTTTCGTCCTGGCGCTACTGCCGGTGGCGTTGGCCATGGTTGCCATCGCGCTTGCCGTGCGTCACCAGGGCAACGAACTCTCGCGCGCGCAGCACGACGCCGTGCAAACGACATCGCTGGCCAACAAGCGGGCCGAGCTGCTGCATTACGTCGGTCTGGCGCGCAATGCCATCGAGCCGCTGTACGACGGCCCCGACACCCCGGCCGCGCGCGAGCAGGCCCTTGCCACGCTGGCCCGCATGGAGTTCGGCAAAGACGGCTACTTTTTCGTCTATGACCTCGAAGGCCGCAGCCTGATGCATCCGCGCCAGCCAGAGCTCGTGGGCCACAATCTCTGGTCGCTCAAGGACGAGTCGGGGGCACCCACGATTCAGCGTCTCATCGCCGCGGCACGCGCCGGCGGCGGCTACGTGCAGTACCCGTGGGAGAAGCCGTCGCTGCATCAGATGGCCCCGAAGCTCGGCTACGTGATCGCGCTGCCGCGCTGGAACTGGATGATCGGCACGGGGATTTATCTCGACGATGTGCAAGCCACGCTGCGCGCGTCGGACGAGCGTGCGCAGGCGAACATCGATCGCACGCTGATCTGGATCACGCTCATCGCGTCGTCGTGTCTGGCCATCGTGGGGCTTTGCGGACTTGTGGTGAACATCACCGAACTCAAGACCGCCGACGCCAAACTGCGCCAGCTCGCGCGTCAAGTGGTGGAGTCGCAGGAAGTCGAGCGTTCACGCATCTCGCGCGAGTTGCACGACGGCATCAGCCAGCTCCTCGTGTCGGTCAAGCTGCTGCTCGAATCGGCGTCGATGCGCCTGCCGGGGTCGCCCGCGGCGGTCAGCGCCACCCTCGGCGTGGCCATCGAGCGATTGAACGGCACGCTCGGCGAGGTCCGCCGGATTTCACAGGCGCTGCGCCCGGCCACACTCGACGACCTCGGACTGGCTGCCGCCATCGATCAGCTCGCGCGCGAGTTCGGCTCGCACGCGGGATTGCCCGTCGACATGCATGTCGAGGGCGAGCCCCCGGTGCTCGACGACAACATCAAGACGATGCTGTATCGCATCGCCCAGGAGGCGTTGACGAACATCGAGCGTCACGCTCACGCGTCGCGCGTCTCGATCCGGCTCATCTTCAAGCCCGACGGCATTCACCTGTCGATCGCCGACGACGGGCGCGGCTTCGACGTGACCGACGTGCACCACGACCCCAGCCACGGCATCGGCTTGCGCAACATGCGCGAGCGTCTCGACGCCGTCGGGGGCATGCTGGGCATCCAGTCGTGGCCCGGCCTCACCACCATCAGCGCGTGGGTCCCGCTCACGCCCGCCGCCGTGAAAGCGGCGCTTCGCGCAACCTCACGCCAATGACGCAAGCCCCTCCCATCCGCCTGCTGTTGATCGACGACCATCCGCTCGTGCGCGACGGACTGCGCGCGCGTTTCGACGCCGCACCGAACCTTCAGGTCGTGGGCGAAGCCGGCAACGCCGCCGAAGCCCTCGCCCGGGCGAAAACGTCGTCGCCGGATCTGGCGTTGATGGACATCAGCATGCGCGGCACGAACGGCATCGAACTGACTGCCCTGTTTCGCGAGCAGTTTCCGCACATCGCCGTGCTGATCCTGTCCATGCATGACAACGCGGAGTACGTCCGCCAGGCCGTGCGCGCCGGCGCGCGCGGCTATGTGCTCAAGGACGCACCGGCGCACGAAATCGTGACCGCCATCGAACGCGTGGCCCGAGGCGACGCGTACTACAGCGCCGCCATCGCCGCGCGCGTGGTGCAGGCCTCGACGTCGCACGCGCCGATCGACTCGCTCACGCCTCGTGAGCGCGAAATCCTCTCGCGCATTGCTCGCGGCCTGGCCAACAAGCAGATCGCGACCGAGATGGATCTCTCGGTCCGCACCGTCGAGACGCATCGCCTGAACATCAAACGCAAGCTCGGCATCGAAGGACAGGCGGAACTGATCAAGTTCGCGGTGGAAAACCGATTGTGATGCAGGCTCGTGAGGCGGCGTCATGAGATGACGGGGCCCCGTGGCGCGGTGGGGTGCCTTCCCGGTTAATGCGCAGTCAGACTGGCGTCACCGGAAGATCGTTGTCCGAACGGAACAACGGAGGAAATGCCATCGCCGCGCAAGCGCGCGAAACCGCCGGAATCCCCACGTCACAAGGCCGTCGGAACGATCACGAGACAAAAAAATCCCGCTGGCGTTTCCACCGGCGGGATCGATTGGCGTTTCGCCTTCAGCGCGCCGGTCATGCCGGCGTGCGCGGCATCACTTGTTCAGGCGACGCTCGATATCGGCCTTCGTGTCCAGCAGTGCCTGAGGCAGGTTTTGCCTGAGCGTTTCGAACAGCTCCGCGTGCAGCTTCAGCTCGTCACGCCATGCGGCCGGATCCATTGAGGTCACCTCGTCGAACTGCGCCGGCGTGAACGACAGCCCGTTCCAGTTCAGGTCTTCGTAACGCGGCGTGATGCCGAACGCGTGCTCCACGCCCTGCGCCTTGCCGTCGATGCGCCCGAGCATCCAGGCCAGCACGCGCATGTTCTCGCCGAAGCCCGGCCATACGAACTTGCCGTCGGCGCCCTTGCGGAACCAGTTCACGCAGTAGATCTTCGGCAGGGTCGCGCCCATCTTGTCGAGATGCGCGCCAGTGTCGAGCCAGTGCTGGAAGTAGTCGCTCATGTTGTAGCCGCAGAACGGCAGCATCGCGAACGGGTCGCGACGCACCACGCCCTGCTGGCCGGCCGCCGCGGCGGTCGTCTCCGAGCCCATCGTCGCGGCCATGTACACGCCTTCGGTCCAGTCGCGCGCCTCGGTCACCAGCGGCACCGTCGTCGAACGACGCCCACCGAAGATGAACGCGTCGATCGGCACGCCGGCCGGGTTCTCCCAATCGGGGTCGATCGACGGGCACTGTGCGGCCGGCGCCGTGAAGCGCGAGTTCGGATGCGCGGCCTTGCGCCCGGTTTCCCGTGCGATCTCCGGCGTCCAGTCCTTGCCCTGCCAGTCGATCAGGTGCGCGGGAGGCGTGTCGGTCAGCCCCTCCCACCACACGTCACCGTCGTCGGTAAGCGCAACGTTGGTGAAGATCACGTTCTCGCCCAGCGTGGCGAGCGCGTTCGGGTTGGTCTTCTCGCTCGTGCCCGGCGCCACGCCGAAGAAGCCGGCTTCCGGGTTGATGGCGTAAAGACGACCATCCTTGCCCGGCTTGATCCAGGCGATGTCGTCGCCGATCGTCTCGACTTTCCAGCCCTCGAAGCCCTTCGGCGCGATGAGCATGGCGAAGTTGGTCTTGCCGCACGCCGACGGGAATGCCGCCGCCACGTGGTATTTCCGGCCTTCGGGCGAGGTCACGCCGAGGATTAGCATGTGTTCGGCGAGCCAGCCTTCGTCACGCCCCATCTTCGAGGCGATGCGCAGCGCGAAACACTTCTTGCCCAGCAGCGCGTTGCCGCCATAGCCCGAGCCGTAGCTCCAGATCTCACGGGTTTCCGGGAAGTGAACGATGTATTTGGTGCTGTTGCACGGCCACGCCACGTCCTTCTCGCCAGCGGCGAGCGGCTTGCCCACGGTGTGCACGCAGGGCACGAACTCGCCGTCCTCGCCGAGCACGTCGTACACATCGCGGCCCATGCGCGTCATGATGCGCATGTTCACCGCCACATAAGGCGTATCGGACAGCTCCACCCCGATGTGCGCGATGGGCGAGCCGAGCGGTCCCATCGAGAACGGCACCACGTACATCGTGCGCCCACGCATGCATCCCTGGAACAGGCCGTCGAGCGTGGTGCGCATCTCGCGCGGGTCGATCCAATGATTGGTCGGGCCGGCGTCTTCGCGCTTCTCGCTGCAAATGAACGTCCGGTCTTCAACGCGCGCGACGTCCGATGGGTCGGACAGCGCGAGAAACGAATTCGGGCGCTTGGCGGGGTTGAGCCGCTGCATCGTACCGGCGGCCACCATCTGGTCGCACAGACGGTCGTACTCTTGCTGGGAGCCGTCGCACCAGACGACGCGCTCGGGCTGGGTATGCGCCGCGATCTGCGACACCCAGTCGATCAGCCTGCGGTGACGCACCCAGGCGGGCAGGTCACGCGTTGCAACATTGGACGAGGAGGAGGCGTTGAGCGCGCTGGCGCTCACACTGGCTTGCGTCATGGGGGTTGTCTCCATGCAGAGTCGAGGAATCGGGACAGGCACCGGGCGTGCGCATCGCGCAGACGCCGGGTGTGCTTTGCGCGGATAGCTTCGCGAGCACGAAATCTCGCAAGGCGGCCCGTCCGGTTGGGGATACCGGCGGGTTGGCAGGGGGCAACACGCGCACCGATACGTGCGCATCAAGCGTCTCGCTCACCAGGTCCGACTTGCTTTTGCGGGGTGGGTTCGATTTTTTGCCATCGTGTTGAGGCGGTTTCGCCATGGTTGCCAGGACACCTGCCATACTATGCAAAACGAGGCGTCAGCATACCACCGCGCAAAATGCGCCGGTGCTGCGTCGCAACAAGGCCGGCCGGGCGTTTTCGCCGACGCGTCCGCCATGTCAACGACCAGTACGCCCGCCCCTTCGCGGCGGCCTCCGACATTGATTCCGTTGGCGCCGGACGCCTCGTCCGGCGCCAACCCGATTACGTTTTGCCATGAAAATTGCCATTCTCGACGACTACCAGGACGCTGTGCGCAAGCTCGACTGCTTCTCCCTGCTGGCCGGTCACGACGTCAAGGTCTTCAACAACACAGTGAAGGGTGTCGGGCAACTGTCCGCCCGGGTCGGCGAAGCGGAAGTGCTCGTCCTGATTCGCGAGCGCACCGCCATCACCGCACAACTCATCGACAAACTGCCGCGACTGCGCGTCATCAGCCAGACCGGTCGCGCCGGCAACCATATCGACATCGAGGCCTGCACCGCGCGCGGCGTGGCCGTGCTCGAAGGCGTGGGCTCGCCGACGGCTCCGGCGGAACTCACCTGGGCCCTGATCATGGCCGCCCAGCGCCGCATTCCCCAATACGTGGCCAGCCTCAAGCACGGCGCATGGCAGCAGTCGGGACTGAAGTCGTCGAGCATGCCGCCGAACTTCGGCCTCGGGCAGGTTTTGCGCGGCCAGACGCTCGGCCTATGGGGCTACGGCAAGATCGGCCGGCTCGTGGCCGGCTATGGCCGCGCGTTCGGCATGGAAGTCATGGTGTGGGGGCGCGAAGGCTCGCGCGAGGCCGCCGCCGCCGACGGTCTGCGCGTGGCCGACAGCAAGGAAGCACTCTTTGCCCAGAGCGACGTGCTGTCGCTGCATCTGCGCCTGAACGACGAAACGCGTCACGTCGTGAAACTGGAAGACCTGTTGCAGATGAAGCCGACCGCCCTGTTCGTGAACACGAGCCGCGCGGAACTGGTGGAAGAAAACGCCCTCATCACGGCCCTGAACCGCGGGCGTCCGGGCATGGCCGCCATCGACGTCTTCGAGAGCGAACCGATTCTGCAAGGCAATCCGCTGCTGCGGCTGGAGAATTGCGTGTGCACGCCGCATATCGGCTACGTGGAGCGCGAGAGCTACGAAATGTATTTCCGCGTGGCGTTCCAGAACATCGTCGACTTCCTGAACGGCGATCGCGCGCACGTCGCGAATCCGGCCGCGCTGCTTGGCTTCGGACGTTGAGGGTGTCGGCCGGCATCGTCGGTCTTCGCAACGGCGCCTACTTCATCGTGTCCAGATGTCGCAGGAACGTCTCGCCGTCGCGCCGGCCCAGTTCGAAGGCCGGACGCATCATGTCGGGGCGCGTGTAATCCCAGCTGGAGATCGGCACCGCCTCTGACGGCTGCACGTACAGCCGGTCCTGCCCCGCGTGATGCTGCGTGAACATCTGCGGGCGCGGATAGCGGCGCGTCACCATCACGAGCACCTGCCCCGGCACGGCGTCCAGCGCGTCGACAGGAACGTTGTCGACCATGCCACCGTCGAGCACGGCCCGCCCCGCGCGCCGCAGAATCGGTGTGAACGGTGGCGTGCACGACGACTGCAGCATCAGGTCGGCGAGATCGGCCGCGGTGCGGCAGTCCTGCGCGCGCACGAATTCCGGCGTGAAGCCCAGGCGGCGTGCGAGCGTGGGATGCAGCGTGCGGCGCACGTGCTTGTCGATGTTGTACGCGACCAGGCCCGCCGCCGTTGCCGAGCGAGGCCCCAGCCAGCGCGGGATGTGCGAGATGCCCACCCGTATTTCCGGCCCCGCGGCAAGCTTGTCGAGCTGCCCGTCGTAGATGTCGAGCAGCGCCTGACGATAAATCCGGTAGTGCGGGAACACACGCTCGCGCCGCAGCAGATTGCCCCAGTAGGCATTCTTGCGATTGCTCGCCAGTGCCTGCCGGTAATAGTCCATCACCCAGTCCGACTCGCGCATGTGCAGCATGCAGGCCGTGGCGGCGCCGGCCGATATCCCGGTGATCACGCGCGGACGCAGCGGCACGTCGCGCGTTACCCGCTCCCAGAATCCGGCCTGCCACCAGCAACGGTTGCCGCCGCCGGCAAATACGATCTGATCGAACATGGATTACCCCGGTGGGTTGATGTGGTGGCGCAATGGCCTTGCGCGTGCGCGGCCATGAGACTTCCGCCGCGATATCCCCGGATCGTCGCATCGTCAACGCAACGCGTCGACCCGAACGGCCGGCGCCCGCCATGCCGCCGACGCTTACAGCAATGCGTAGGTCGTCGTGGCGTGCACGGCCATCTTGCCGGATGCGTCGTGAATCTCGATTTCGCCGAACACCAGGTTCTTGCCGCGACGCAGAATGCGCGCGACGATGCGCAGATCGCCGTCCGTCACGGGGCGCATGAACTGAGTATTGAGCGTGACGGTCGTCATCGGCTGAAAGCCGCCGAGCGCGGCCGACAGCGCCACCACCATCGCCGTGTCTGCCACCGACATGAACACCTGCCCGCAGATCACGCCGCCGGCATGCTTGAAGGCGGCATCGAACGGCAGCCGCAGCTCGCTCTGCTCGGGCCCGACCGCCTCGACCCGCAAATTCAATTGCCGCACCCACGGCGAGACGAGTTCATCGAGCAGCTTCTGCGCTTGCACCAGTTCCATCCTGCCGGTCCTCCGGTTGTCGTTGTGACGCCGATGATAGCCGTAAAACAAGCGCGCCACCCGGCAAGGGGTGGCGCGCTGGTCATGCATGGGAACGCCCGCTCGCGGCGGGCGGCAACGGCCTGGCCGCTTGCTTAGCCGTTCGTCTTGTCGTGACGGATGCGTTGGCTCTGATGGTTCTCGCGGTGCTGAACGCCCGCCTGCTCGCCAGCGCTCACGTGACCGTTCTTTCCGGCATGCGCCTCGGCGGCGTCCACATGCGCCTGGCCGCGCTCGAGATTACCCACCTGCTGGTGGCTCAGCGTGCCGGCGGCCTGACCTTGCGCAATGCGCTTTTCCTGGTTCACGTTGCGCTGAACGTCGGACTGCATGCGCTCCGACGACGCCGACACGGGGTTGCCTGCCTTACCGTTGTGCTTGAGTTGCTCGATCTTCGCGCTTTCCTTGTTCTGTGCCTTCGCGATACGCGCCTGCTCGGCCGCGGTGTCGCCGGTATGGTCGGCGTGCGCCTGCATCCTGTCGATCTTCGCTTCGCCCTTCTCGAGCCTGGAGGCTTCGTGCGTGGTCAGTTGACCGCTCTTGAGCCCGTTCTCGATGCGTTGCTGCTGCTGGATGTCACGTGCGGTTTGCGTGGCAGTGCCCTGTGCAAACGCCTGCGAGGCGAACACACCGCCGAGGGCAACGGTCACGGCGCTCAGAATCAGGGTTTTACGGACGTTCATGATGGAATCCTTAGTGGCTTTGCAATGCTCGATGGACGCCTGAACACCACGATATCGGGTGGGTTCGGCAAACCGGCGGGGACGCTCGGCGGTGGCGGGATTGCCAACGATTCGCCGCGTCCTTATGCGGATTAACGGCGGACCGCGAGACCGCGCCGACAGCGACCGTGTAACCGCGCAGTCCGAAAAGTAACGGCTTGTAATCGGCGCGTCGTGGCCGATTCGCGCCAGGTCCCTGAAATCGCTGGGACACCCGCAGACAGCGCGGTAACGATTTGATACAGTGATGCCCATTTGGCCGGCACGTCACCCTTTGCGCGTGTCACCCCGTTACTCTCAGCCCCCTTTCGCGACCCCGCGATTCAAGAAGGAGCCTCAACCATGCAGAGCACCAGAGACGACCTCGGCAAACTGATCCTGCGCCTCACCCTCGGTATCCTGCTGCTGTTTCACGGCATCAACAAAGTCATCAACGGCGTGGGGTTCATCCAGGGCATGATCACGTCGCACGGTCTGCCGGGCTGGCTCGCCTACGGTGTCTATCTGGGCGAGGTGCTCGCGCCGGTGCTGTTGATCCTGGGCGTGCTCACCCGACTGGGCGGCCTGCTCGTCGTGGGCAACATGATCATCGCCTTCACCCTGGTTCACTTCGGTCAGCTCGGCGACCTCGCGAAGACCGGCGGCTGGGCGCTTGAACTCCAGGGCTTCTACCTGTTCGCCGGCCTTTGCGTGATGCTCTTCGGCGCTGGTCGATACAGCGTGTCGGGCGGTCGCGGCGCCTGGGACTGATTTCATCGGTCGTCCACCGACAGCCCATCGCTCGCGTCGTGTCGCGCGACGGCTTGATCGGCCCGCCCTTGTCGCTCGACGGCAAGGGCGGGCCGAGTCGTTTCGGAATATTGCGAATGTCGGCGCTGGTAACGTCAGGTAATACAGCGGTTGCACTTTGCAACTTCTTCGCCGCGACGATGACTTACTCTGAAACTGCCAATTCCGGCAGTACGCAAAGGAGTTAACACCATGCGCAAACTGAAGATCGCCGCCGCCTCCGTCGCCCTCGCCGCCCTGACCGCCACTTCGATGGTCGGTCTGGCGCACGCCGCAGATGCCACGGCCCCGGCAACGGGACCGAATGCCGCCATGCATCACATGCGCGGCGAACATGGCCCCTGGGGCCTGGGCAACATTCGCCAGTTGCACGATCAATTGAAGCTCAACCCGCAGCAGGAGCAGGCCTGGCAGCAGGCGGTGAACACGTCGAAGCAGAATCGCGACGCCATGCGCAAGAACGGCGAGCAATTCCGCGAGATGTTCGCGCAGGCGAAGGACCAGCAGGTGCTCGATCTGGCCGGCATGCGCGCGGCCCGCGAGAAGGTGTTCGATCAGAACCGTCAGCTGCGCAGCCAGACCGAAGACGCCTGGCTCAACGTGTACAACGGCTTGAACAACGATCAGAAAGTGCTCGTGAGCAACGCCATCAAGGCGCGCTGGGCCAAGATGAAGGCCTGGCACGACAAGGCACGCCAGCACCGCGGTCCGATGCACAAGAGCGCGCCGGCGACGCAGCCGCCCGCAGGCCAGGCTCAATAAGCGCGAGGCCAGCGCCGCCGGGCGCGATCGCCCGGCATGTCGTGAGACGCCCGGTTCCCGGATTGCCCGGGGATCGGGCGTTTTTTTTATGCAGTGCGGCGAACCGGTTGATGCGTTCGCGCGCGCCCCTCGTCAGGTCTCGCTCCAGATGCGCAGCAGGTTGTGATAACAGCCGACCAGCGTGCGTCTCGCGGTGTCGTCGGCGTCCGTCGAATTCAACCGCTGGATCGCGTTGTCCATGTCGAACAGCAGTGTGCGCTGGGTGTCGTCTTTCACGAGACTCTGCACCCAGAAGAAGCACCCCACCCGCGTGCCCCGCGTGATCGGGTTCACGCGATGCAGACTCGTCGCCGGGTAGAGCACCATGTCGCCCGCCGCCAGCTTCACCTCGTGCGCGCCGTACTGATCCTCGATCACCAGTTCGCCGCCGTCGTATTCCTGCGGCGATGCGAGAAAAAGCGTGGCCGAGATATCGGTGCGAATGCGCATGCCACTGCCCGGCTGGAGCCGGATCGCCCCGTCGACATGATTGCCGAAGTGCATGCCTTCACCATAGCGGTTGAACATCGGGGCGTAGACCTTGTTGGGCAGCGCCGCGCTGATGAACAGCGGGTTGCGCTCGAGCGCACCAAGTATCACGTCGCCCAGTTCCCGCGCGACGTCGGAGCGCTCGTCGATCTGCTGGTTTTGCTTGACGGGCGCCCCCTGATAGCCTGCCGTCGCCAGTCCGTCTACCCAGGCAGGTCCCGCACCGTCGAGCCGGGCGCGAACCCGGCTCACCTGATCCGGACTGAGGACATTCGGTATGCGCAGCAACATCGACGGATTTCCTTCGAAAGCGATCGGGATTCGATCAGAACCGGTACGTGCCGGTGAGCATGGCCGTGCGTCCGACACCCGGCACTGCGCGGCCCCCGTCCGACGGAATGAGCGAGTCGAAATACGTCTTGTTGAAGACGTTGAGCAGGTTCAGGCGGATGTCGTACTTCGGTTGATGATAGGCGACGGTGGCGTCCCAGCGAGTATAGCCGCCCACCCGGATCAGGTTGGTGTTCGCGGCATAGCGCATCGACATGTAGTTCATGCCGCCGCCGACTTCCCAGTGTCCGAACGTATAGGTGGACCAGAGGGTCAGGGAATGGCGGGGCGTGTTCGCCAGCGCGTTGCCCTGCGTGCCGTCATTGGCCTGCACGACCTGCGAGTTCAGGAACATGTACCCGCCCATCACTTGCCAGTTCGGCGTGAGGTGTCCAGTTGCGCTCACCTCGGCGCCGCGCACGCGCACCTTGCCCGCGTTGGAGTACTGCCCAGAAGTGCCGGTCTGCGTGCGAGCGTTGTTCTTGGTGATCTGGAACAGTGCGGTGTTGATCGAGAGATTGTCGTCGAACAGATTCCACTTGCTGCCGACCTCGAACGACTCGTTCGTCTCCGGCGGCAGCGCCTGCGTGTTGTTCGTCACGGTCAGCGCTTCGAGCGACGGATTGAACGACGTGCCGTACGAGAAGTAATACGACTGCGCCTCGCTGGGCTGGTAGATCACGCCCGTGCGCACGCTCGTGTAATTGACCGTTTGCGTGGCGTAGCCCGGTGAACTCGTGGTGTTCGAAAGCTGCGCCTTGTAGCGATCCCAGCGCAGGCCGCCCACCCACTTCCAGTGCTTGCTCAGCGCGATCGTGTCGTTCGCATAAAACGCCAGCGTCTGCGCGCTCCCCTGCGCGAAATTGCCCGCGGTGGTCGTCACGTTCGGCAGATTCGCGTAGTACGCCGTGCTATTGGCGGGAATCCAGCCGAGAAACCCCGTGGACTGCCCGGCGCCGGTGCGTGAGTAGGCCTGGTTCTCGTACGTATCGTGCCCGATCTCCGCCCCGGCGATGAGTGTGTGCGTGAATGGCCCGGTGGTGAACGTTTTCACCACGTCGGTCTGGTTGTAAAGCGACGAGTCGGTGATCTTGCGATCGTGACTCTGCAACTGCACCCAGAGCTGATCGAGCGAATACGAGGGAATCCCTGCCGTGCGTCCGGCCGGCAGCGCGGTGAAGCCGCCCGAGCCGTTGCGAATGCCCACCGCGTGCGACGAGGTCTCGATGGCGTCGATGACATAGCGGCTGTACTGCGTCTGGTTGGTGATCTTCAGGCTGTCGTCGACCTTGTGCTCGATCTTCGCCGAGAAGCTCATCACGTCCTGCACCGTGCGATCGGTCGTCAGGCCGTAGAACTGGCTTTTGGAGATGGGCAGCGGACTGCCGTTGTAACCCACCGTGCCGTAGTCCGCCATGTCGCGGTTGTGCTCGATCAGCGCCGAGAGCGTGATCTGCGTGGGGGTACCGATGCCGAGCTTGAGCGTGGGTGCGACGCCCCAGTCCCGATTGTTCATGACGTCGCGCGTGGTATGGATGTCCTGCGCGAACCCATTGATGCGAAAGGCCGCCGTGTCCGAGAGCGGATGATTGAAGTCGAACGTGCCGCGATACCTGTCGTTCGTGCCGATGGTGCCCGACACTTCGTTGAGCGGCTTGAGGTTCGCCTGCTTGCTCACCTGGTTGATGACACCCCCGGTCGATCCGCGGCCGAAGAGCATCGACGACGGCCCCTCGAGCACTTCGATCGAATCGAGATTGAACGTGTCGCGGTAGTACTGGCCGCGATCGCGGAAGCCGTCCAGATAAATGTCGGTGCGCGCGGTGAAGCCGCGCAGATTGATGTTGTTGCCGATCTGCCCGCCCTCGGCACCGCCGAGCGTGATGGCGGGCGAATTGCGCAGGGCATCGGCAAACGACGTTGCGCCCTGCGCCTGCATCACGGCCTTGTCGATCACCGTGACGGACTGCGGAATGTCGCGGATCGCCGTGGGCACCTTGCCGCCGACGGTAGCCATGTCACGCTGGTACTCGTCGCGAATCGACGCGCCCGACACGTCGGTTTGCGGCAACGTTGCGGCGGGAGCGGCCGGCGTGGTTCCGGAGGTGGCGGCTTCGGCTACCGTGGTCGCCTCGGAAACGGCCCCGCCCTGCGCGGCGGCCGAAGCGGAACAGGGAATGGCGAGCGGCGTGGCGAAGAGCGCCATCATCGTGAGCGCGAGGGGCTTGCGTTGCATCATGATCGTTGTCGAAGAACGGCAAAATTACCGCCGATAGGTGAGCGAAACAGTCTGGGTCGCGAATATAAATAAGAATGATTTGCATTTCAATATCTAATTGCTCGACGGCTTCGCTGAATCTCCGCTTGTTTCTCTCGCCATTCGCCATGATTGCGCACCAATGAGGTGCGCGCCGCGGGTAAGTCACTGAAAGCAAGTGCATTGCGCTTTCGACATGGAAGTCTCGTCGCGGCGGCGGCGTGGATGACTCTACGGGTAATCCCCAGGTATGCCGGAATCGTGGTTGCATAATTTTTGTGCAGGGCGCACGCGAATACGGCGAGATCCGCGTTTCGACTGACAAGACGTCAGGCGAACAGGCCCCCCATCGAGCCCCGACGAATGGCATCGATACCGACGGCGTCCGGTTCCCGGTCCAGCGGAAACGCCGTCCCCGCGGAAAGCCGCGTGTATGGCGCAATTCCGACAGTTTCGCGAGAATTTCTCAGGTATTTCCGACGGAGTTCATGCGTGTGTTTATACTTCGGTCTGTAATACGTGAAGCATTTGGCCGGAGCCCCCCCGGAACGGCCTTGGCGTCACGTCGGAGGTCTGGTGGGTTTGGCCCCGAATGCGGTACTCACGCCGCACTCCGAACCGATCGGGCCGGCGCGACGACATCATGAAATTCGCGACACCGGTGCAACACCTCTGCGTGTGCGCCGGTGTTGCCTATTTGCCGTCCAGGGACAATGCAAGCCACCAGATCGCTCTACCTGCTCGGTCCAATGCGGGTCGAACAAGGCAAACAAGCCTGCGCCGTGAAGTACACCAAGGCGCGCGGCTTGCTGGCCTATCTCGCCCTGCAGCCGGGTTATCACACCCGCGGCGCCCTCGCGGACCTGTTCTGGCCCGATGAAGACGGCCAGGGCGGGCGCGACAAGCTCAAGCGCATGCTGTTCCACCTGCGCGACACCCTGGGCGACGAACTCTTCGAATCCGACCGCCAGGTCGTACGACTGCGTCCCGAGACGGGGCTGTGGATCGACGCCCACGTGTTCGCGAGCATGATCGAGCAGGCAAGCCGCTCGCTCGACACCGTCACCGGTCTGGATCTGGCAGCGCAACTGCAGCATCTGGCCGACGCCGTGGCGCTCTATCAGGGACCGTTCCTGCATGGCCTGTCGGTGCGCGACACGCCTGATCTCGAACAATGGATAGAACTCCAACGCGACGAGTACCAGCGCCGCCGCGTCTTCGGTGAGCGCTTGCTCGCCGACGGTTACGCGCGCCTGGGCGATCTCGATCAGGCGCTCGCGCACGCGCGCCAGCTCGTCACGCTCGCGCCGTTCGACGAGTCCGGCTGGCAGTGCCTGCTCGCGTTGCTGCTGCGCGCCGGTCGCCGCGACGAAGCCGAAACCGAATACCGGCGCCTGTGCGACATCCTGCAGGAGGAACTCGGCGAGCTCCCCGGCACGGCGCTCACGCAGTTGCTGGAGACACCTCCCGCGCGCATGGAACAACGCGCCACCGGTCCGGAACGTCGTCAGTTGACGGTCGTGGCCATCGAGTTCTCGCCCAACGGCGGCATGGACGATCCCGATCAGTTCGTGGGCATGATGCGCCCGCCGCTCGTGCAATGCGAAACGATCCTGCGCCAGTCGTGGGGCTACACGTTGCGCACGCCCACTGGCGGCCTGCTTGGCTACTTCGGTTACCCGACCGCGCTGGAAGGCGCCGGGCGCCATGCCGTAGAGGCGGCCATGCGCTGCGTGCACGCCGGCACCGCGCACGTCGGCATCGGCGTGGGCGTGCACACCGGCCTGGTCATCAGTTCGGTCGCCGATGACAGCCCCGACACCGGTGGACGCGTTTCACGCTGCGCCACGCAGCTCGCCGACCTGGCGCTGCCCGGCGAGGTCGTGGTTTGCGACGCCACGCAGCGACTCATCGGCGTGTCGATCGCCACCACGCCGCACGGCAGCGTGCGCGAACGCCACGCCAATCGCGACATTCCGGTCTTTCGCGTCAATCCCGACCCGACCCCGGAACGTCGTTCGCGCCGCCGCGCCGCCATGCTCTTCGGGCGCGATGCCGCGCTCGCCGACCTGGCGGCCGTGCACGCGGCCGTGCGGGCCGCCAACGCCGGACAAGGCCTGCCCGCACTCGTGATCGGCGAAGCGGGTATCGGCAAGTCGGCACTGGTGCGTCACTTCATCGAGACGCGCAGCTTGCGCGCCATCGAACTGACCTGTGCGCAAGACGGTGCCGGCACGCCCTTTCATCCGATCGCGCGCTGGCTGCGCACGCAGTCGTCGGACGACGCTTCGCAATTGCCGCAACCCGCCCTGCTCGCGCACCGGCGCCTTCGCGCGCTGTTCGACATGCAGGCCGACGGCAATGTGCCGCACGCCTGGAAGCAGGCCGTGCTGGACGAAGCGCCCGCCCTGCTCGCCGCCTTGCTGCCCGACGGCGGCGTGCTTGTGCTCGACGATGCGCACTGGGTCGACCCTTCCACGCAGGAACTGCTCGCGTTCATGGCGGAGAACCCGCCCGCCGGTCGTTTGCTCATTGTCTGCGCGCGCCCGGAATTCGAACTGCCCTGGCGCCACACGGTGGCACTGCGCCGCATCGATCTGATGCCCCTCGATGCGGGCGCGGCGGCCTCCATCGTGCGCGCCGCCACGCCCCGCGTCGCACTGCCGGCGGCGATGCGCGAGCGCATTGTGGCACTCGCCGAGGGGGTGCCGCTGTTCCTTCAGGAACTGGCGCGCGCAACCGCCGCGCAGCAAGGCGGACGCGGCGCCGCCAGCGCGATGCCCATGCCCGCGAGCCTGCAGGAGCTGATGATGGCGCGCATCGACGCCGCCGGCAGCGCCAAGCCCGTGGCACACTTCGCATCGTGTCTTGGCCAGGAGTTCGACGCCGTTCTGCTCGCGGCCGCGAGCGGCCGTTCGATGGCGCTCGTCGAGCGCGCGCTCGACACGCTCGTCGCCTGCTCGCTCGTGCACCGCCAGGACAACGGACGCTACGTCTTCCGTCACGCGCTGCTGCACAAGGCCGCATACGATGCGCAACCGCAGGAGCGACGCCAGGACGCCCACCGCCGTATTGCCCTTGCCATGCGCGAACATGGCGCGGCGGCGGTCCATGCGGAGCCTGAAGTGCTTGCCTGGCACTTCCGCCAGGCCGACGAACCCGACGCCGCGATCGAGCACTATCGTCTCGCCGGCCAGTACGCGACCGAGCGCCAGGCGTTCCGCGAAGCCTGCGCGCACTATCAGAGCGCGCTCGACGTGCTGCGTCAGACCGGCGGCGGAGCGCAGACCGCGCAGCGCGAACTGCAACTGCGCATGGCGCTCGGCGTGCCGCTCGTCTCGCTGCATGGGTACGGTTCGGAGCCCGCGCGTCACAACTTCGAGACCGCGCTGGCCCTGGCGCAGCCGATGGGCGACGACATCGCCCTGTTCCCGGTCTACTGGGGGCTGTGGCTCGGGTCCAGTTCGTGGAGCGATTTCGACCGCAGCATCGAACTCGCGCGCAAGCTCATTCTGATCGCCGAGCAGGCCGACGCCGCACCGCTGCTCGCGCACGCCTATTACGCACTGGGCAACAGCCTGTGCTGCCACGGCGACTTCGGCGGCGCCGTCACCGCGCTGGAGACCGGGCTCTCGCACTACCGTGCGGAGCATGCCGACACCGGCCTAGGCGAAGATGCCCGCATCACCGGGTTGTCGTTCCTGTCGTGGGCCTACTGGTTCACCGGGCGCCACGATGCGTCGCTCTCGGCCAGCGAGACCGCGCTGGCGTTGGGGCGTCAGAACGGCCGACGTTACTCGTTCTCGTTCGCCCTGGTGTTCGCGGCGATGTTGCGACGTCTGCGGCGCGAAGTCGCCTCGGCCGAAGCGCTGGCGAGCGAAGCCACCGAAGTGGCGACGGAGACCGGCGTGGCGCTGTGGGCGCTTGCCGGCCAGACGATTCGCGGTTGGGCGCTCGCCTCGCGTGGCGACGCGAGCGGGCTCGAACGCATTACGGACAGTGTCGGACGCCTGAGCGAAATCATGGGCGGCGTCGAGGGCATCTTCTTCGGCATGATGGCCGAGGCATGCGCGGGCACGGGCGATATCGCGCTCGGTCTGCATGTCACCGAACGCGGCGCGCACGTGGCGGCCCGTCGGGCCGACGGCCACTGGCAAGCAGAATTCCTGCGCCAGAAGGGCGACTTCCTGCGCGCGGGACATCATCCCATCGACAGCGTGCGCCCGTGGCTGGAACACGCGCTGCAGATCGCTCAGGCACAGGCTTCGCCGATGCTCACGCTGCGCGCGGCGCTGAGTCTGCTGCGCCTGGGCGACGACAACCCGCAAGGCGACGCCGACTGTGTCGCGATCCTGCGCGATGCCCTCGATGCGCTGGATGGCGGCGAGACGCTGGCGGACGTGCAGGAAGCGCGTGCCATGCTCGCGGAAGTCGCGGCGCGGCGGCCCGAGCGGCGCACCGCCCGATTCGGCAGCTGAGCGGGCCGCCGCACCAGCTCGCCGGTGACGTGCGTCGCCCGCCCATTTAAATAGGGGCTATCAGGCGGATCGTATGTCCGGGCGGCGCCCGGTCGCTATATTGGGACGGCCGGTGCCCCCAATTCACCTACGCCGAATCCGTCATGCCCATCGATTCCCTGCGCGTGCCGTCGACCGCCCCGACGGATGCCCGTCTTGCCACCCGCGCCGAAGCGCGATCGATGGCAAGTCCCTCATCCTCTGCGCCCGCATCCGAGCCAGCAGGCGGGCCCGCAGCCACCCGTTTCCCCGCGCCGCTCGCCTCGCACGAGGTCGTCGTGTCCGGTTGCGTCAAGCGCCGTCACTCCTTCGATCTTTGCGCGCTCAAACGACTGCCCACGCAACTGACGGGAGCGCTCGATGTCGTGTGTCTATCCGGGCGCAAGGTGCGCAGCGCGAGCGACTACAAGGGCGTTCGCCTGAGCGCGCTGCTCGACGTCGCGCAATTACGCATGCCGCAGGCACGCGACTTCACACGCGCCTTCGTGCTGGCACAGGGCGCAGACGGCTACACCGTCATGTTCTCGTGGCATGAGCTCTACAACACGCCCGTCGGCGTAGGCGCGCTCGTCGTCTACGAGCGCGATGGGCAACCGTTGGGCGACGACGAGGGAGGCATCGGCCTAATTTCGACAGGCGATCTGCGCGTGGCGCTGCGCCAGGTGCGTGCGCTCAAGCGGCTCTGCGTCCATCTGGCCGATTCGCCACCGCCCTGAGGTCGTGCGCGCGCACCGGGCGCCCCCTACACTGGCGGCAAATTCTCCCGGCACCTCATTGATGGCAGCGCGACCATGACGGACACCATTTCCAGGCGTACCGCGCCTCGAGCCACCCGCACGGCCACCGGCCGTGCCGACAGCGACGCCGACGCCCCGTCCAACGGCCCCTGGCGCATGCCACCCGAATGGCACCCGCACACGGCGGGCTGGATGGCGTGGCCCGGCCATACGGTCCTGTCGGACACACAGCGCGCCGAAGTCGTCGACGAACTTGGGCGCATCGCCTACGCCATTGCGCAGTTCGAACCGTTGCACGTCGCCGTCGATCCCGCGCATCTCGACGAAGCGTTGCGCCTGCTGCCCGCCAGCGCCACGCTCCACCCCATGCCGGTCGACGATCACTGGATGCGTGACACCGGGCCGACCTTCGTGGTCGACGAGACGGCCGCGCTTCATGCGGTGCGCTGGAACTTCAACAGTTGGGGAAGAAAGCTGCGCCCGATGCCCGCGGCGGACCCGCTCGTGGCCGAACGCGTCGCACTGACGCTCGGCGTGGGTGCGTCGGCCGCGCCGATCGTGGCCGAGGGCGGCTCGCTGCTTGTCGACGGCGAAGGCACGCTGATCGTGACGGAGACTTCGATTCTCAACCCGAACCGCAATCCCGGCCTCACGCGTCGCGAGGCCGAAACGTTGTTCCGCCACTGGCTGGGGGCGACGCACGTGGTGTGGTTGCCGGGTTCCTGGCTCGACACGATCACCGACGGTCATGTCGACGGGGTGGCCAGCTTCGTGCGCCCGGGCGTACTGCTCGCAACGGGTGCGGACGGCGACGACGAGTGGTCGCGTGAAGCGCGTGAAAATCTGCGGGCGCTGCTGCTCGCGCGCGACGCGCGCGGCCGGCATTTCGACATCGGCCTGCTGCGCTCGCCCGACTTCGATGCCCTGCCGACCGATGTGGCGAACGACGCCGACTTTGCGCCCGAGTACGTGAATTTCTATCTGCCGAACGGCGGCGTCGTGATGGCGGCGTTCGGCGATCCGGCGACCGATGCGCATGCGCGCGAAATCGTGCAGCGGGCGTTTCCCGAGCGCCGCATCGTGCAGTTGCCGCTACGCGCCATCGCGCGGCGCGGCGGCGGCGTCCACTGCTGCACGCAGCAACAGCCGGCCGTAGCCGGGCGGTGAACGGCGCGCGCGCAAAGTCAGTCTTCCACGACACGACGCTTTCGCGCCACCGGCGACTTCGCAACGACACCCGCCTTTGCCTTTGCTCTCGCGGACTTCGTTGCTTTCGCCGGCCCGGCCGGCCCGGCCGTCCGGGTGGCCCGAATCGTCTTCGGCACGGCTTTCACCGTCTGCGCCGTGTCACCCTCGCCCGACGTCCTGCGCGGTGTCCGCTTCGTTGCCGCCGCCTCGCGGCCCGCCGACGCCGCACCCGTGGCCGCTTTGCGCCGAGCGCCACCCGCAGGCGCCGACGCCGCCGCGCTGCTGCTCTTGTGCGAGCGCACGCGTTGCTGCATGTCGACGATGTCCGAATCGAGAATGAGGCGTCCGCGCAACTTGCCGTTCATCCGCTTGATGTACGTGCGCGCTTCCTGCATGTGGAACTGCATCAGTTCGCGCACGCGCGACGCATCGCCTTCGCGCGCCGCGTCGGTGATCTGCCGGTGAATGTCGACGTTGGCCGTGCCGAACTTCTCGTGCTCGCGGCGCGGTGTCTCGTTGCCGAACACGATCAGCTGGCGAATCATCTCGTTGACGAGTTCGCACGTGAAACGCAGGAAGCTGTTGGGATTCGCTGCCGCGAGAATGTCGTGAAAGTCGACGTCGGCCTGACGCTGGCGCAGCAGCTCGCGGCGATCCTGCGACGCCGGACTGCAGCACGCCATGTTGTGCTCCAGCGCCTCGAAGTCGGCCTCGGTCAGATGCGGCACCGCGCCGGCGGCGAGCTCGGGCTCGAGCAACTGACGCACCGTGTAGATGTCGTCGATGCTCACTTCCTTGAAGAAGAGATAGTTCTGAAGCAGCTGGAAGGTACGCTCGAGCGGCACTTCCACCACCATGCCGCCGCCCGTCGGACCCGTGCTCACCTTGATGAGCCCCTGCACCTCGAGCGACTTGAGCGCTTCGCGAATGGTGCTCTTCGACACGCCGAACATCTGCTGCAACTCGACTTCGCGCGGCAGACGATCGCCGGGCAGAAGATTGCCTTCCGTGATCAGGCGCTTGATGGCTTCGGCGACCAGATCGCCGCGTTTTTGCTGTTTGATTTCCAACGGCTCGCGCATCGTTTGCGGATCCAATGCCATGTGGCGCCTCGTGAGTTACCGTCGGGAAAGACGGCATCGGCTTCGGGTTTTTTTCCGGTTGACACTGAAAAGCATTATACCTACGATCAAATCCATCCTATTTATCATAATAAATATGACGGATAGGGATAAGGCCCGGACGTTGCAAGTCGTTACTGTCAGGTCGCTTTCTCAGGTCTCTGGCCGGTCGTTGTGTGACGCGCTGCACGTTTGCACCCCATGAACGATTGCTCCCTTCCCTGGAGACCAAATTGAATCGTCGTGAACTGTTGAAGCTCGCCGCCGCAGCGTCTTTGCCTGCCTCCCTATTCACCGCTCGCGACGTGTTCGCACAGGGCTCCGGCGCCATCCAGCTGGCCTGCCCGGTACCGATGTCGGGACCGTTTGCCGCCAACGGCAAGTTTGCCGACCTCGGCATGAAACTTGTCGTGGAGCAGTACGGCAAGGTGCTCGGCCGTCCGCTCGCCTACACCACGCTCGACACCGAGGGTAAACCCGCCACGGCGATCCGCCGCGTGCAGGAAATCGCGCAGCAAAAGGGCGCGCGCTTCTTCGCGGGCGGCATCCTGTCGTCCGAGGCGCTCGCCATGGGCAAGGAAGTCGAGAAAGCGGGCGGCGTGTTCATCACGACCGCCGGCGCCGACGAGATCACCGGCAAGGACTGCAACAGCGCAACGTTCCGCTGGTCCGTGCCGACGTTCGGCGCCATCGAGCAGACCGTGCGCCCGCTCATCGAGTCGATGCCCAAGGCCAAGCGCTGGTACACGATCACGCCGCAGTATGTGTTCGGCGAGGGCCTGCTCACCGCCGCGAAGAACATCTTCAAGGAAAAGGGCATCGAGCACGTCGGCAACAGCTATCACTCGCTCTCGGAAAAGGAATTCTCCGGCTACCTCACCAACGCGATGGCGGCCAAGCCGGACGTGTTGCTGCTGCTGAATTTCGGTTCGCAATCGTCCGACGCCCTGCGTCAGGCAGTGAGCTTCGGCATGAAGAAGAACTGCACGATCCTGATGGCGTGGGCCTCGGGTCTGGAGCAGTTCGAGACGCTCGGCGCCGATCTGTGCGACGGCGTGTACTTCGGCGCACAGTACTGGCACGCCGTGGCTTCGCCGCTGAACCTCGATCTGGTCAAGCGCACGCAGGACCGCTTCAAGCAGAACCCGAACTACAGCCTCGCCGGCTCCTACATTTGCACCAAGCTCATGCTCGACGCCATGGTCAAGGCGGGCAGCGCCGAACCGAAGGCCGTGATCGCCGCCATGGAAGGCATGAAGTACGACGGTCTCACGGGTCCGGAAGAGATTCGCAAGGGCGATCACCAGGTGCTCAAGAACTACTATCTGCTCAAGGGCAAGGCCAAGTCGAAAATGAAGAACGCCGACGATTTCGCCGACATCGTCAGCGCCGGGAAGTCCTTCCTTCCGCTCGACAAGACCGAGTGCAAGATGGCTTGATGCATTAGTCCCATAACGCCATAACGCCATAACGCCGTAGAGGCGTCGGGTATTGCCTGCGGGGGGACGCATCGTCGTCACCCCGCGCGTCGTCCGTGCCACATCGTGCGTCGAGTACGCCGCGGCGCGGAGGACTTCACGTCCACTCACGTTCCCCGGGACGCGCATGAACGTCTATTTGCTGCAAGTCATCAACGGCGTCGGCATCGGAATGCTGTACTTCCTGCTGGCCGTCGGGTTGTCGATCATCTTCGGCCTGCTGCGCTTCGTGAACTTCGCGCACGGCGCTTTCTATCTGCTCGGTGCCTATTTCTGCTATCAGGCGCTGCAGTGGGGCCTGTCGTTCTGGCTCGCCCTGATCGTGTGTCCGATCGTCGTGGGCGCGCTGGCCTGGATCGCCGAGAAGGTGCTGCTCTCGCGCATCTACGAGAAGGCGCACGAATTTCACATTCTCGTCACCGTCGGGCTTGCCCTGGTGGTGCAGGAACTCGTCATCATCGTATGGGGCCCGCTCGGCGACAACGTGGCCGTGCCCGAAATGCTCGACGGCGTGGTGATGTGGGGCAGCTTCATCTATCCCAAGTACCGGCTGTTCCTCATCGGGTTCACGGCCGTGTTTGCCGCCGTGCTCTGGTGGCTGCTCGAGGGCACCCGCCTGGGCAGTGCCGTGCGTGCGGGCAGCGAATCGTCGGAGATGGTGTCGCTGCTGGGCATCAACGTGTTCCGGGTGTTCAGCTTCGCGTTCGCGTTGGGGGCGGGCACGGCGGCACTGGCCGGCGTGCTGGCCGCGCCGGTGCGGGGTGTCGAACCGTTCATGGGCATCGAAGCGCTCGGCATCGCGTTCGTGGTGGTGGTCATCGGCGGCATGGGCAGCTTCGCCGGGGCACTCGTGGGCGGCCTCGTGATCGGCATCGTGCAAAGCCTGATGAGCACGATCTGGCCGGAAGGCGCACGATTGATGATCTACGTGGCCATGGCGGCGGTGCTGCTCATGCGCCCGCACGGCCTGCTCGGGAGGGGATGATGCTGGCACGTTACCGTTTTTGGCTTCTCGCGGCAGCCGTCACCCTGATCCTGCCGCTCACGCTCTCGTCGGGCACGCTCGCCACCGAAGTGCTCGTCTACGCGCTGGCGGTGCTTGGCTGCAACCTGCTGCTCGGCTACACCGGTCTGCTCTCGTTCGGCCAGGGCATCTTCTTCGGCCTGGGCAGTTACACGCTGGGCATCATGCTCACCCGCACGTCGCTGCCGATGCCGCTCGCGGTCGTCATCGCCATCGTGCTCGGCGCGGCAATCGCCGCGATCGTCGGCAGCTTCGCGATCCGGCAGAAGGGCACGTATTTCGTCATGCTCACGCTCGCGTGCGCACAGATGTTCTACTTCGTGGCCTATACCGCCACGGACTGGACCGGCGGCGACAACGGCCTGCTCGACATCCCGCGCCATTCGCTCTCCCTGGGCGGCAAGACGTTGATTCCGCTCGAGTCGCCCTGGCAGTACTACACCTTCGTCGCGGTGATCTTCCTGATCGTCTTCGCCATCCTGTTGCGCGTGGCCGATTCGGTGTTCGGGCGCACGCTGCTCGCGATTCGCGACAACGAAACGCGCGCCGCGGCCATCGGCTATCACGTGAAAACGTTCAAGCTCGTGGCGTTCGCCATCTCCGGCGCCGTCACGGCGCTCGCCGGCGCGCTGCACGCGCTGATGACGGGAATCGCACCGCTGTCGAACATCGAATATCACACGAGCGAAATGATTCTGGTGATGACGGTCATCGGCGGCACGGGCAATCTCTTCGCCTCGGTCCTCGGCGCCGCGTTCTACGTGCTCGCGGCCGACTGGCTCTCCACGCTCTGGCCACGATGGCTGCTCTTGCTCGGACTGCTGCTCATCGCCGTGAGCCTGTTCATGCATCGCGGGCTTTGGGGCGTGGGCGAGTCGCTGTGGCAGCGCGTTGCCGGCAAACGCGGTCCGGCGAACGGTAAGAACGGCGAGCGCGGCAAACTGGATACGCAGGGAGACCCGACATGAGCGACGCACTGATCGAAGCCTCGGGCATCGTCAAGCGCTACGGAAAATTCACGGCGCTGCACGGCGTCGACCTGCGCGTGGCACCGCGCACCGTGCACTCCGTCATCGGCCCGAACGGCGCGGGCAAGACCACGCTCTTTCACATGCTGACCGGCACCGTGCCGGTCTCGGGCGGGCGCATCCTGTTCGACGGACACGACGTCACGACCGAGGCTGACTATCGCCGCGTGCAACGCGGCATCGCGCGCTCGTTTCAGGTCACGGCCCTGTTCCAGAACCTGTCGGTTCGCGAGAACCTGCGCCTTGCGGCCCTGGGGGTCACACCGCGACGCGCGCTGTCTTGCTGGCGCAAGGCCGACGGCGCGCGCGCCTGCGCCGAGATTGTCGACGACGTGCTCACCCGCCTCGCGCTCACGCGTCACGCGGACACCGCCGCCGGCTTGCTCTCTCACGGCCAGCAGCGCCGGCTCGAAGTCGGGATGGCGCTCGCCGCGCGCCCGAAGGCGATCTTTCTCGACGAGCCCACTTCGGGCATGGGTATCGACGACCTCGACGACATGAAGCAGCTCATTCGCGGCCTGCGCGACGACCACACCGTGGTGCTCATCGAGCACAACATGAACATCGTGATGGACATCTCCGACACGATCACCGTCATGCAGCAGGGCCGCGTCCTTGTCGAAGGCAAGCCCGACGCGATTCGCGCAGACGACCGCGTGCGCGCGGCGTACCTCGGCAACATGATCACCGGAGGCCGCGCATGATTCTCGACGTCGCAGGCATTCACAGCTATTACGGCAAGAGCCACATTCTTCAGGGCGTGTCGCTTACCGTCGGCGACGGCGAGCTCGTCACGCTGCTTGGCCGCAACGGCGCCGGCAAGTCCACCACGCTCAAGACCATCGCCGGCGTGGTTCCCCCTCGCGCCGGCAGCATCGCGTTCCTCGGCAAACCGGTCGCCGGGCAACCGGCGCACCGCATTGCCGCGCGCGGCGTGTGCTTCGTGCCGGAGCATCGCGGCATCTTCAAGCTGCTCACCGTCGAAGAGAATCTCAAGCTCGGCGCGCGACGCGATTCGCCGTGGCAACTGGCGGACATCTACCGGATCTTTCCTCGCCTTCAGGAGCGCCGCAAGAACGGCGGCGCCCAGTTGTCCGGCGGCGAGCAGCAGATGCTGGCCATCGGGCGCGCGCTGATGAATCACCCGCGTCTGCTCATGCTCGACGAGCCGGTCGAAGGGCTCGCGCCGGTGATCGTTGAGGAGATCGTGGCGCAATTGAAGCTCATCAAGCAGGCGGGCGTGGCGATCCTGCTCGTCGAACAGAACCTGGAAGTCTGCACGCAGCTCGCCGATCGACACTACATCGTCGAGCAGGGCGTGATCGTGTACGGCGCGGACAACGCGACGTTCCTTGCCGACGAAGTGGTCAAGGATCGCTATCTCGGCGTGGGCGTGGCCTGAGCGCCCCCCGCATTTCGCGACGCATGCCGCCTTCCCCGGACCTCCGGCGCGGCATGCGCCATTTGCCAACGCACGCGGCGGCGCGCACACCGTGCCGCGTGCACTGAAGGATCCATGAACATGCAACGTCTCGATCAACCGGCTGCCGCAATGCGCGTGGATGGCGCGCGTCTGTGGGACAGCCTCATGCAGCTCGCACGGATCGGCGCCACGGAAAAAGGCGGTGTCTGCCGCCTCGCACTGACCGACCTCGACCGCCAGGGCCGCGATCTGTTCGTGAAGTGGGCGAAGGAGATCGGCTGCACGGTGCGTGTCGACGCCATCGGCAATCTCTTCGCGCGCCGCGCCGGACGCGACGACGCCCTGCCGCCGGTCATGACCGGCAGCCACATCGACACCCAGCCGACGGGCGGCAAGTTCGACGGCAACTACGGCGTGCTCGCCGGCCTGGAAGTGCTGCGCACGCTCAACGACAACGGCGTCGTGACGCAGGCGCCGCTCGAGGTCGCCGTGTGGACGAACGAGGAGGGCTCGCGCTTCGTCCCGGTGATGATGGGCTCGGGCGTCTACGCCGGGGCTTTCTCGCTGGAGCATGCGCTCGCGCAGAAGGACCATGACGGCGTGAGCGTCGCCGACGCCTTGCACGCCATCGGCTACGCCGGCGAGACGTCCGCCGTCGGCCATCCCGGCGCGGTCGGTGCGTATTTCGAAGCGCACATCGAGCAGGGGCCGGTGCTCGAAGCGCACGACAAGACCATCGGTGTCGTGCAGGGGGCACTTGGTCAGCGCTGGTACGACGTCACCGTCACCGGTATGGAAGCCCATGCGGGCCCCACGCCGATGGAACTGCGCCGCGACGCGCTGCTCGCCGCCGCACAGCTGATTCAGGCGGTGAACCGCATTGCCTGCGAGCACGCGCCGCACGCACGCGGCACGGTCGGCTGGGTCGACAACTATCCGAACTCGCGTAATGTGATTCCCGGGCGCGTGAAGCTCTCCGTCGATCTGCGCGCCGCGGACGACGCCACACTCGATGCACTCAACGCCGCGTTGCGCGCCGAGTGTGCCGCACTGAGCACGAACGGGATCGACGTCGCCATCGAGCAGGTCGTGTACTTCCCGCCGCAACCGTTCGCGCCCGAACTCGTCGCCGCGATCCGCGACGGAGCGCAAGCGCTGGGCCTGTCGTCCATGGACGCGATCAGCGGCGCCGGACACGACGCGGTGTATCTCGCACGTATCGCGCCGACGGCCATGATTTTCGTGCCTTGCAAGGACGGCATCAGCCACAACGAAATCGAAGACGCCGATCCCGCGCATCTGGAAGCGGGTTGTAACGTGCTGTTGCAGGCAATGCTCCAACGCGCGGGAGGTGTCGCATGAAAGTGATGATCGCGCGGATGAATCACGAGACGAATACGTTCTCGCCGGTGCCGACCCCGCTCGAGGCGTTTGGCAATCACGGTCCGACTTACGACGAGGCTGCCTATCGCGAGAACAAGGGCATGCGCACGGCCATGGCCGCGTTCATCGATCTGGCCGCGGCGGCCGGTGCGCAGATGATCACGCCCGTATCCGCGAGCGCCAATCCGAGCGGTCCGGTGGCGGCGGGTGCCTACGACGAACTCTGCGGCCGGATCGTGGCGGCGAGCAAGGGGGTCGACGCGATCCTGCTCGACCTGCACGGCGCGATGGTTGCCGAGAACAGCAACGACGGGGAGGGCGATCTGCTCGCGCGGGTGCGCGAGGCGGCGCCCGACACACCGATTGCCGTGGCGCTCGACCTGCATGCGAACGTCACCCCGAAAATCATCGCCAACGCCGACATCGTGGTCGGCTTCAAGACCTACCCGCACGTCGACATGTACGAAACCGGCGAGCACGCCGGGCGGTTGCTCTTCGACATGCTCGCGGGCAAGCGTCGCCCGAAAGTCGTGTGGCGCCAGCCCCCGCTCATGGTGCACTCGCTGCGCAGCACGAGCCACGACGGTGCGATGAAGCGCGCCATCGAGGCGGCGCGGCGCGCCGAAGCCGAGGAGGGCATTCTTGCGGTGTCGGTGTTCTCGGGCTTCTCGCTCGCCGACATTCCCGCGCCGTGTCTTAGCGTCGTGGTGACGGCCGAGGGCGACGCGGCGGGCATCGCGCGCGCGCAGGCGGTGGCGGACCGCATCGCCGCGCAAGCGTGGGATGAGCGCGACGGCTTCGTCTACCGCAGCGCGCCGCTCGCGGCGTCGATCGCCGAGGCGAAACGTCTCGCCGACGGCGCACACAAGCCGGTGCTGCTGCTCGACCACAGCGACAACTGCATGTCGGGCGGCACGTGCGACACCATGGACGTGCTCGAAGCCGCGCTCGCGGGGGGTCTGACCGGCATTGGCGTGGGGCCGCTGTGCGATCCGGAAGCCGTGGCAGCGCTGATTGCCGCGGGCGAGGGCGCCGAGATCACGCTCGCGCTCGGCAACAAGCGCGCGCTCACGCAGTTGGGCATCACCAAGACGCCGACGGTGCTCACGGGCATCGTGCGCAGGATCAGCAACGGCGAGTACGTCGTGAGCGGTCCGACCTACACCGGCCAGCGCTGCTATATGGGCCGCACGGTGCTCTTCGACATCGGCCCGGCGCGCATCGTGGTCACGGAGCGTACCCACGAGCCGTGGGATCACGGCGTGTTCACGTGCGTCGGCCTCGATCCGCGCAGCGAGCGCTTCCTGCTGCTCAAGTCGCGCATGTATTGCCGCCCGGTCTTCGTGCCGATCTCGGCCGGTCTGGTGGAATGCGACAGCGACGGCGTCACCAGCTCGAACTACGGCCTGTTCCCGTTCTCGCGGGTGAAACGGCCGGTGTATCCGCTCGATGGCGACGCGACATTCCAGGGTTAGGCAGTACCGTTCGCGCCTGACCCACGCGGGGCACCTGTCAACCTTGTCAGGTGCCCCGCGAGCGATTGCGTCCTACGCTTAGACGTCGGGCGATCCTCATCCGATCTTCCTCGACGCCGGGCCGCATGCGTGCGCCGGTCGATCGCCCGACGTGTTCGGGGGACAGGACGATGGACAACGACGTGGTCATTCTCGGGGCGGTTCGCACCCCCATTGGCGAGTTCGGCGGCAGCCTGCGACACAAACCGCCCGCCGAGCTCGGCGCATGCGTCGTGCGTGCGCTGCTCACGCGCACGGGCGTCTCCGGCGAGGACGTCGAGCAGACGGTCTTCGGCAACGTGCATCAGACGGCGCCGGCCGACATGTACCTCGGCCGCGTGGCGGCCCTCGGCGGCGGCATCGCGCCGCATGCGGGGGCGCTCACGGTCAATCGTCTGTGCGGCTCGGGGCTCGAAGCCGTTCTGCTCGCCGCGCATTTCATCCAGTCGGGCGAGGCACAAGCCGCCGTGGGCGGCGGCGCCGAGACGATGAGTCTGGCGCCGTACCTGCTGCCCGCGCACCGCTTCGGCGCGCATCCGGGCGACGTCGTCGCGGCCGACACGCTGATGGGCGGACTGATCGATCCGATGACCGGTGCGCACATGGGAGAGCTGGGCGAGCGCATCGCTGCGCGCTTCGACATCAGCCGCGCGCAACAGGACGCCATCGCACTCGCCTCGCATCAACGGGCCGCGCGCGCCATGGCCTCCGGATACTTCGACGAACAGACGGTGCCGGTGGACGTCGGGTCGCCGGGCAAGCCGGCCACGTTCACGCGCGACGAGCGCGTGCGCGCCGCCGCGCACGCAGACGATTTCGCGAAGCTCAAACCGGCCTTCCGTCGCAATGACGGCACCATCACCGCGGCGAACGCCTCGGGCATCAACGACGGCGCCGCCGCCGTCCTGCTCGCAAGCCGTGAGCGCGCGCGCGCACTCGGTCGGCACCCGGTGGCGCGTCTGATCGCCCACGCGCGCGTGGGTGTGATGCCGGAGGACATGGGCATCGGCCCAGTGATCGCCACGCGCGAGGTGCTTCGGCGCGCCGAGCTTCGGATGAATCAGATGGACGTGATCGAGCTCAACGAAGCGTTCGCCTCGATCGTCGGTGCGTTCCTGCGGGAGATGGCGCTGGACGCGTCCCGCGTCAATCCGAACGGGGGCGCCATAGCGCTGGGGCATCCGGTCGGGGCGACCGGTGCGGTGATGGTGACGAAGGCCGTGCACGAACTGCGACGCACCGGCGGGCGCTATGCGCTCGTGACGACCTGCATCGGCGGCGGACAGGGCATCGCCGCCATCTTTGAACGTCTTTGACGTTCACGACGCATCGGCCAGGCGCGCGGGAGCGCGCGGCCGATGCGCCTTGGGGCGTGCGCCTTATTCGTCGAGCACCTTGTTGCCGGTTTCCTCGAACATCGACACGGCGACGAGCGAGATCAGCACGCAGACGATCATGTACCACGCCGGCGCCATCTTGTTGCCGGTCACGCGAATCAGCCAGCCCGCGACGAGCTGGGCAGTACCACCGAACACCGACACCGCAATCGCGTATGCGCTCGACATGTAGCCCGCGCGCAGGTGCTTCGGGAAGTTCTCCGGCATGAGCGCATACGCCGGGGCCGAGCCCATGGTGTAGCACAGCATCAGTACGACCAGCGCGGCGAGCACGACCGGCAGCGACGGAAAGTGCGTCATGATCCAGAACGCCGGGTACAGCAGCACGATGAGCGCCACCCGGCCTGCCATCGTGAGCGGCTTGCGACGGCCCATCCTGTCCGACCATGCACCGTAGATCGGGCACATCACCAGCGAGATCGTGCTGGCCGCCACCCCCGCGAGCATCGACATCTTCGGCGGCAGACCCAGGTACTGGATACAGTACGTCGGCATGTAGTACATCATCACGTACGTCGACACCGACATGCCCATGATCGAGAAGATCGTGAGGAACCAGTTGCGCACGTACACGCCATGCTTCGGATCGTGGCGACCGGCCACGACCTTGACCTTGGGCGGCTCCTCCTGAATGTGCCGGCGCAAATAGATGCCGACCGGCGCGATCAGCGTGCCGAGCAGGAACGGAATGCGCCAGCCCCAGCTGTGCATGGTGTCGTCCGAGAGCAGGAAGCCGAGGCTCGCCGCCAGCCCCGAACCGAGCAACGCCGCCGCACCCTGGCTTGCCAGCTGCCAGCTCGCGCGGAACCCACGGCTTTTCGCGCCGCCAACTTCCAGCAGCGTGGCCGTGGCCGCGCCGAATTCGCCGCCCTGCGCGAAACCCTGAAGCAGACGCGCGCCGACGATCAGCAACGGCGCGGCCAGCCCGATCTGCGCATAGGTCGGGGCCAGACCGATGGCGGCCGAACCAAGCGCCATCAACAGGATGGTCAGCGTGAGCGCGGGCTTGCGTCCGGCGCGGTCGGCGTAACGGCCGAGCACGATGCCGCCGAGCGGGCGCATCACGAAGCCCACCGCGAACACCGCGAACGCGAGCAGCGACGACGTGATCGGATCATGCGACGGGAAGAACTGCTTGCCGATGGTCAGCGCGAAATAGCTGTAGACAGTGAAGTCGAAAAATTCCAGCAGGTTGCCGATGACGGCGGCGAAAACGATCTTGCGCTGCTGCGCGGCATCCATCGGCAAGGGCTGTGCACCCTCGGTCGGAAGCGATCGCGCGGATTGCGTGGATTGTGCGGCGGTGTTCATGCGCGGTCCTTGGCAAGAAAGCGTTCGACCAGACGCGTCCAGAAAGCGGCCCCGATGGTCAGATTGTCGTCGTTGAAATCGTATTTGGCGTTGTGCAGCATCGGCTTGCCTTCGCCGTTGCCCAGGCGGATGAAGCAGCCCGGCACCTTTTGCAGGTAGTACGCAAAGTCCTCGCTGCCCGCGATGGGCGGGAACGGGGCGATGACATGATCTGCACCGACCAGTTCTTCGGCCACGCCGCGCGCGAATTCCGTTTCCGCCTCGGTGTTGACGAGCACCGGATAACCGCGGATGTAGTCGATGTCGACGCTCGCGCCGTAGCCTTCGGCATGCGACTTCGCCAGCGCGCAGATGCGCGACTCGAGCGTGGCGCGCACCGTCGCCGAGAACGAACGCACGCTCATCTCGATGACCGCCTCCTCGGGAATCACGTTCGGTGCGAAGCCGGCATGGAAGGTACCGACAGTGACGACGGCCGCTTCGGTCGGATCGATGTTGCGGGCCACCACCGTCTGCAGCGCCATCACGAGGCTGCTGCCGATCATCACCGGATCGATTGCCAGATGCGGGCGCGCGGCATGCCCCCCGCGCCCGTGAATGCGAATCTTCACGGTGTCGCACGCGGCCATGAGCGGGCCGACGCGAAAGCCGAACGTGCCCGTGGCAACGCCCGGGTGATTGTGCAAACCGAAAATTGCGTCGCACGGGAAACGTTCGAACAAGCCATCCGCGATCATCTGCTCGGCACCGCTGTTCGAACCGGCTTCTTCCGCCGGCTGGAAAATCAGGTGGACGGTGCCGTCGAAGTTGCGCGTCCTGGCGAGTTGCTGGGCGGCGCCCAGCAGCACGGTCGTATGGCCGTCGTGACCGCACGCGTGCATCTTGCCGTCATGCACGCTGGCGTACGCCAGGCCCGTCTGCTCGTGAATCGGCAGGGCATCCATGTCGGCGCGCACGCCCACGGTACGCCCGCTGGTGCCCGCGCGCAGCGACGCCACCACGCCATGACCGCCAACGTTGCGCGTGACCTGATAGCCCCACTGCTCGAGCTTATCGGCCACGTAGCGCGAGGTGTCGACTTCCTCGTAGGACAGCTCGGGATGCTGGTGGATATGGTGCCGGATGTCGGCCAGTTGCTCGCGGGCGTCGGCCAGATCGCCGACTTCGCAATAGCGAGTCTCACTCATCGGGGTTCCCTCTCTTTTTTTTCGAATATCGCGGAGTATTGCACCGACGAAAATTCCCACCCATGACGCAATCCAGGCCAAAATGTTGCTCTCAAGGCAACAATCGGACGCACAGCGCGCCATGACGATCGACACCTGGATGGACGACATCGGCGAGCGTCCGCTCAAATATCTCGCGGAAATTGCGGCGACCGGCGGCGTTCGCATGGCGGCCGAGTCATTGGGAGTGAATCCGTCGGTGGTGAGCCGGCAGATCGCGGCGATGGAACGGCGCCTGCGCTTTCCGCTCATCGAGCGGCGCGGGCGCAACGTCAGCGTGACGGAGATCGGGCAAGTGCTCATCGACTATTACCGCGACGGCCAGCGCCGCCAGCGCGACCTCTCGGCCCGGCTCGAGGAGTATCGCCATCTGAAACGGGGAAAGGTGGCGATCGGCGTCGGCGAAGGCTTCATCGGCCGCCTGATCGCCCAGGCATTGCAACGCTTTTCGATGAGTTATCCGGACATCCTGGTCGAGATCCGATCCGGCCCCACGCCCGCCGTGCTGTCGCTCGTGCGCGACGACGTGGTGGACATCGGTCTGTGCGCGCGTTCCGCGGACGATCCTTCGATGCGCATCCACCCCTTCGCGCCGAAGGCGCTGTGCGCCGTGGTCGCACCGACACACCGCTTCGCGAAGCTCGCCAGCGTGCCGCCCGCCGAGCTGGAGCACGAGCGACTCATCTTCATGACCGAAGCCCACGGCGTGCAGCAGTTCGTGCACTCGGTGCTCGATACGGCTCGTCTGAATGTCACGCCCGCCTATCGCGTCGACCTGTTCAATACCGCGCAGACGCTGGCGGCGGCCGGTCTGGGTGTGGCGTTCATGTCGGCCATCACCGCGCGACGCGGCATCGATCTGGGCGAACTCGTGGCCGTGCCGATCGATCACCCGATCGCGCTCGGGTTTTCCAGCCAGATGATGACGCGCGTCGGGCGGCGCCTCTCGCCGGCGGCCGATCACCTGTGGAAGCAACTCGCGCAGAGTCTCGCCCATCGGTAACTTGGGAATGCGTCGAAGTCCCGCACCGCAGATGGCGTATTATCGGCCGGGTGTTGGATAAAGCCTGCCTGATCGATGAAGACCGACTCGAACCAACCCGCCCATCGGCGACTCCGTGCGCGCTTCGTCGCGATTTCCTGGCGTGATCTCGCCGTTTCCTTCGGGCCTGTCGTGCTCGTGTCGATTGCCGCCATCTGGCTCGCGGTGTGGCTGGTCAAGCCGGCGCCGCCGCGCACCGTCACGATCAGCGCCGGGCCGCAAGGCAGCTCGTTCTGGAACGCGGCGCAGCGTTACAAGACGATCCTCGCGCGCGACGGCATCACGCTCAACGTTCTGACGTCGGAAGGCTCGCGGCAGAACGTCGAGCGTCTGGCCGACGACTCGCAGAACGTCGATCTCGGTCTGGTGCAGGGCGGCGTATCGCAAGGCCTGAACGTCGACGGACTCGTGTCGCTCGGCAGCGTGTTCTACGCGCCGATTTCCGTGTTTTATCGCGGTCCGCGCGTGACCAAGCTCTCCGACTTCACCGGCAAGCGCATCGCGATCGGCCGCGAAGGCAGCGGCGCGCGTGCCCTCTCCCTGACGCTGCTCAAGGCCAACGGCATCGAGCCGGGCGGGCCCACGACGCTCACCGCGTACGATGGCCAGGAAGCCGCCCAGGCCCTGATCGAAGGACGCGTGGACGCCGCCATGCTCACCGGCGACACGGCCACCGGCCCCACCATGGGCAAGCTCATCCGCGAACCGGGCATCCGGTTGATGGACTTCGCGCAGGCCGACGCGTACACGCGCCGCTTCACGTATCTGAATCAGCTCACGCTGCCGCGTGGCGTCTTCGATCTCGGACGCAACCTGCCCGCGCAGGCGGTCCACGTCATCAGCCCGACCGTCGAACTCGTGGCCCGCGACAGCCTGCATCCCGCGCTGTCGGATCTGCTCATCGAGGCCGCGAAGGAAGTGCACGGCAAGGCGAACCTGCTGCAACGGGCAGGGGAATTCCCGTCCGCGCAGGTGCACGAATTCCCGCTCTCCGACGATGCGGCGCGCTACTACCAGTCAGGCAAGGGATTCCTGTACCGGCATCTGCCGTTCTGGATCGCGAGCCTCGCCGATCGCATCGTCGTGCTGCTCGTGCCCATCATCGTGGTCCTGATTCCCGCGTTCCGCCTGGTACCGGCGTTGTACAGCTGGCGCGTGAAATCGCGTCTTTACCGCTGGTACGGCGCACTCATCGCGCTCGAGCGCGAGGCGCTGGCCGACGACGCGCACGCCGAATCCACGAACCTGCGGCATCGACTCGACGCCATCGAAGCCGCCGTCAACCGGCTGAAGATTCCGCTCGCCTATGCGGATCAGTTTTATGTGCTTCGCGAGCATATCGGCTTCGTGCGCCAGCGGCTCGATGCCATGCACCCCGAGCCCGTCGGCGCGGGTGCGGGCGGGCTGGCGGGCGCGCACGCGGTCCAGCGCGCCGGAGGGGTGCCGCCCGAGGCGGGCGCCAGCGCCTGAGCCGATCGAACCGGCGGCATCTCAAAGTAATGCTTATGCAATTCATAATGAGCACAAGCTTTTCTTATGGACGTACGCGGCGCACACTGCCCGCAGGTAGCGGCCGGTTCGCCGGTCCGTCGTGTTCCTCAACGAATTAGCGTGTCCGAATGCCGTCGTCTGCCGTCCCCTCATCCAGCAATGCGCAACGCGTGGGCACCGAGCTGGCGCGCAGCGCCTGCGCCGTGCGTCCCGTAGCCGAGGCCGATTTGCCGGCCATCACGGCCATCTATGCGCACCACGTGCGCACTGGATCGGCCTCATTCGAGGAAATTCCGCCGGACGAGTCCGAGATGCGCGCGCGGTGCGCGAAGGTACTCAACGCCGGTCTGCCTTATCTCGTCGCCGAACGCGACGGCAAGGTGCTCGGCTATGCCTATGCCACCCATTACCGACCGCGCTCGGCCTACCGCTTCACGTTGGAAGACTCGGTGTACATCGCCGCCGACGCGACCGGACAGGGGATCGGGCGCGCGCTGCTGCTCACGCTCATCGCGCGGTGCGAGGGCGGTCCGTGGCGGCAGTTGATCGCGAACGTCGGCGACAGCGGCAATGTGGCTTCGCTTGCGCTGCACAGCGCCTGCGGCTTCGTTCAGGCAGGCGTGCTCAGATCGGTCGGCTTCAAGTTCGGCCGATGGGTCGACACCGTGCTCATGCAACGCCCGCTCAACGCCGGCGATGCGACGCTGCCCGAGTCATCGCGCTGACGCGCCGCTCGAGCGGCAAGGGTCAAAACGGCGAGGCGCGGTCCAGTTCCCTGTAATGCCGGAAGATGCCCGTGGTGTTGAAGGCGATACGGCGGGAAGACTTCAGATATGCCGCGATGCGCGGTTCACGCGCCACGGCGTCGCGCACCGCCTGGCAGCGTGGGAATGCCTTGGCAAAGCCCGTCATCGCGCGGGGAAACGCGTAGTGCAGCCCCTCGATGACCTGGAACAGCGAGAGGTCGGCGTAGGACATTGCCCCCTCCGAGAGCCACCCACCGGGGTGCGGGTTATGCGCCAGCACGCGCTCGAAGTACTCGAAGAACTTCGGCAGGCGGTAGTCGATCAGGTCGGCGGTGCGCTTGCGCGCCTCGGCGCGCTGATTGCTGTAGTAAAGCCGGCTGGCGATCGGGTGGTGACCGTCGTGCACTTCGGCCACGAGATCCGCCAGCGTGAGTTGCAGTTGATTGACCCAGCGTCGCGCACGCGGCGATTCCCCCACGAGACCAAGCAACGGACCGAGATAGGCGAGGATGTTCGCCGTCTGCCCGATCAACTCGTCGCCCACGCGCAGGAAGGGCGGCGCGTACGGCGGATCGATGCACGCGGGATCGTCCATCGCGTGGAGCAGCGCGTCGAGTCCCTGACCGGTGCCATCGCCCCGCACGATTTCCACATATGGCGTGCCGGTGGCCTCGAAGGCAAGCCGGACGAACTCGCCGCGCCCCTGCAGGCCCGGCCAATAGAACAGCTCGAAGGTCATGCACCCTCCTCGGGCTCAGGAAGCGCCGGGCTGCATCTCCACGCGATTCTTGCCCTGTTGCTTGGCGCGATACAGCGCCAGATCCGCCGACTCGATCAGCGACGTCGACGCCATGTGCGTGCGCGGCACCAGCGCCGCGCCGCCGACACTGACTGTCACGTGGCGGCCGTTGGCCGAGCCGATGTGCGGAATCGCCATCGCGTCGATCTGCGCGCGCACCTTTTCGGCGATCACCGCCGCACCGGCAGGCGACGTGTTCGGCAGCACCATCACGAATTCCTCGCCACCGAAGCGCGCCGCGAGATCGGCCGGACGCGCCGCCGCTTCAGCGATCGTGCCCGCCACGCGCCGCAGCACGTCGTCGCCGGCAATGTGGCCGTAGGTATCGTTGTAGATCTTGAAGTTGTCCACATCGATCATCAACAGCGCCATCTCGCGCTGCTCGCGCAATGCACGGCGCCATTCCGCGCCGAAATACTCGTCGAAGTAACGTCGGTTCGCCAGCCCCGTGAGACCGTCGGAATGCGTGAGACGCTGCAACTCCAGATTGGTCTCTAGCAACTGTTGCTGGCTCTCGCGCAACGCGCGATACGCTTCGTCGCGTTGCAGCAGGTTCATGTACGAGCGCGAGTGATAGCGAATGCGCGCCACCAGTTCGATCGTGTCGGGCAGCTTGACCAGATAATCGTTCGCTCCCGCGGCAAACGCCTCGCGCTTGATGGTCGACTCTTCCTTGGTGGACAGCACAATGATAGGAATGTCGCGCGTGAGCGGGCTTGCGCGGTACTGGCGAACCAGTTGCAGACCGTCGGTGCCCGGCATCACCAGATCCTGCAGGATCACGGTCGGGCGCGTCTGCTCGGCCACGCGCAACGCGTCGTCCGGATTGGCGCAATAGTGAAAGTCGATGTTCGACTCGCCGGCCAGCGCGCGCCGCACCGCCTCGCCAACCATCGCCTGGTCGTCGACAAGCAACACCATCGCCGACGAATCGTTCAGGCTGCTCTCGCCGCCGATCGGCTGCACTGCGGGATTGAGTTGGCGCGGGGTTGTCGTCATGATTGGCTTCCTGTCATACGGTTCCAAATAGCGCCACCAGTTGTGGCGCAATGGTCGGCAGCGGCAGAATCTCCGACGCGGCCCCTGCCTCGGCCGCCGCCTTGGGCATGCCGTACACCGCGCTCGTTGCGCGGTCCTGCGCGATCGTAATGAAACCTCGCGTGCGCATGTCGCCGAGCCCGGCCGCGCCGTCGCGCCCCATGCCCGTGAGCAGCACGCCCACGGCGCGCGCGCGCCAGTGTTCGGCCACGCTGCTCAGGAATACGTCGATCGACGGCCGGTAGACCGCGTCTTTCGGTTCGTCACTGTACGTGCAGCGTCCGCTCCCGTCGACCCGCAAATGGCGATTGCCGCCCGCGAGCAACACGGTGCCCGCCGTCGGCCGGTCGCCCGCTTTCGCGAGGCGCACCGTGAGCGCCGTCTGCTGATCGAGCCACGTCGCCATGCCGGGCGTGAACGCGTCGTCGACGTGCTGCACCACGATCACCCCGGCGCCAAAGTTAGCGGGCAGGCGTCCGAGCAGCGTTGCAAGCGCCGCCGGTCCGCCCGCCGACGCGCCGATCGCCACCAGCGCGTCGCTGACTGCCGCCGCCGCGGGCGCCACCACGAGCGCGGGCTTGCGCGCGTCGGCCTGCTGCGCCGCCACGGCGTCGATCTTCGCGAGCAGCGACGACGCCGGGCGTGTCATGTCCGCCGCACCGAGCACCGGAGTGTCGACGGCGTCCAGCGCGCCCGCGCCCATGGCGTCGAACACCAGGCTCGCATGATGGCCGACGTCGGACGTCACGATCAGGATCGGGCAGGGCGTGCGCCGCATGATTTCCCGTGTGGCGGCCACGCCGTCCATGACCGGCATGACGAGGTCCATCAGCACGAGGTCCGGCGGATTCGGCCCGCACATCGAAACGGCTTGTGCGCCGTCGTGCGCTACCCACGCCACTTCGAGACCCGGTCGTTGCGCGAGCGTGCGGCGCAACGCCTCCACCGCAATGGCCGAATCGTTCACGATACCGATTTTCATGACCCCGACTCCCCGATGAGATCCACCACGGCGCGCAGCAGCGCGTCGTCATGGAAGCTGCCTTTCGCGAGGTAATAGTCGGCGCCCGCATCGAGCCCGCGCTGACGGTCTTCCTCGCGATCTTTATAGGAAACAATCATGACCGGCAGTTCCGCGGTACGGGCGTCGCGCTTGATCAGCGTGACCAGTTCGATACCGTCCATGCGCGGCATGTCGACGTCCGTGATCACCATGTCGAACGTCTCGCTGCGCACCGCGTTCCAGCCATCCATGCCGTCGACGGCGACACTCACTTCGTAGCCGCGCGCCGCGAGCAGTTTGCGTTCGAGCTCGCGCACGGTCAAGGAATCGTCGACGACGAGCACGCGCTTGCGGCCCCGTCCGCTCGTCTGTGCCGCGCGTACCGGCAGCCGTTCGAGCGAGCCCATCTCCACGGCCTTGGCGATCGAGCGCACCAGATCCGCCGTGTCGATGATGAGCAACGGCGAGCCGTCTTCGTTGAGCGCCCCGGCCGCAATATTCGGCAGCTTGCCGAGCCGCGGATCGAGCGGCTGCACGACCAGCATGCGCTCGCCCAGGAATTTGTCGACCGCCAGGCCATAGCGCGACTCGCCGTCGCCGAACACGACCACCGGCTGATCCCCCGGCGCGGCCGACGGCTCGCTGCCGCACAGCACCTGCTGTGCGCTGACGAGCCCGATCTGCCTGTCGTCCAGCGTGAAATGCGGGCGCCCTTCGAGCATGTCGATCCGTTCGCGCGGCAACGCAAGCGTGCGCGACAGGTTCGCGAGGGGCAAGGCATAGGGCTCGCCCGCAATCTCGACGAGCAGACTGCGCATGACCGAAAGCGTGAGCGGCAACTGAAGGATGACTTTCGTGCCGCGCCCTCGCGCATGCTCGATACGCACCGTGCCGCGCACCTGCGCCACCATGGCGCGTACGGCGTCCAGGCCGACGCCGCGTCCCGAGATATCCGTTACCGTGCTGCGCAGCGTGAAGCCCGGCAGCATGAGGAATTCGACGAGCTCGTTGTCGTCGAGCCGCTGCGCGGTCTCCGGCGGTGCCAGACCGCGCGCGACCACCGCCGCACGCACCCGTTCGAGATCGATTCCCGCACCGTCGTCGGCCACGCTCACGAGCAGCAGTCCCGCGCTGTGCCGCGCACTGAGCGTGATGACTCCCTCGGCTGGCTTGCCCGCCGCTGCCCGTAGCGCCGGACTCTCCAGACCGTGATCGACGGCGTTGCGCAACAGATGTCCAAGCGGCGCTTCGAGCTGGTCGAGAATATCGCGATCGACCTGCGTGTCCGCCCCGCGGATCTCGAGCCGCGCGGGTTTGCCGAGCGAGCGTCCAAGATCGCGCACCATGCGCGCGAAGCCCCCCAGGCGGTCGTCCAGCGGACGCATGCGACACGCGAGCGCTTCGTCGTACAGACGCTGCGACAGTTGCGTCGAGCGTCGGTCGAACTGGTCGAGCTCGTGAATCTGCTCGGCGAGCAACTGGCCGCCGACGCCCAGCGCGCGACGCAAGTCGGCCAGCGCCGCGAGCAACATCTGACGGTTCTCGTCGGCACGGTCCGCGACACCCTCCAGTGCGGCACTCACGCGATCGAGCGCGTCGCCCGCCTCATGCTGATGACGCTTGAGCCGCAGCAGCGACTGCGCGAAGGGCTGCGACCAGCGCGACGCCACGAGCGCTTCGCTCGACAGACGCAGCAGCCGGTTCAAACTGTCGGCGGAAACGCGCAGCGCCCGCGATGCGTTGTCCACGCCTTCGCCGTCGGTCTTGTCCTGGCGCCCATCGTCATGCCCGTCGTCGCGCCACCCGCCGCGCATTCCGGTGCGGTCGACGCCACCATCAGGCGCCCATGCCTCCGGGACCTCCCGGCTCGCCTCGGTTGCCGCCGCCGTCTCGCCCCCGTAGCTGGCGTAATCGAAAGCGGCGTCCTCGTCCAGCGACGCCTCCCCTTGCGCGCCTCCGGCGGCGGCGTCCCGCCCGGAGCCCTGCGGTGTCTGCGGTGCGGGTTCGTGCGCAGCATCGTTCGTCAGCCCCGTGAGGGCTTCGGTGAAGGCGGCGACATAGGCGTCGATCTCTGCCTTGCCGGCGCCCTGCGCCCATCCCGGATCATGGCTGGGCGGGTGAGCAAGCCGCATGAGCAAATCGACGCCCTGCAACATGCGATCGATGACCGGGACGTCGATGGCGAGCGCGCCGCGCTGGGCGGCAACGAACGCGTCCTCGAGCACGTGGGCCAGCGCAACGCCGGCGTCGACGCCAACAATGCGCGCCGCCCCCTTGAGCGAATGCGCGGCGCGCATGCACGCTTCGAGGCGCGATGCGTCGGTCGGCGTGCGCTCGAGTGCCAGCAACCCGTCGCCGAGCACCTGCGCCTGGGTTTCCGTCTCCATTCGGAACAGGTCGAGCAACGTGGCGTTGCGCAGATCGTCGCTCATGCGAGACTCCGATCGAACGCCGCGCCTACCCGCAACGGATCGAGCACGCCCACCACCTGCTCGCGCCAGTGCAGCACCGCCACGGAAAACCCGTCGGCCGCGCCGAGTGCCGTCGCGGGCACGGCCCCGAGCCGTTCGGTCGTGGGCGTCACCGTGCCGTGCACTTCGGTCACGGGGAAGGCGCTCAGATGGTGGCCATGGCGCAACGCCAGCAATCGTGACGTGCCCGCGCGCGGAGCGCCTGTGGGTGTCGTCTGGGCAACCGTGGGCTGTACGCCGATCAACTCGCCCAGCGACAGGCACGGCACCAGCGCGCCACGCAGATTCACCAGTCCGAGCAGCGCACGCTGGCGATGCCCCGGCACGGAATGCCAGCCCCGCATCGGCGCGACCTCCTCGATGGCGGACGCCGGCAATGCGAGCCATTCGTCGCCGAGCCGAAACAACAGCAGCGATGCCCCCCGCGTGGCGCCCTGTGCATCGAGTGCGGCGCGCCACGGCGATGGATCGGCGGGCACGACCGGCAGCCGGTCGAGCAGCGTCGCCGCCTGCCGATGCAGCGACTGGCGGTCCGCGTCCGGTCGCAGCATTCGCGGGTGCTCGCCGGACACGGAGCCGGCCTCATGGGCGATGTCGCGTTGAGTCATCGATGTCGGGTCCCGTGACGATGGTCGCGATCAGGGGTTTCGGCAGGCGCGACGCGCCCGGCGCGTTCGAGCAGGCGCCGGGCGCCTTGCGTGTCGCCGCGCGCTTCGAGTTGTGCCGCGCAGTGCACGAGGGCCTCGTAGTGGCCGGGGTCGAGATACAACGCCCGGCGGTAGTGAATCATCGCACCTTGTGCGTTGTTGCGTGCGTCCTCGACCAGTCCCAGCAAGTACTCCGCCTGCGCGTTGGCACGATCCGCCGCGAGCACGTCGCGGCACAGCGCGACGGCGCGCACGAAGTCGCCCGCGTCGGCCGCCAGGCGCGCCTGTTCGAGCAATGCGCCCGTGTCGGCCCGCTGCGCCGACGGCGCGGCGGGGCGCGCCACGGCGGCGGATACCGAAGCCACGGGCGCGGGCGCCGATCGTGCCGATCGTGCCGGCGATGCGGGCGAGGAAGACGCGGGAGGCGCGACCGGTGCGAGCGGTGCCGTCGGCGCAACGTGGCCAGATGCCGTGAGCCGCTGCGCGAACGCCGCCATCGCGTTGGCGGGCGCCGTGGTGCTGAACGTGTCGAGCGTGCCCGTGAAGCGCGGCGCCCCTGGCGCGGGCGGCGTCACGTCGCGCACCGGCCCGGCGACACGAAACGAGAAAGCCTGCACGTGCCCGGTCGATGTCATGCCGTTGCTGGTCAGCGTGCCGCCCTCGGCGGGTCCGGCAAACAGCGTCGCCCCCATGCGCATGAGGCGTTCCAGCGCGGCAATGGCGCGTCGCTGCCCATCGCGGTCGAAGTAGATCAGCACGTTGCGGAAAAAGACGAAGTCGAACGTACCCAGCCGGTCGATCAGTGTTTCGTCGAACAGATTCCCCGCGTGCCAGCGCACTTGCGTGCGCAAGGCATCGACGACGCGATGATGCTCGCCGACCGGCGTGAAATACCGGTCGCGAAACTGCAGGGTGGCGGGTGGACCGCGAAAGGAATTGCGGCCGTAGACCCCCGCGCGCGCCACCGAGAGCGCGCGCTCGCTGATGTCCAGGGCATCGACGGTGAATTCGTCGGCGCCGAAGCCCGCATCGAACAGGGTCATCGCCATCGAATACGGCTCTTCACCGGTGGAGCACGGCAGGCTCAGCAAACGCAGCGGCTGCGCCTCGCGCACCGTGCCTCGCCGCGCGCGCCGTTCATCCTGCGCCATTTCCGCGAGGGCCGTGAAAGCGTCGCGATGCCGGAAGAACCATGTCTCCGGCACCACAAGCGCCTCGATCAGCGCCTGCAATTCGTCCGGCGACTGTTGCAATCGCTGCCAATACAAGACGTCGGCGGAACCGTCGCGTGTTTCCGGCCACGATTCGGCGAGCGCGGCAAGCCGGGCGCGCACCGCCCGCTCCACCGCGTTCGCGCCGAGCGTCTCGGCATCGAGGCCCATCGTGTCGCGCAGCAGGCGCTCGATGTCGCGCACATGGCTCATGGCGACTCTCCCGATGCCGGGCGCGCCGCGGCGGCTTCGGCCATCGCATCGCGCGCGGCGTCGAAGAGCAGGGCGCGTGCCGCATCCGTGAGCAACTGATCGACTCGCACCCATTGCACGAGCCCGTCGTCGGTGTCGAGCACCGGCCCGAGGTAGCGGCCCTCGGACAGATCGACACCACTGGGCTGAAACGCCGCCGCGTCCGCCCGCAGCGTGTCGGTCGCACGCTCGATGAGCACCCCGAGCCGGCGCGCGGCCGGGCCGGGCGCGGGATAGTGCACGAGCACCAGACGCGTGGATCGTCGCGCCGGCGCCGGCACGCCAGTCGCCAGATGCGTCAGGTCGATCACGGGTACGGATTCGCCGCGATAGCTGAACGCCCCGGCCACCCAGGGCGGGGCTGCCGGCAGACGTTTGAGCGCGAGCCACGGCAGCACCTCGGCCACATGGCTGGCCTCGATGACATAGTGATCGGTCGCGATGGCGAAACGCAGGAACAACATATCGGTGTGCGCGATGGTCGAAGACAGCGTGCTAAAACGGCTCGGTGAGCGCTGTGCGCGGCACGTTCCCGTCACACGAGCCCGGCGGGCGGGAGCGTCTGTATCTTGAAGCGCGACACGCCGCTCTTGAGGCCGTTGGCGACGTGATTGAGTTCTTCGATGGCCTGGCTCGACTGTTGCAGCGATTCGGCGGTCTGCTGCGCCGCCTCCGAGAGTTGCACCAGCGCCTGATTGATCTGCTCCGCCCCCGTCGCCTGAGCCTGCATGCCTTCGTTGACGACCTGGAAGCGCGGCGGCAACGTCTGCACCTGCGCGATGATCTGGGCGAGCTGGTCGCCCACCTGGCGCATCTCGTCCATGCCGCGACGCACTTCCTCCGAGAACTTGTCCATGCCCATCACACCGGCCGACACGGCCGACTGAATCTCCTTGATCATCTGTTCGATGTCGTAGGTGGCCACGGCGGTCTGATCGGCAAGGCGGCGGATCTCGGTGGCCACGACCGCGAAGCCGCGCCCGTACTCACCCGCCTTCTCGGCTTCGATCGCCGCATTCAGCGACAGGAGGTTCGTCTGGTCGGCGACCTTGGTGATCGTGGTCACGACCTGGTTGATGTTGCCCGCCTTCTCGTTGAGGATGCCGAGCTTGCCATTGACCGACCCGGCCGCGTCCATCACGTGCCGCATGGCGTCTTCCATGCGGGTGAGGCCCACATGGCCGGTGCCCGCGAGCGACGCCGCATGCTCGGCCACGCCCGCGACTTCGGTCATGGTTCGGGCCAGGTCGCGCGAAGTGGCGAAGATCTCGCGCGACGTGGCGCCGATTTCGGTGGTCGTCGCGGCGGTTTCCGAGGCGGTCGCCTGCTGCTGGCGCGACGTGGCGGCGATCTCGGTGACCGACGTGGTCACCTGCAATGCCGATTTCTGCGCCTGCCCGACGAGCCCCGTGAGTTCGTCCGTCATGCGATTGAAGCCCGATTCGAGGGCGCCGAATTCGTCGCGACGCGCCAGATCGAGCCGCTTGGTCAGGTCGCCCGAGCGCATGACCTCCAGAATTTGCATCACGCTCGCCAGCGGCACGCTGATCGCGCGGAACAGCAACCATCCGGCGAGTATCGCGGCCGCGAGCGCCACGCACAGTGCGATGAGCAATGTCGCCTTGGCGGCCGCCACCGATTCACCGATGCTGTGGGTCGACGCCTCGGCAAACGCCTTGTTGATGTCGACCAGTCGCTGGGTCGCCACGCGCCCGCGCCCCCATTCGGGATACAGCTGTTCCGTGAGCGCCGCACGCGCGGCGGCGATCTGACCGTCCGCCGTCAGCTTGAGGATCTGGCCGACCACGCGGCTGTATTGCTGACGCACCCCGCGCACTTCGTCGTACTGCGCGCGGTCGGTGGCACGATTGACCGTGGTGCCGTAGTCCTTGATCCAGCCGTCGATGCGGGCTTCGGCGGCGCGCAGCGCGTCCAGGTCGACCGCACGGGTCTTCTCGTTGTCGTCGATGGCCACGGCCTGCTGGAGCAGTTGATAGCTCTCGAACCAGGCACCGCGCAACATCGTGCTGTAGTAAAGCCCCGGCGTGGAGTCGGTCTCCACACTGTTGGCCTCCTGATCGATGGCAACCAGGCGCGTGTAGGCGATGCCGGCCATGAAGGCCATCAAGGCGAGGATCAGGCCAAAACTGGCCAGAATGCGATGTCGGATCGACCAGTGTTTCACGCCGCGCTCCCGTTCGTTGTTCACGCCCGGTGCCGGGGGAGGGCGACGCGGGCCTTTTTTGAGGTTACGCCGATTCTATTACAGCGTCCCGGCCCGGCAATGCCGGACAGGACGTGTATTTGCTTTTATTTTTTGGTTTCCGGCGTGCCGGCGCGTGACATCAAGCCTCCGAAAGCGCGTGCAATGAACGCACCGCGATGCGCGCGGGCACCGGGCCGCTCAGCGCGTCAGCGCCCGCAGCGCCTGCGCCGTCATGGGCGCGAGCGCGAGCGGCGCGGCGGCGGCCGTGAGCGCGCGCAGCGACGCCGCGTTGTCCGGCGAGACGCTCCCGTCGGGCAGATACAGGTTGTTCTCGAAGCCGATGCGGGCGTGGCCGCCATGCAACACGGCCGCAAGCGCGCATTCCGCCTCGCGCGGACCGAAGGCGCACATGGCCCACGGCGTTGCGGTGACGGCCTCGCCCTGCGCCTGCGTGCCGGCCTCCCAGGCCGCGAGGAACGGCAGCAAGTCCGACGGCGACGACAACTGCCCCTTGCTGTAGCGGCCCAGCACGAACAGCACCCAGTGACGGCCCGGGCGGATCGCGCCGCTCGCGCGCAAACGCCAGTAGTGCGCCACGTCTTCGGTGTCGTAAAGGATGTACTGGGTCGTGATGTGTTCCTGCCAGAGCCAGGCGAAAAACGCGTGCGCCGCCGGTTCATGCGCGGCATCGGGCAGCACTTCGCGCAGGGCCACCGAAATCGCTTCAGGATGCAACGCACGCACCGTCTCGATCTGCTGCGCCGGCGTGTAGATGCCCACGGCTTCGGTCGTGACCTGCACCACCAGTTCGTTGCCGACGGCGCGGTGCACGGCGTCGATGCCGGCCGTGTAGTCCGCCACTTCGAGGCTGTGCGTGCCGTCCGCCTTGCGCACGTGCAGATGGATCATGGCCGCGCCCGCCGCCAGGCAGGCCTTCGCACAGTCGCCGAGTTCGGCGGGCGTCATGGGTAGCGCCGCGTGATCGGCGTGCGTGCGTCGCGCGCCGTTCGGCGCGACGGCCAGTGCAAAGGCGCGCGTCATGCCGCGACCCCGACCTTCGCGCCCACCACGTCGCCCACGGCCAGCGCGAACAACGCCACGATACGGTCGATGTCGCCCGGCTCGCAGATGAACGGCGGCGCGATGAGCGCGTGGTCGCCATGGACGCCGTCGACCGTGCCGCCCATCGGATAGATCAGCAAACCGCGCGCCTTCGCCGCGGCCTTCAACCGGGCGTGCGTCCTGTCCTCCACGGGCAGCGTCTGCCGGGTCGTCCGGTCGGCAACGAACTCGACGCCGACGAACAGACCCCGGCCGCGCACGTCGCCCACATTCGGATGCTCGGCGAAAACCTCGCGCAGACGGGCGCGCAGTTGTTCGCCGCGTGCCTGCACGTTCTCCAGCAGGCGCGATTCGGCAATGGTCTGCTGCACGGCGAGCGCCGCCGCGCAGGCCATCGCATGTCCCAGATACGTGTGACCGTGCTGGAAGAAGCCGGAGCCACCCACCACGGCGTCGTAAATCCTGTCCGAGCACAGCATGGCGCCGATCGGCTGGTAGCCCGCGCCCAGCCCCTTGGCGATGACGAGGATGTCCGGCACCACACCGTCTTCCTCGCAGGCGAACAGATAGCCGGTGCGGCCCATGCCCGACATGACTTCGTCGAGCAGCAGCAGCACGCCGTACTTGTCGCACACGGCGCGGATACGCTTGAAGTAATCGCCCACCGGCGGCACGGCGCCGGCCGTCGCGCCGACCACCGTTTCCGCCACGAAGGCGATCACCTTGTCGTCACCGAGTTCGAGAATCTTCGCCTCGAGCTCGTCGGCCAGGCGCTGCACATACGCGTCGTCGGTTTCGCCCTCGAATCGCTCGCGGTAGGCAAAGCATGGCGAGACATGGTGCGCCGGCACCAGCAACGGCAGGAACGGCTCGCGGCGCCACGCGTTGCCGCCGATGGCCAGCGCCCCGAGCGTATTGCCGTGATAACTCTGGCGCCGCGCGATGAAGTACTGACGCTGCGGCTGGCCGATCTCGACGAAGTACTGGCGCGCCAGCTTGAGCGCGGCTTCGACACCTTCCGAACCGCCGCTCACGAAATACACATGATTCAGGTCTCCCGGCGCGCTCGCCGCGAGCGTATCGGCCAGCGCTTCGGCGACCTCGGTGGTGAAGAACGACGTGTGGGCATAGGCCAGTTGCGCCGCCTGGCGTTGCATCGCCTCGATCACGCGCGGGTGTCCGTGACCCAGGCACGAGACGGCCGCGCCGCCGCATGCGTCGAGATAGCGCTTGCCGGTGCTGTCGATCAACTCGATTCCCTGGCCGCCGACCGCGACGGGCAGTGTCTGGCGCGGATTGCGGTGAAACACGTGAGTCATGCCTGAACCTCTGACGGAGAAAGTTGACGCGAGACGGTGGGGCACCACGGCCACCCGGCCGTCGCCTCGCGAACGATGACGCTCAGTGTAGGCGCAACGCACCGCATTCGCAACATATGTTTCATTCATTTTATCTTCGCAACACTTCGCGCAACCCCATTACCCCACACGATGTTGCGTCGCAGCCGACGAACGTCGGGGAAAGCGCGTGCGCGGTCGCGGCATTTCATGCAACAATCGTTACATTCTTTCGCCGCCGTGTTGCCATTTTCCCAATGACACAAGTCTCAGCGCCGCCGCAGACGCTCGAACAACTCAATACCCTGTTGCGCGAGCGCTATTCGCAGCTCAGCCCGCAGTTTCAGTCGGGAGCGCGTTTTCTGCTCGACCATCCGCAGCGCGTGCCGATCAGTTCCATGCGGGCGATAGCCGCCGAGGCGGGCGTGCAGCCCGCGACCTTCGTACGACTCGCGCAACACCTGGGTTTCGACGGCTGGCATGGCCTGCGCGAGTTGTTTCTCGAATCGATCCGCCTCGGGCCGCAACCGTATGCGAGCCGCGCGCGTCAGGTGATCCGGGAGGGCGACGCCGCGCGCATGGTGCCGGAAATGTTTCGCGTTCAGCACAACAACCTCGACCTGACCGAAGCGGGCGCGAACGCGTCGCTGGGCGCAGCGGTCGACCTGCTCGCCAACGCGGGCACCGTGCATGTCGCGGGCTTTCGGGCGTGCTTTCCCATCGCCTTCACATTTCAGTATGTCTATCGGCTGTTCCGCCCGACGGTGCATCTGATCCGCGGCGAAGCGGGCACGCTGGAGATGGAATTGCGTGCGCTGTCGGCACGCGACGTCGTGGTAGTGATCAGCTTTGCGCCCTATTCGAACGAGGCGCTGATCGTGGCCCGCGCAGCGCGCGCGGCCGGCGCACGGGTGTTGGCGCTCACGGACTCGACCGTCTCGCCGCTCGCGCTCGACGCCGACGTGACAGTATTGTTCTCGCACGAGAGTCCGTCGTTCTTCCCGTCGATCACGGCGGGCATTGCCGTGGTCGAGACACTCGTGGAAATGTTGCTCGCCCGCAAGGGGCGCGGCGCCGTGCGCGCGCTGGAGATGGCCGAGGATCAATTGCACGGCACCGGCGCCTACGTCACCCCGGCGGGCGCGCGCGTCAAACCGGACGCGTGACCGACGCCGTCCCGCGGCGCAGGCTGAGCCCGAGTGCGGCGCTGCCCGCGATCAGCGCCCCCGCGAACACGATCAATGCCACCGGCATGCCAAAGCGATCGGCAAGCCACCCGCTCGTGACCACCGGCACCGAGAAGCCAAAGTACGCGAACAGGAAATAGCCGGCGACGGCGCGCGCGCGCAAGGCCGGTGCCACGGCAGCGTTGACGGCCGCCAGTCCGCCCAGGTATGTGAAGCCGTAGCACGCCGAACTCGCGATGGCGGCGCCCACGAGCAGCGCCGGCAGGTTCGCATGAACCACGCCAAGCGCCAGCACGACGAAGCCCGACGGCACGAGCACCAGCCCGATGCCCACCGCGCGCACGGGTGACAGGCGTCGCGCGGCCGGCTGAAACAGCAACCCGGTCGAGACGACGAAAAACGTGGCGAAGCCCGCCCACGCCGCGTGCCCGTGCACCGCCAGCGCGGCCGGTACCACGCCGATGACCACGCCCACCGCCGCCCAGGCGAGCAAAATCGCCACACCCAGGGGCACGGTGCCCGGGGCCACGACCGGCCAGCGCAACCAGGCAGCGCCCGGATGACGCGCGGGCGACGGGAGCGCGATCACGGCCATAGCCGCCATCAGCGCCACCGGCAGGTAGGCCCACAGGCTCACCGGCGGCAACGTCGTCGGCGCCCCGATCAGGCACAGCCCCGTCACGAGCGCGCCGGTGCCGAACCCGAGCGACGTGGCGGCGGCCACCAATGCCGCGCCTCGCGTGGCGGCATCCTCGCGCGCGCCATACAGCTCCGTCATATAGGCCGTGCCGCTGCCCGCCACCAGGCCGGTCGCCAGTCCATAACACGCGCGCGCGCCGCCCAGGGCCACAAGCGTCGGCCATTTCAGCGTCAACCACGTGCCCGCCACCCCGAGCAGCAAGGCGGCGGCGAGCGGCAATCGCCGCCCCACCCGGTCCGAAAGTCCCGCAAGCAGCAGCAGCGTCGGTACGAGCGCACCCACGTAACAGGCGAACGCCAGCGCCTGTGCGCCGGCGCCGTAGCCGCTCGCGGCGGCGTAGTGCGGCACCAGCGGCGCCTGAAGATTGACGGAGAACGTCACCAGAAAGAGTTGCAGCGCGAGCAGCGGAATGGCGTGGCGCGGCACGCGAATCGCGGGCGTCGGGGCAGGTGTTGGACGAGACATACGGCGAATCCGTTGGGGAAGACGACTGGCGCAAGGCACGCGCCCAGTATTGCCACGCCGCCACCTCGGTGCAATTATTGAATTGTCCTGATATCAATGTTTCCCCCGCGCGCTTCCCTGCGTTGCGCATGGATTGCACATGGCCGCCCCTGCCCGCTATCTCGAACATGTCGAACGTCTGTCTGACGCCATCGCCCGCGGCGATCTGGCCTCGGGCACGCGTCTGCCGCCGCAGCGCGACTACGCCGATGCGCACGGCCTGGCGGTCTCCACGGTGACCCGGATCTACGCCGAGCTGGCGCGTCGCGGCCTTGCGGTCGGCGAGGTCGGGCGCGGCACGTTCGTGCGGTCGCCCGCCGTCGGCGCGGCGGCCGCGTTTGCCCAGTGGTCACCGGCGCCCGGCGCCCTCGGCGGCGTGGATCTGGCGTTCAACTACCCGGTGTTGCCGGAACAGACCGAGGCATTCCGGCAGGCATTGCGGGAGACGGCCGCCGCCGGCGACCTGCGCGCCTTGCTCACTCATGCTCCGCACGACGGCCATCCGCACGACCGGCGCGCGGCCGCGCAATGGCTGTCGCGTCGCGACGGCGTGGCGCTCTCGCCGGATGCCCTGGTGGTGTGCGCCGGTGGCCAGCACGCGCTTGACGTGCTCCAGCTGGCGCTGTGCCGGGCGGGCGAACCGGTTGCCGTGGAGTCGCTGACTTATCCCGGCTGGAAGGCGCTGGCCGCATTGCGCGACATACCGCTCGTCGCCGTCGCCATGACGCCCGACGGCATGGACCCCGCCGCACTCGACACGGCTTGCCGAACGCATGCCGGCCGGTTGCGGATCGTCTACACGATGCCGACGTTGCACAACCCGCTGGGCGGCGTGATGCCGCTGGCGCAGCGTGCCGCCCTGGTGGAGGTCGCCCGCCGCCATGATCTGCTGCTCATCGAGGACAGCGCGTACGGATTTCTCGTGGCCGACGCACCGCCCCCGCTCCGGCACCTGGCCCCGGAGCGCACGTTCGAGGTCTGCAGCCTTTCCAAGCCGGGCGCCCCGGGCTTACGCGTGGCGTATTTGCTCGCGCCGCCCGAACTGCTGCCGCGCGTGCATGCCGCTATGCGGGCCAGCGTGTGGAGCGCCGCGCCATTGATGGCGCAACTCGCTTCCCGATGGCTCGAGGACGGCACGCTCGATCTCTGGATCGGGCGCAAGCGCGCGCTGGCGCAGCGGCGTCAGGCTATCGCGAAAGCCTGTCTCGCGGGGCTCGATTCGACGGGACACGACAGTTCCTTCCATCGCTTGCTGCCGGTGCCCGCGCCCATGCGCTGCGACGACGCGGTCGCCGCCCTGCACGCGCGAGGCATTGCCGTCACGCCGGTCGATGCCTTCGCCGCGCCGGGCCAAAGCGCGCCGTCGGCCATTCGCGTCGCGCTCGGCTCGCCCGGCAGCGACGAGGCACTGCAAGCGGCGCTCAGGCAAGTCGCCGATGTCGTGCGCGCCGCCAGACGGCAATAGGGGCAGCATCTTCGGCCCGCCGGGATGACGCCGCCCGCTGTTTCTTTTATGATCGCTTTGCTCCCTGCCGCCGGGCGCCGGCCCAAGCGCCGGACCGGTGTCGTGCAGGCTCCGTCCCCTGTCCACAATCTCAAGGACTCCGAATGTCACATATCCGCTTGTCGCGTGCCCGCTCCCTCGCGCTTGGCACGGCGCTCGCCATCGGCGCAGGCGCGTTCACGCCCGCGTTCGCCGCTTCGAATCTCGCGTTCATGGATAACTCGCCGCTCGCTTTCATGCGCAAGGCCGACAACGCCTCGATCGCCAAGGCCGCGGGTGCGGCGCTGTCCGATCAGCAAGACAACGAAACCGTCGAGTGGAGCAACAAGGGCACGGGCAATCCGACCGCCATCACCGCGCAACTCACCCCGACCAACACCCAGAAGACCGACGCCCAGACCTGCCGCGATCTGATCGTGCTGCTCGGCGCGCGCGGTCAGGAAGTCACGCTGCGCCTGGCGGCGTGCCGAAAGGGTGAGAACGGCCGCTGGGAATTGCAGAAGCGCGGTTCGAAGTAAGCGCGCCGTGGCAGCCATCCGAACCGCGTCGCCGCGCGGACAGGAAAAAGCCGGTTCCGACATCTCGGAACCGGCTTTTTTCATGGCGGTGCCGGTGTGCGGATACCGGCAATGTCGTGCGCCTTCCCGCGTCAGGCGGCTGCCGTTTTCTTGTGGCCTTCGACGTTCGGCAGCAGGATCGTGACGATGCCGAGCAACGGCAGGTAAGCGCACACGTGATAGACGAAGTCGATACTCGTTGCATCGGCGAGCTGACCGAGCACCGCCGCGCCCACGCCGCCCATGCCGAAGGCGAAGCCGAAGAACAGGCCCGAGACCGTGCCCACCTTGCCCGGAATCAACTCCTGCGCATAGACGAGAATCGCCGAGAAGGCCGAGGCGAGAATCAGGCCGATCACGACCGTCAGAATGCCGGTCCAGAAGAGGTTGGCATACGGCAGCATCAGCGTGAACGGCGCCGCCCCCAGGATCGAGCCCCAGATCACATACTTGCGACCGATCCTGTCGCCCAGCGGACCGCCGATCATCGTGCCCGCCGCCACGGCGAACAGGAACACGAACAGGTGCACCTGCGCGCTTTGCACCGATACGTGGAACTTGCTGATCAGGTAGAACGTGAAGTAGCTGCTGATGCTGGCGAGATAAAAATACTTCGAGAAGATCAGCACCAGCAGAATGCCGATCGCGAACATCACCTGGTTGCGCGAGAGATGCGCCGTGCCGCCACGGCGCGCGGCCGGCTTGCCCAGGTGCGCGGCGCGCTGCGCGGCGTACCAGCGGCTCACCTGGAACAGCACGAAGATGGCGACGAGCGCCGCCACCGAAAACCACGCCACGCTCCCGCGGCCGTGCGGTGCGATGATGAGCGCGGCGAGCAACGGCCCGAGCGACGAACCCACATTGCCGCCGACCTGGAAGAACGACTGCGCCATACCGTGACGGCCCCCCGAGGCCATTCGGGCCACACGCGACGACTCCGGATGGAACACCGACGAACCCATGCCCACCAGCGCCGCCGCCACGAGCAGCACGCCGAAGTTCGGTGCAACGGCCAGCAGCAGCAGGCCCACGAGCGTGAAGCCCATGCCGACCGGCAGCGAGTACGGCTTCGGATGCCTGTCGGTATACAGGCCTACCACCGGCTGCAGCAGCGACGCCGTGACCTGATACGTCAGCGTAATCAGGCCGACCTGCGCGAAGCTCAGATTGAAGCCGGCCTTGAGCAGCGGATAAATCGCCAGGATCAACGACTGGATCATGTCGTTGAGCAGATGGGAAAAGCTGATCGCGGACAGCACGCGAAACGCGGTGCCCTGCGCCGCCGGCGCGGGGGTGCCGGGAAGGGTCGTTGCAGGTTGACTCGACATGGACGGGAACAATGACGTCAAAGGCTTAGGAAAACGCGGCAATTCCGACGGCTTTCGCCCAGCTATGCGCAAAAGTTGGGATTAATCCCAATTTTCGTCGGAAATGGAATGACTGAAGTGTAGAGCATGCGTAAATCGTCGTTACGCCAAGTTTTGTCGCGATTGCGCCATCTCCAGTCTCCGCAAACTGCGGATTCCTCGAAAACCGATGACGCCTGAAATCGCAAGACGATCCGGGCGCATCCTGCTGCGGTGGACTCGCGGCAAATCACACATCCCGAGGCTCGGCGGCAGGTTTTCCGGGGCTGTGCGGGTTTATCGGGGGTCGGACGCCGTCGGGGATTCGTGTAGAGTCGATTGACGAGTTGTGCCGTGCAACACGGCGCGCGCGAGCGGCATTCCAGGGGTCCCGGATGGTCGACGCGCCCGGTGCAGTCGGCGGCCCGACGCTTTCCTTGGTTGGCAGCAGAACATGATTCAACACTCCAGAGTCGTGCAGTGGCTGGTGACCGGACTTGTCGTGGCGGTCACGCTCGTCGTCGTCCTGGTGCTGGGCTGGTTGCGCATCTATCACATGTCGCAATCGGTGCTTCAGGAAAATGCCGAACGTCAGCGCGATGCCATCGAGCGCATCATCGCGCAAGCCGACGGTACGCTCCGGGGCGCCGCCCCCTGGGTGGGGCGCGCTTGCGGCGAAGTGAGTACTTCGCTCCAGGCGGCCGGCACGCTCAGCCCATACTTCCGCTCCATTTGGCTTGTCTCTCGCGGCCAGCTCTATTGCTCGTCGGTGGTTCGGTCAGATATGCCCGTGAGCTTGCCGCTACCCGCCGATCTCGTGCCGATGCTGACCGGCACGCGTACCCTGCTCGTCGGCGGTTCGCCGTACGTCCCCGACGCACCGGCACTCGCCCTCTACGTGCCGACCTCGGCGACGGACGGCGTGCTCGGCTTCGTCGACGGCATCTATCTCACGGAAACCCTCCTGAGCATCAAGAACAGCGACCTGGCCTGGACCGCCATGACGGTGGGCAAGGTGGCACTCACTTCCGAGGGTCCGAGACTGGAGTCGGCCGGGATCGCGACACGCGGCGCGCAGGTAACGCTGGCGTCGGAGCACTTCGTCACGTCGCTCGCAGGCAGCCCGTCGCTGATGCAATCGCTCGCGGCCAACCAGGCGCCGATCTTTCTTTCGTTCGGAGGGGTCGTCGCATTCCTGCTCGGCGTGATGACATTCCGCCGCCTGGGCCCTGCGCAGTTCATGAAGCGACAGATCGCGCAGGGCATTCGGCATAACGAATTCAAGGTCTACTACCAACCGGTGATGGAGCTGGCGACGGGCCGCTGCGCGGGCGCCGAGGCGCTGGTGCGCTGGCATCATCCGGTCGCGGGGCTGGTCCGGCCCGACGCGTTCATTCCGATTGCCGAAGACAACGGCCTCATCATCGAACTCACCCGCTCGCTGTTGCGTCAGATTCGCAACGACGTGGCCAAAGGCGCGTTACCGCAGGGCTTTCATATCGGCATTAACCTCGCCGAGCGCCACTTGCGCGACATGACCATCGTGCATGACATCGAGCGGTATTACGGCACGCTGAACGACACCTATCCGATGGTCGCCGAGATCACCGAGCGCTACGTGATTCGCGACACGGCCGCCGCACGCGGCGTGATGGCCGAGCTCCAGCGGCGCGGCATCGAGACCGCGCTCGACGATTTCGGCGCCGAGAACAACTCCATCGGGTATCTCAAGCGCTACGACTTCAACTATCTGAAGATCGACAAGGAATTCCTGCCCGTGACCGAGGACGATGTGGTCACGCGCAACATTTGCGATTCCATCATCCACCTCGCGGAGCGGCTGGACATGACGATCGTGGCCGAGGGCGTCGAGAACGAGATGCAGGCGAGCTACCTGCGCACGCGCAACGTCACCTATGCCCAGGGGTATCTGTTTGCCCGCCCGATCTCGTTCGACGAGCTGGTGCAATTCGCAATCGCCCATGCGGGCACCGGGCTGACGGCGGTCAAGCGCGGGGCGCCGGCGCCGTCCCGGCTGCCGTCTCCACGCATGACGGGATGATGCCCCGTCCCGAGGCGACGCAGACGCATCGCGAAAACGCCGGCCCAGGCCGGCGCTTCGCGACTTCGATCCTGCCGTGGACGTCAGAAGACCAATTGCGGCATGTTGCTGCGAGGCGCCGGCGTGGCGGCCGCGCGCGTGCTGGCCCGCATTTCGGCGCGCAGCAACCACAATCGCTGTGCGACGAAACTTCTGAAGCGCATTTCACCTGCGGAGAAAGAGATTTGCATCTGATGTCGCTTGCCGTTGGGCAGCGTGCGAACCAGACGATAGTATCGAGCCCCGTCAACCGTTTCCTTGATATTCCTGACGCGCATCATTTCACCCCGTTTCTGTTGTGTCAGGTGAGTGGGCACTTCGGCAAACGTCGCATTCCCGGTGCGCGCTGATCCGGCCAAAACTCGACCTGACGCGATACGACCGGCTTTTTGGGGGGCATGCGGCAAATTCAATGTAGAGGAGAAACGTCCCCCATTCGTCCCCCAAAGGAATCTCCGAAGCGTGCTTCGTTGGTGCGCCGCAACAGTTCCCCGTCCAGCGTTGTTTTCCGCCGGTTCGCCCGCCCTCTACAATGCGGCCACCCGCTGTATTGAATCGAAAAAATCATTATGGTTTCCGAACCTTCTTCAACGCCGCCCGGCGTTTTGCACAACGAAATGGACACCTCTCTGCAAGTCAGCGGTTCGCTGTGGTTGCATCGTGGCAATTCGTCGCTCGGAGGCCAGGCGCGCATCGCCCTGCTGGAACACATTGCCACCACCGGATCGATCACGGCGGCGGCCAAGGCGGCGGGCATGAGCTACAAGGCCGCGTGGGATGCCGTGGACGCCATGAATCAACTGGCAGGCGAGCCGCTCGTGGCGCGCAGCACGGGCGGGCGCGGCGGCGGCGGTACGCGGCTGACCGCCCGCGGCGCAAAACTGGTCGCCGCGTTCCGTGCCGTGGAGGCGGCGCAGCAGCAATTCCTCGCGCGCGTCGCGGCCGATCTAGAGCGTTTCGACGAACAGTGGCCGATCATCGCGCGCCTCGGACTCCAGACCAGCGCGCGCAACCAGTTGCACGGCACGATCAGCGGCATCCGGCATTGCGGCGTGAACGACGAAGTGACGCTGACGCTGCCGGGCGGCGAGGCCATCGTCGCGTCGCTCACCCATCACAGCGCGCAGGCATTGGGATTGGCGACCGGCGGCGAGGCGTTTGCGTTGATCAAAGCGCCCTGGATCGAAATCGCGCGCGGTGTCGATCTCGCCGGCTTGCCCACGGCCAACCGGCTCTGCGGCACGGTGGACGCCATCGAGGACGACGAGGGGCAGGCCGAAGTGATCCTCGCCCTGCCCGGCGGCACGCGGCTCGCAGCCGTCATGCCGCACGATACGCTCGCGGCGCGCGGGCTGGCGCCGGGTGTGGGGGCCACGGCCGCGTTTACCGCCGCCAGCGTGATCATCGGTGTGATGGCCTGATGGCGCGGTGGCCTGACGCCCCGAAGACGGGGACCCCGGCCGCCATGCGATTTACAGCGCTGGCGTTTCGCAGTTCGGCACGGCCTGACGGAGGGCATCACGTCGATCCAGTCGCAGGCTCAGCACGGCCACGCCGGCGCCGGCGAGCGGCACCAGCGCCGCGACCCAGGGCACGGCAGCCAGCCCGGGGCCGTGGTCGATCACGAAGCCGCCCAGCCACGCGCCGATGGCGTTGCCGAGGTTGAACGCGGCGATGTTGAAGCTCGATGCGAGACTCTCGCCCGCCCCCGACGTCTTCTCCATCACCCATAACTGCAGCGGTGCCACCGTCCCGAAGGCGGTCACGCCGAGCAGCGCCACGAAAACGACGGCCAGCCAGTGCGAGTGCATGGCGAACGTCATCAGGCCGAGCACGACCGAGAGCGCCATCAGGCTTCCCAATACCGTACGCACGACATGACGGTCCGCGAGCTTGCCGCCCAGCAGGTTCCCCACGACCAGACCCCCGCCGAAGACCAGCAGGATCGGCGACACGGCCCCTTCCGCAAACCCCGTCACTTCGGTCAGCAGCGGCGCGATATAGGTGAACACGCCGAATACGCCAACCCAGCCGAGCACGGTCGTGAGCAGGCCCAGCAACACCGGACGGCGCGCCAGCGCGCGCAGGTCGGCCCGCCAGTCACCCGCGTGCGTCGGTGCGGCAATCCTCGGCACGAACCCCGCAATGACCAGAAATGCGATCACGCCAATGGCCGTCACGGCCCAGAAGCTGGCGCGCCATCCGAAATGCTGTCCAAGCCACGTACCGAACGGCACGCCCAGAATGTTGGCGACGGTCAGTCCGGTGAACATCACGGCGATGGCGGACGCCCGACGCTCGCGCGGCACCAATCCGGTCGCGACCACGGAGCCGACGCCGAAGAACGTGCCATGGGCGAACGAGGTGAGCACGCGCGCGGCCATGAGCGCGCCGTACGTCGGGGCGAGCGCACAGGCGGCGTTGCCGACAGTGAAGATCGCCATGAGCACGAGCAGCACGGTCTTGCGCGGCCAGCGGGCGGTCGCGGTGGTCATGACCGGGGCGCCGACCACCACACCGAGGGCATAGCCGGAAATCAGCAGGCCCGCCGCCGCGATCGACACGCCGAAGTCGGCGCCGACGTTGAGCAGCAGGCCCATGATGACGAACTCCGTCACGCCGATGCCGAAGGCACCGGCGGTGAGGGCGTAAAGGGCGATGGGCACGGAAAACTCCTTTCTGAACGAGGGAACGGCCGCGCCGTCGACATGTTCGACGGCGCGGCAATGTGCGGAATATAGACGTCCTTTCATTGATGAAATAGACTGCCGCCGGGAATATGATTTGTGACATCAAGGCACAAATCGGCGAACAGCGGGCGCTGAGGCGGGACGCCAAGGGACAAGGCGGGACGCAGGCGGCCGCCCGGGCGGCCGAGACAGACAGGAATCACGGGTATCGAATGGGTCGACAGGACGTCAATCGCTCCGGCGATATGGAAGTATTCACGCGTGTGGTGGAACTCGGTGGGTTCTCTGCCGCCGCGCGGGCATTGCACATGACGCCTTCGGCCGTGAGCAAGTTGATCGCGCGGCTCGAAACGCGTCTGGGCACGCGCCTGTTCAACCGTTCGACTCGTCGGCTGCAACTTACCCCCGAGGGCGGCGCATTCCATGAGCGCGCGATGCGCGTGCTCGCCGATATCGACGCGGCCGAGCGCGAAGCGGCTGCGGGCGCCGTGCCGCGCGGATGGTTGCGGGTGAATTCGAGCGTGCCGATCGGCACCCACTACCTCTTGCCGGTGATTCCGGCGTTCCTCGCCCGGTATCCCGAAATCCGGCTCGATCTCACGCTCACCGACACCGTCGTCGACCTGCTGGAGCAGCGCGCCGACGTCGCCGTGCGCGCCGGTCCGCTGCGCGACTCGCGACTCGTGGCACGAAAGCTCGGCGAAAGTCAGGTGCACGTGGTGGCGTCGCCCGATTATCTTGCGCGCAGCGCCCCGCTGCGCACGCCTGCCGACCTGGTGCATCACAACGTCATGGCGTTCAACTTCGATCGCCAGGTGCAGGGCTGGCCGTTTCGCGACGGCTCGGGCGGCGTCACGCACTTCCACCAGACCGGCAACCTGTCGCTGAGCGACGGCGAGACAATGCGCAAGCTCGCACTCCAGGGGGTGGGGCTGGCGCGTCATGCGCGGTACCACGTCGACGACGACCTGCGCGCCGGACGCCTCGTCACCGTGCTCGAGGACTACAACGCGGGCGAGGCGGAGCCGGTGCACGCAGTGTACGTCGGGCAGGGCGGTCATTTGCCTGCGCGCGTGCGAGCGTTTCTCGACTTCCTCGTGGACAACGTGCACTTGCCCTGACGCGGCGGCCCGAGCGCGCGAGCGCTACGCACGTATGTCGTACGTAGCGTACCGACAGACAGAAAGGCCGTTAGCGCGGCTCAGAGTCACACGAGCCACGCGATTCACGCGATTCACGCGCGTTGGCGGTGCGACCAGACAAACAACGGCCACGCGATGGCCGCGCAAAGCAGGCCGCCCACCCACACCAGCCCCCATCCACCGATCGACAGCAGCAGCGGGATACTGAGCGGCGTGAGGAACATCGTGAGGAAGACGCCGGTGTTTCCGATACCGAGTGCCGTGCCCGCGCGCGACGCGCCGGCGAGCGTGGCCAATTCGGTAAACGCCACCCCGTGCCACGCCGACGCCACCACACCGCCCGCAATCAGCAGGATCACCACCCACGGCGTGCCGTGCGCGAGCCAGTCGGGACGCAGCGATAGCAGCGCCACGAGCAGGGCGAGCAGCGCGAACACCGCGCCGACCACGATCGTGCACACGCGCAGATACTGCGGACGATTGCGACGCTTGTCGGTAAAGCGTCCGCTCCACACACGGGTGATCGCCGCACCGGCCTGCACCGCGCCCAATGTGAGCGAAATCGTCGCCACGCTGGCGTGCGCGAAGTCGTGGAGAAACACCGTGCCGAACGTGAGCACGGCGATCTGCGGCATGGCGAGCACCGCCATGCCCAGCGCCGTACTCAGCAGTCGGGCATCTCGCAGCGGCGAGTAATGCCTGTCCTGCATCGGCAAGCCGCCGCCGTTGGTCGGGGCCGGCTGGTTGGCGTCGCGCGCTTTCGCCGCGACGCTCGCCGGCGGCGCCGCACTGCCGTTCGCCCCCTGCGGCGGTTCGAGCAACCAAAGCCAGGCCATGCCGGCCGCCGCCAGCGACGCCGCCGCAAGCCCGATGTACACGGCGCCGAAGCCGAAGTGCACGGCGGTGCCCGGGAGTACGAGCGCACCGATCCCGCCCCCCAGGGGCACGGCACATTGCCGTACGCTCATCGCGAGACCGCGCTCGCGATCGTGAAACCAACGCATGATCGCGCGCCCGCTCGACCCATTGACGCTGCCGCCCAGCGCGCCGATGAGCAGCATGCCCGCCGCGAGCACCGGCGCCGACGGAATGAACGGCGCCCTGGGCACCACCCAGGCCCCCAGACCGACGAATGCCAGCGCCGTCACCAACAGACCGACGAGGAGCACCCTGCGGTCGCCCCAACGATCGGTCAACATGCCCCACGGCAATTCGGACAGGGCGATGCCCAGGCCGATCATGCCGAGCACGATACCGAGATCGCCGGTGCCGAGCGCGTAGGCGCTGCGCATTTGCACGGCCGTCGCGGGAATGCCGCCCATCGCGGCGGCAAAGCTGGCGTTGGCGACCACACCGACGCCGAGCACCTTCCAGCGATGGTTTGGGCCGAGACCCCCTGAGATGGGCGGCGTCGACGCAGTGGGCGCCGCTGCCTTCGGGGAAACGGCGGGAGCAGGACAGAGACGTTCATTCATGGATGACACGGTGCGCGAACCGAACGGCACGCGACTCAGAGCGGAGGGAGGTCGGCGGCGTCGCGTCCCCTCGGCCATGCAGCCATGGGGACAGTCCAACGCCACGGCCTCATCCTACGGATGGACATTGCATCGGAAAAGCGGGAAAATTCGATGACTTATATCGTGTTTTCCGGATTAACCAGAACGGATACTCCCGTTCGTCCGGACGGGGTCCTGCCCGATAACCGCGCGGTGTGATCCGCCGAAGGCGTCGTCACGGGCGCCTGCGAAGGGCATGATTCCCGTCGGGGGTTTCCGCGACATCCGAGAGCCGCCATGAACGCCCGAGCCTTCGATCTCACGCAGTTGCGCACCTTCATCGCCATTCACGACGCAGGCAGCATTTCCGCCGCGGCCGAACAGATCTTCCTGTCACAGTCCACCGTCAGCGAGCAACTCAAGAAGCTCGAAGAACGTGCTGGACAGCCACTGCTGGTGCGCTCGCGCAAGGGCATGCGCCCCACGCCCGCGGGGACACGGCTGCTCGCGTATGCCCGTCAGATATCGGCGCTCTCCGAAGCCGCATTCGAAGACCTGCAGGGCGTGTTGCTCGACGGAGAACTGCGCATCGCGATCACGGACTACTACCGACCGCACGACGTCGGTCGCGTGCTCAAGCGATTCACGAGTCTGTACCCGCGGTTGCGGCTGCATGTGAGCGCCATGCAAAGTGCGCAGATCGAGCGAACGGCGATGACCGGCGAGCACTTCGACGTGGGATTGGCGCTGCGGCTGATGAATGAAGATATCGGCAAAGGCGCCAGGGCGCTGGGGTATCGCACGCCAGGCACGCTTGTGCGGCGCGAACGTCTCGTGTGGGCCATGTCGTCGACGCTGACGGAGCCCGTCGGCGAGCCGCTGCCGCTCGTGACCCTGCCGCCGTCGTGCGCTTTGCAAAGCCTCGTGCTGGGTGTGCTCGAGCGTCACAAGGTGCCATATCGCGTATCGCACTCGGCGGCGGGCGTCGCCGGCATGCAGCTGGCGCTGAGCGCAGGGTTGGGTATTTCGTGTCTGAACGAATCGGCGCTCACCGCCGACCTCGTCGTCTGCCCGCCATCGCTCGGCCTGCCGCCGCTGCCGCGCGCGGAATTCCACCTGCTGCCCGGACGCGCCGACGAAACGGAGCTGATCCGCCACGCGCGCAATGCGCTGTTGCGCCTGTTCGCGTGATACCTTTGCCCCCTGATCCCGTTTTTGTCCGCATTCTGCGGTTCCCGTCATGCCGGAAAATACCCCGATTCGTCTGAATTTCAACACGCGTCGCGCGCTGCTGTTCGCGCTGACGGCCGAGCGTCTGTCGGCATTCTACGAACATGGGCAGTGGATGACGGACAAGCAGGGCGCGACGCTCGCGCAGATGTGGCTGTCGCGCTCGAAGCTGCAATTGCCGCTGGAAGAGCGGCGTCTGCTCTCGACACTGAGCGACGACTTTGCGCGCGAACTGGCCGGCACGCTCTCGCGCGAAGCGGGGCTATACACGGCGCACGAGATGATGGAATCCCTCGACGCGGACTATGCGTACGCGTCGGTGGTGGCGCAGGATTTGCTGGAAGATTGCACGCGCCGCCTCGTGGAGGCGGGCATTACCGAATAAGCGGCGGGGAACACGTCGGAGGGCGCGGCCGCGCAGGCCCGTCAGGCGACGGTGCCGCGCTCCTGCACGAGCACCCACGGTGCCACGACGACGGCCCAAAGTTCGGGCGTGCGCGCCGCGAAATCCGACGCCTGTTCGGCCTGCATTCGCTGCACCAGGCCCGACGAAAGCCACTGCGATACGGTGGTGGTGTCGTCGTCGGCAACCGCTTGCGCGACCGACACGAGATCGACGCCGGGGGCGACGTAGAGGAGCGCGCCGCGCGCGAAGAACGACTCCAGGTCCTTCCAGTCGATCTTGGCAGTCTCGCCGAGCAGACGCAGATAGGTGTCGCTTGCCCCGGCGGCAGCGGCCTGGGCGGATGGGTCGGACGGGAGAGGCTTTGGGGAATCCATGACGACAGGTACCGGGAGCACCGCAAGTAACGAAAACCGCATTGTAATGCGCCCCGGCATGCGCGACGGTGGTAGCATCGGAACCCCCTGCAAGGCACCGGCGTCGCAATGACATGACACGGCCGCCAAGGGGTGGTCAACGTTTTACCGAGGAACCGCATGTCCAATCAAAAAACCAATCCCAAGCTGGAACAAGCCCTGACGCGCGGCGATCTCGCCATGCGCCAGATCAACTCCGCCCGTGCCACGGCGCTGCTGCGCGCACTTGGCGAGATGATCGTGGCGGCGTCGGCAACGATCGGCGTCGAGGCGGTGGTGGACGTGCCCAACGGCGACAAGGTGTACGACCCGGAAGACGGTGTGTGGCCGCAGACGCTCGTGCTGTCGTTCGACGGTCCGATCGAGGACGCGGACGAAGAAGAGTTGCGTACCGTGCAACTGATCGCCGACAGGCATCCGGAGACCTTCCAGGTCGTGTGGCATCGCGCCGACGGCAAGATGGGGCGCCATGAGGCGCGTCCGCTGGCCATGGTCGCCTTCCTGACCGACGTCGAAGTGCCCTGGCTCGACGACGACGCCTGATCAGATCGACGCCAGCGCGAACGTGCTGCCCGGGGCGAGCTTCTCGACGATGCCGCCCTGCCTGAAGCACAACGCGTCGAAATCTCCCATCACGGTCGCCTGATCGCCCTGCACGTGCAACGCGGTGCCTTCCGGAATGGCGACGACGCACTCATCGGGATTGATCGCCAGATACTCCGCCAGCCGCTCCTCGCGCGACTCGCCGTTGTGGCCGACGGGCTTGCCGCTGATGAAATGCGGGTTCACCTGGAACGGAATCAGGTTGAGGGCCTTGAGCGTCGGCGGCTCGACGATGGGCATGTCGTTCGTCGTACGAATCGTAGGACACACCACGTTCGCCCCGGCGCTCCACCCCACATACGGCATGCCCGCATTCACGCGCTCGCGCAGCAGACCCACGAGTCCCGCGTTGTAAAGGCGATCGAGCAGGGCGAACGTGTTGCCGCCGCCCACCACCACCGCGTCGGCGAGCGCCACCGCGGCGCGTGGGTCCGGGCTTCGGTGGATCGACTCGAGCGCGTAGCCGAGCCGCTCGAAGGTCGGTTTCACGCGTGCCTCGTAGTCATCGAAGCTGGACGTGATGCCGCCCGCGTACGGCACGAACAACACACGCCGGGCACGCCCGCGCAGTACCGCGTGCACCTGATCGTCGACCTGCTCCAGATACCCCAGGTTGCCCTTGCGGGAACTGCTCATCATCAGAATCTGTTTCACGACACATGCCTCCGGGGGCAAAGAATTTCTCGGGGGACCACGCCGGATCGGCCGGCCAGAGCATCGAGTGTACCCGCCGCACGAACCGACAAATTCCGGGGTATCCGATGGCCATCGCGCGCCACCGGCGGGTCGCGGCCATTTCTCATGAAGTGAAACGCCATATCGAATGCTGCAACTGACGATGAAAAAATGCGCACGGGGCGCAAAGCCTTGTCGCACCGACGTCATACGCAAACCCTTATGCCACCTATAACCGACGGTGGTGTCGCCACCTGAAATCCCGGGTTTCCGAGCGCGCGGAGAAGGATTACACTCAGAGTCTTATATAAGACTGCCCCTTATCGTCCGCCCTGCCGACGACTCCCCGGTGAAACGAGTGCCGGAACGTCGAAGCCGGGCGACGAAGTCGCGTCAACCAGGTTTTCAAACTCGAGTACAGCATCATGACTTCCACTTCCCAGCGTGGCGGCCTGAAGGTCGCAGACAATCTGATCGCGTTCATCGAAAAGGAAGCCCTGCCGGGCACCGGTGTCGATGTCGACGCATTCTGGAAGGGCTTCGACGCCATCGTCCACGACCTCGCGCCGAAGAACCGCGCCCTGCTCGCCGAGCGCGACCGCCTGCAAGGCGAACTGGACAACTGGCACCGCGCCAATCCGGGCCCGATCGCCGACGCGCCCGCGTATCGCGCGTTCCTCGAGAAGATCGGGTACCTGCTGCCCGCGCCCGCGAGCGTGAAGGCCACCACGGCGAACGTCGATGACGAAATTTCACAGCAGGCCGGCCCGCAGCTCGTCGTGCCGCTGTCCAATGCCCGCTACGCGCTCAATGCCGCGAACGCGCGCTGGGGCAGCCTGTACGACGCCCTGTATGGCACCGACGCCATTCCCGAGACCGACGGCGCCGAGAAGGGCGCGGGCTACAATCCGAAGCGCGGCGAACGCGTGATCGCCTTCGCGCGCGGCTTCCTCGATCAGGCCGCGCCGCTGGCCGAAGGCTCGCACAAGGATGCGACCGGCTATCGGGTGGAGAATTGCAAGCTCGTCGTCACCACGAAGCAGGGCACGACCGGCCTGGCCACGCCGTCGCTGTTCGTGGGCCACCAGGGCGACGCTGCCGCACCGACCGCCGTGCTGCTCAAGCACAACGGCCTGCACTTCGAGATCCAGTTCGATGCCAATCATCCGATCGGCAAGACCGACGCCGCCCACATCAAGGACGTGCTCGTCGAGGCCGCCGTCACGACCATCATCGACTGCGAAGACTCGGTCGCGGCCGTGGACGCCGACGACAAGGTCGACCTGTATCGCAACTGGCTCGGCCTGATGCAGGGCACGCTGACCGAGGAAGTCGCCAAGGGCGGCAAGACCTTCACGCGCCGCCTGAACGCCGACCGCGAATACACCGGCGCCGATGGCAAGCCGGTCAAGCTGCATGGGCGCTCGCTGCTGTTCATTCGCAACGTCGGCCACCTGATGACGAACCCGGCGATTACCGATCGCGATGGCCACGAAATTCCGGAGGGTATTCTCGACGGCGTGGTCACCGTGCTCGCCGCGCTGCACGATCGCAAGCACCAGCTGAACTCGCGCACCGGCTCGATCTACATCGTCAAGCCGAAGATGCACGGCCCGGCCGAAGTGGCTTTTGCCGACGAACTGTTCGGTCGCATCGAAGATCTGTACGCCCTGCCGCGCAACACGCTCAAGATGGGCATCATGGACGAGGAACGCCGCACCAGCGTGAACCTCTCGGCCTGCATCGCAGCCGCGGCGGCGCGCGTGGCGTTCATCAACACGGGCTTCCTCGATCGCACGGGCGACGAAATGCACACGGCGATGGAAGCCGGTCCGATGATGCGCAAGGGCGACATGAAGTCGTCGGCATGGATCACCGCGTATGAAAAGAGCAACGTGCTCGTGGGCCTGGCGGCCGGGCTGCGCGGACGCGCCCAGATCGGCAAGGGCATGTGGGCGATGCCGGACCTGATGCACGCGATGCTCGAACAGAAGATCGCGCATCCGAAGGCCGGAGCAAACACGGCATGGGTGCCGTCGCCGACCGCCGCCACGCTGCACGCGCTGCACTACCACATGGTCGACGTGCAAGCCGTGCAGCAGGCGCTCGAGAAGATCGACTACGCGAAGGAGCGCGACGCACTGCTCACCGGTCTGCTGACGGTGCCGGTCGTGGCGAAGGCCGAGTGGACTGCCGATGAAATCCGCAAGGAGATCGAAAACAACGCACAGGGCATTCTGGGTTACGTCGTGCGCTGGATCGATCAGGGTGTGGGTTGCTCGAAGGTGCCGGACATCAACGACATCGGCCTCATGGAAGACCGTGCGACCTTGCGCATTTCGAGCCAGCACCTGGCCAACTGGCTGCGTCACGGCGTCATCACGCGCGAGCAGGTCGAAGAGACCATGAAGCGCATGGCCGTCGTGGTCGACAAGCAGAACGCTGGCGACAAGCACTACGTGCCGATGGCACCGAACTTCGACGATTCGCTCGCGTTCAAGGCGGCCAGCGCGCTCGTGTTCGAAGGGCTCACGCAGCCCAACGGCTACACCGAACCGCTGCTGCACAAGTACCGTCTGGCGTTGAAGGCGAAGCAACGCGGCTGATGACGCGTGACGGATGCCGCGTTGTATCGCGGCGTCCGGTCACGGCACAAGACGCCCGGTGGGGAATCCCCGCCGGGCGTTTCTCATTGCGGCGACGCCGCAACGTCTGCACGCCGGGGAACGAAAACGTTGTTCAACGCACGTCGACACCCGCCGCCATGAGTGAGCCGATGACGTCCTGGTAGTCGACGACCGCGGCTTGCCCCTGCGGCCAGTGTTCCCGGAACAGCGTGACGTCATATCCCGCCTCGTGCGCCGCCTTCGCGCGCGCTTCGGTGGGTGAGTCGGCGCCGAAGCACAGCATCGTGCCACCCGCCCCCTGGGGCCGTTGGCGATCCGCATTGCCGCCACGAACAGATCCTCCCCGGAGGTCGGCATCACGGTGCCCCGGTCGGACGTACCGGGCACGTGTTTGACCTCGACAAACCGATCACAATGGGTCGTGTCGAGCGCGCCCTCGAGGTAGATGCCGGCCGTCGTCATGCCGAGTTCCTGCGCCAGGGCGTAGACAACCCCGATATTCGCATCGCTACCGCCCCCGATGACGACGATCCGACGTCCATTCTGCGCATCGCGCGTCGTCAGCAACTGCTGGGTAAGCGCAAGCTTCAGTCCCTCGGGTTGCGCGTATTCCGAATTCGCAAATCCTTGAACGACCACGAGATACTTGCCGTCGATGATGTCGGTCAGCGTTCGCTCGAAAAAGTCATCCGTGTCCGGCAAATCCTGGGCCGGCGGCGTCACCGGGGAAAGCGGCGGGTGGTTGCCGCAGTAGTCAACAGTGGATGGCATGACATGGCTCCTATCGCGCGTGGCGGGCAAGATCCTCGGGAACGCCGCGTCCGGACGGCGCGCCTGCGCGTCGGACCGACGTCACGATGCACCACGACGACGCACGCCTTGGCGCGATGGCGTCGAAGCACGCGCAAAGTGTCCTCCCCGGTCCGCCAACGCGACTTCCGGGTTTCGCTTCACGGACAGCGCGAATCGGCCCAACACCGCGCACGCGAGCGCGCCGGTGCGCGCGGACACGGGCTTGCAAACGCGAATTCGGGACTTATCATCACGCGGCCGTCGCGGTAACCTGTCGAGCGTCGTCGTCATTTCAGGAGCCGGCTGCGCATGGATTCCGCAGATTCCGCCGATCCCGCCATTGCCTTGCAGCGCGCCGAGCGCCGGGCCCTGTCCTTTCTGCTGGTCGCGCTGGCGATCTTCATCGCCACGCTATTCATGCCCGTGCACTTCGTGACGGGCTGGATTCGCGCGGCGGCCGAAGCCGCGATGGTCGGCGGGCTGGCCGATTGGTTCGCGGTCGAAGCGCTGTTCCGGCGCATCCCGATTCCGGGGCTTTCGCGACACACGAACATTCTCATTCGAAAGAAGGACGCGCTGGGCGACGGCCTGGCCCGATTCGTGCGCGAGAAGTTTCTCGACACGCCGTCGGTCGTGCGGCTCATTCGACAGCAGAATCCGGCGGACGCCGTCACGCACTGGCTCGGCTCGTACGAAAACACCCGGCAATTGAGTGCCGTCCTGGTGAAGGTGACGGGCGGCGTGCTCGACGTGATGGACGAGCGCAACGTGCAGGCGTTCATCCGTCGCGCACTCGACACGATGATCGACCGGCTGGACTTCTCGCAATCGGCGGCGGCGATTCTGGATACCCTCACGCGCGACGGGCGTCATCAGGCGTTGCTCGACGAGACGCTCGACTATCTCATCGCACTCCTGAACGAACCGCGCACGCGTGAATTCATTTCGGCGCGCATCGTCGACTGGCTCAAGAGCGATCACCCGAAAAAGGAGAAAGTGCTGCCCTCGGAGTGGATCGGCGACAAGGGATCGGACATGATCTCGGCGGCCCTCACGCGCTTGCTTGCGCAGATGGAAGCCGACGAGACGCACCAGTTGCGGCAGGCATTCGATCGTGCGGTCGCCGGGCTCATCGAACGGCTCAAGCATGACGCGACCTTGCAGGACAAGCTCGATGCGTTCAAGGCCCAGCTCAAGGGCGATACTGCGCTCAACGCCTACGTGGGCGGGCTGTGGAACGAATGGCGAAACTGGGTGAAGCACGACCTCGCGCGCGACGATTCCGTCATCGGCGCGAAAATCACGGGCGCCGCGGCGTGGATCGGCCAGGAGCTTGCCCGCAGCGAATCGTTGCGCCGCGCGCTCGACGCCCAACTGCTCGACACCGCCGAGCGCATGGCACCGGGCTTCGCCGACTTCGTGACGGAGCACATCCGCGCCACGGTGCACGGCTGGAACGCGGAACATCTTTCGCGGCAGATTCGGCTCAGCGTCGGACAGGACCTGCAATACATCCGCATCAACGGCACGCTCGTCGGCGGGTTGATTGGCGCCGTGCTGTACCTGATCGCACAGGCGCCGGTGTTGTTCCTGTGACGGCGATGTGCACGACCGTGTCGTCCCCACCGCCACTCAGGGGTTGCGAACATCGCCGTAACCGTCTGCCGACGCATGGATCGGCCCGGCGGCAAGAACGCGCCACACTTGTCTGCAATCGCACAACCGACAAAGCCGCCGGCCCGTGTGGGCTGGCGGCTTCGCGTCGCTTGATATCGACGTGTGTGCAGCTTACGAGCGGTTGTCCTGCAGCAGGGTGCGATCGCTCAGTTGAGCGCGCACGTCGGCACGCGTGAGCGGATCGGCGATCGCGGCGGCCTGCGTCGGGTTGGCCGTGACCAGCGGTGCGCCGGTTTCGACTTGATTCAGCACACCGGCAGCGGCGGCCTGAGCAAGCTCGCTGCGCACTTCGGCGCGGCTCAGTTGGCTTTGACCGGTCACGGCGATGTCGGGCACGTTGTTGTCATAACGTGCATCGGCGAAAGCAGAGGCCGACACAAACGAAGCGGCGGCAACCACGGCGGCAAGGATACGAGTGTTCATGGTGAGACTCCTGTCAATGTTGGATAACGGCTTGGTCAGCTAGCGTTCGGGGCATCGAACCACCTGGTTTGTTGCGTTGCGGTGTCCGTCGCGTTGGCATGGATGAATCTTAGGGAAAACCCGTGGTTTTTTCGCAACTAAGCGTCCACAAAACGCAACCGATCGTCCGATTCGAAAAAACTATTGAAAATCAATTTGTTAGCGCCGTTAAACCTCATAAGTGGCAGGTAAATGACACCTTCGGGGCGCGAAATCGACCGGATATGCCGCCACGCGCAACAAGGTCTTTGACGCGACGGGGTTTATTGCAAAGTGCGTCGGCAGTAGAGTGACAACATGATGAAGTCAACCGGCATCGTGGCTCGCAAGGTGCGCCGCACCGCGGACGACCCGGTTCGAACAGGAGCATTACCATGGCTGCCCTCGGGTCTTTCCTTTTGCTGGTGAGCGCCTCGCTGCTGACCGCCTCGTATCTGCGCAGCCGCGCCGCGCGTGCGCGCCGCCAGCCGGTACGTATCACCCGCCGGTAAGTTGCGCACGGCGCACGCCTTGCCGCACTGCAAAAAGGATGTCGCCGACACGTCGGGTCGGCGCGAGCACATATCGTCCCTGACTTGCCGCCCAATAGGGAAAATCGGCATTTTTGAAGGGTGATTATTTCGTTTTCAGCAATGCGCCCTTCCTCGGGATCGCATTTTTCTCCCTCACGCGCGAGCGTAGATTTGGCAACCATGACGACGCCCATGGTGGACGTCTCGCCAGACAGGAGAAATGAAAATGAAGCCGATTCTGATTGCCTCGACCCTTGCCCTCGCGCTCGTCGCCGGTGCCGCCAGCGCCGCAGAGAGCGCACAGCAGCCGGCCGCTCAGCCGCAGCAAGCCCAGCAGCAAGCTCAGGCGAAGACTCAGGCACAGGCCCAGCCGGGTCCGGTCGCGGCACAATCGTCGACGGTCGTCGCTCCGGTGTACGAAGTGCCGGGTCGCGTGAACCGCGCCGGTTCGATCTACTTCGGCCAGTAAGTCCGTAAAAAAAGCGGCAAGCCGGGGAGCCATCCACCGGCCTGCCGCGCTCCCGACTCACCGGGACGAGATTTCTCTCTCGCGCGCCTCCTCGCGCAACCTTCTCCCCGCCTTCCCCCTGCGCCGCGTCTGCCTCAATAGGTCCGTTTCATCGCTGCCGCACAGGCCGCGGACAGGCATCCCACCACGAGCACGTACACCGCAATCCACCACGGCTTGTGTCCCCCGTATTCGAGCAGCGTTGCGGCCACGAGCGGCGTGATCGAACTCGAGACGATTCCCGACACCTGATAGACCACCGAGATGCCGGTGTATCGCACGCGTGTGTCGAACAGCTCGCAGAACATCGATGCCTCGGGCCCATACACGAACGCATACACCACACCCAGCGGCACGATCACCGCAAGCGACACCCACCAGACGTTCGACGAGTAATGCATGAGCGCCAGCGCCGGGATCGAACACACGCCGCATGCCAGCGCGCCCCAGCCGAACACGCGGCGACGCCCGACGCGATCCGAGAGTTTCGACGCATAAGGAATCGTGACGATCAGCACGAGCGCCGCCACCGTCACCGCGAGCAACACCGGTGTCTTCGGGAAATGCAGCGTGCCTACGAGATAGGAAATCGCGAACACCGCATAGACGTTGAACACCACCCCGTCGATATAGCGCGCGCCCCAGCCGAGCAACACATTGCGCCGATAGTCGCGAGCGATCTCCGAGAGCGGCACGTGGGCCACGTGCTGGCTGTCCTTGATGCGGGCGAACTCCGGTGTCTCCAGCACACGTAGCCGGATGAACATGCCCACGGCCACGAGTACCAGACTGAGCATGAAGGCCAGACGCCAGCCCCAGGCCATGAACTGCGCGTCGGTCAGCGTGGACGAGAGCAGCGCGACCACACCCGTCGACAGACACAATCCCACTGCCAGACCGATCTGCGGATAGGCGGCGAACTGCCCGCGTTTGTCTCTCGGCGCGTATTCGAATGCCATGAGCACCGCGCCGCCCCATTCGCCGCCCAGCCCGATGCCCTGCAACAGGCGCAGGAACAGCAGGATCAGCGGCGCCGCAATGCCGATGCTGTCGTAGGTCGGCACGAGTCCGATGAGGAACGTCGAAACGCCCATGATCGTCAACGTAACGATCAGCAAGGGTTTGCGCCCGAGCTTGTCACCGAAGTGTCCGAAGAGAATCCCGCCGAGCGGGCGCGTGGCGAAGCCCACGGCATAGACGGTGTAGGCGAGCGCGGTGGCGACGAACGCGTCGCCGCTGGGGAAGAAGAGTTTGTTGAACACGAGCCCGGTGACGGTCCCGTACAGAAAGAAGTCGTACCACTCGACGGTCGTGCCGATCAGACTGGCCAGCGCGACCGTGCGCACCGCTTTTTCGGCATTGGCGGCAGCGCGGTCGCCGACACCGGTGAGAACCTGTTCCATTGCGCCTCCTGTTGTGCGCCGCGCCATGGCGGCGCGCTGCGACGCACCGGTCTGCGCCGGGCGTCTGTCTCCTGGATGTCTCGGTGCCGCGAGTTCATGACGCGGCGGTTGTTGTGATGATGGGTATTGCGGGGACTGCGGGTAAGACTCGAAAACACGCATGCGCACGGGCATGCGCCCAACACATCGGTCGGGCCCATTCGAGCGCAGGCGCGCCCTTGGCGACGATTGCGCCGATGGTGCCGACAGCAGCCCGGGCCGCTCAGGCTTCTCAGGCTGCGGCGCCGATGAAATTGCGCCCGCGCGGGCCGTCCAGCGCGGCGGCGATCATCGCGCTCGACTCGGTCTCGCTCACGCCGTAAGCGGAGAATTCCGTGGCCACGCCGAGGTCATGGAGAAACGCCGTGAGCTTCCCGGGTGCATTCGCGATATCGCCGTCGAAAACCCGGGCGAGCACCGCGTCGCGATCGGGCCGTCGGCCAATGGCCAGACGCATCACCGCCGGCAGCGTGAATGAACAGGCGATGCCGTGCGGTAGCCCGTGCCGCAGCGTCATGTCGTACGAAATCGAGTGCGCGAGCGCCGTCTTCGTGTTCGAGAACGCCATGCCGGCCTGCAGCGCGGCGAGCGCCGCGTGCGCGCGCAGATCGGCATCGTCGAGCGACGCCATGAGACGGGGCAGCACGCGCATCATGTCGCGCGCGGCCGTCACGGCGAACGTGTCCGAGATCGGATTGGCATTGACGTTCCAGATCGCCTCGAGCGCGTGCGACAAAGCGTCCAGACCGCTTTGCAACGTCACGGCGCGTGGCAGCGAGCGCGTGAGATCCGGATCGACGATGGCGGCTTCCGGCCACGTCTGCGGCAAGTGCAGCGAGTATTTCTTGCGCTTCACATGGCGGTCCCAGAGCGTCGCCCAGGGCGTGACTTCGCTGCCGGTGCCGGCGGTCGTGGGAATCGTGATCAGACGCTTGGTGCGTGTCGGCCGCAGGGCGACGCCCGCGTCGAGCGCGTCCACGAGCGTGGCGAAACGGTCGTCGTCGCCCGCCACCATCAACAGCTTGGCGGTATCGAGCGCGCTGCCGCCGCCCAACGCGACAATCACTTCGCATTGGCCGTAACGCCGCCAGAAGTCGCCGTACATCGGCGCCAGCTCGCGCACGTCCGGGTTCGGATTCACCTGGTCGATCACGCCGGCCAGGCGCTGCCCCAGCAACGCCTCGACCTGCCCCGTCATGCCCAGCGCGCGCGCTTCGGGCATGGTGACGAGTACCGCGCGGCGAGGGCCGACCAGCGCCGGCAAGTGCGACAGTGCGCCTGCACCGAAGTGAACATCGACCGGATTATGAAAATGGGAACGAGCTGTCATGGTGAGAGCGGTGCCGCCGCGCCCGCAGGCGTTGCGATCGATTGACGAAGATTGAGCTGGATTATGGTGAGCGTTCTCCTATACTTCCAATTCACATTTTTTCGACGAAGTATTGATAAAACCTATACCTCGCGAGAGACCCTCCAGGAGCGGTATCGATGCGAATTACCCAATTGCGCTCATTCCACGCGGTCGCTCACCACGGCAGCGTGACGCGCGCGGCGCAGGCGTTGCATGTGAGCCAGCCGACCATGACCACGCAGATCCGTGCGCTGGAGGAAACCTACGGCGTCGAACTCTTCTACCGGCACGGCCGGGGATTGACGCTCACGCCGACGGGCCGGGCGCTTTACGCGGTGAGTCTGCGCATTTTCTCGGACGAGGCCGAAGCGCTCGGCCTGCTCAAGGAGCATGGCGGGCTGCGCACCGGGGAGTTGCGGCTGGGCGCCGTGGGGCCGCATCACGCGATGGAAATCGTGGCGGCGTTCCAACCGCGCTATCCGGGCATTCGCATCTCGATGCGGCCGGGCAACTCGGAAGAGATGATCGACGGCTTGCTCGCGTATCGCACGGATGTGGCAGTGCTCGCGCGCTATCACGATGACGCGCGGTTGCACACCGTGCCGTATCGCACACATCCGGTCGTGCTGCTGGTGCCGCGCACGCACCGCTTCGCGCGGCGCCGCAGCGTGAAGCTCACGGAACTGGCCAGCGAGCCGATGCTCATGCGCGAGCCGGGCTCGACCACGCGTCACGCGCTCGAAGCGGCCCTTCAGGACGCGGGCGTGACACCGAAGGTGGCGATGGAGATCGGCAGCCGCGAGGCGATTCGCGAAGCCGTGATGTTGGGACTGGGGATTGCCGCCGTGTCGGCCCGCGAACATACGCCCGACGAGCGGCTCGCCACGGTGTCGATCAGCAATGCGCGCGTGGAGACGACCACCGTCGTTGTGTGCCTGGCGGAGCGCCGCGCCGCGCGGGTCATCGCGGCGTTTCTGGAGGTGGTCGCGGGTCTGGTGTGACGTGCGGCGGGGATGCGCGGCCACCCCCGCCAATCAGTTACTGCGGCACTTCGGTGTTACAGGATCCGACTCGACGCCAGCACGGCAACCGACGCCACCAGGCAGTAGATGCCGAACAGGTACCAGCGGCCGTGCTCGAGCCAGCGCGAGAGCCAGCGTAGCGCCACGAGGCCGGCGAGGAAGCTGAAGACCATGCCGACCAGGCTCGGCGTGAGCACGGTCATGAAGTGACCGGACAGCGTCTGCGCGCCACCCGACTTATACAGGCGGTACGCCTCTTTCGCGATCACGGGCGGCGTGAGCACGACCGCCAGCGCGAAGCTGAATTCCTCCACCCGCACCTTGTCGAGCCCGCGAAGCATGCCCGTGGAGATCGTCGAGCCCGAGCGCGAGAAGCCGCGAAACGGCAGGCACAAGCCCTGTACCGCACCAATCCACGCGGAGTCGCCCGCGCGCATCGGACGATCGCCCATCGGCGCGCGCTTGCGACCCGAGATCAGGATCAGAACGCCCGCCATCGCAAGGCCCGCCGAGATGATGTACAGGTTGCCGAACAGATGCTCGATCTCGGCGTGCTCGCTACCACGCATCAGCACCTTCTCGATGAAGAACATCAGCGCCAGACCGATCACCCCGGTAAAGCCGGTCGCAATGACGACCTGCTTCGCGTTGTGCACGAAGTCGCGCTTCGACGAGAAATACCGCTCGCGCCACGAATTCCAGAAGTAGACGATGACGGCGAGCATCGTGCCGGTGTGCAGCATGACGAGCAGCAACGTCATGGCAGGCGCCGACGGATCGAGTCCCATCGCCTTCTCGGCCATGATCACGTGTGCCGAGCTCGACACGGGAAGTAACTCCGCGACCCCCTGCACAATCGCGAGCACGAGCACTTGCAAATAGTCCATGCGCAATCCTTTTGAAATGGGCAAGGACACTACGCCGCGTTCGTGACAATTTCATGACGGTCACATGGCGACGGCGCCGGTCGCTTGCCCGCCACCGGCTGCCGCGCATGATACGCCGTCAGAAACGACTGCCATCCGGGATTGGCACCCGCCGCGCCGCGCGGCACGGCGGCCCGTTCAGTTTCGTCGTGCTGTCAGTGCCTGATCGAGATCGGCGAGCAAATCGTCGATATGCTCGATGCCGATGGACAGCCGCACGGTCTCCTCGCTCACACCGGCCTTGCGCAGTTCCTCGGGCGAGAGCTGGCGATGGGTGGTCGACGCCGGATGCGTGGCGAGCGACTTGGCATCGCCGATGTTGACCAGGCGCGTGAAGAGCTGCAAGGCGTCCTGGAATGCGGCGCCCGCTTCGCGTCCCCCCTTCACGCCGAACGTGAGAATGCCGGGGCCGCGACCCGAGAGGTATTTCTCGACAAGCGCATGCTCCGGATGGTCGGGCAGACCGGCATAGTTCACCCACTCCACCTTCGGGTGCGTCTGCAGGAATTGCGCGACCTTCAGGGCGTTGTCGGTGATGCGATCGAGCCGTAGTGCGAGCGTTTCGATACCTTGCAGGATCTGGAAGGCGTTGAAGGGCGAGATCGCCGCGCCCGTGTTGCGCAGCGGCACCACGCGCGCGCGTCCGATGTACGCGGCCGGGCCGAACGCTTCGGTGTACACCACGCCGTGATAGCTCACGTCCGGCTCGTTGAGCCGCTTGTAGCGCGCCTTGTGCTCGGCCCAGGGGAACTTGCCCGAGTCGACGATGGCGCCGCCGAGGCTCGTGCCGTGACCGCCCAGGTACTTGGTGAGCGAGTGGACCACGATATCCGCACCGTGCTCGAACGGGCGCAGCAGGTACGGCGAGGGCACCGTGTTGTCGATGATGAGCGGAATGCCGTGACGATGGGCGATGTCGGCAAGCTTCGCGACATCGGTGACGTTGCCCAGCGGATTGCCGACCGATTCCGCGAAAATGGCCTTGGTCCTGTCGTCGATGAGTGGCTCGAAGGACGCCGGGTCGCGCGGATCGGCGAAGCGGGTGGTAATGCCCGAGAGCGGCAGCGTGTGCGCCAGCAGATTGTACGTGCCGCCGTAGAGCGCGCTCGCGGCGACGATGTTGTCGCCCGCTTCGGCGATCGTCTGGATCGCGTAGGTGACCGCAGCCTGCCCCGACGCGAGCGCCAGCGCCGCCACGCCACCTTCGAGTGCCGCCACGCGTTGCTCCAGCACGTCTTGCGTGGGGTTCATGATGCGCGTGTAAATATTGCCCGGCACCTTCAGGTCGAACAGGTCGGCACCATGCTGGGTGTCGTCGAAGGCGAAGGCCACCGTCTGGTAAATGGGCACCGCCACGGCGCGGGTGGTCGGGTCCGGTCGGTAACCGCCATGCACGGCCAGCGTCTCGAGACGCCATTGCGGGGCTTGCGGGGCTGCGTTCGTCTTCTCGGTCATGTCGAATGTCTCCGGACAGGTTTGGCGCTCTCTCTTTGCGGAGCGCATTGGTTAGGTATCCGAGGCCATTCTAAACGGCTGCCCGCTCCCGGCTTATCTTCGTTTTGCGAATGCTTGGCTGCGGTGAGTTGGGGACCCGGCAGGCGCGCAATCGTTCGTAATATGGGAGACGGCGCACGCGCTATCTGGCGCACCCGCGGCTGGCTATACTCGTCTCGCATCGGGTTCGCCGTGACGGCAGCCACGTTGGCGGCGTTGGCGGCGGTGGCAGCGTTCGTCGCGCTCATCGCATCGCACGGGGCCGATCCGGCACCGCGGGAGGCCCGCGTCTTCAGGAGGCATTCGATCATGCTGCGCAGATTCGCCGTCGCACTCCCCCAAGGATTACCCGTTGTGCTTCGGGTCGGATTCGCCGCCGTCGCCTTTTCCGCGCTCGTCCTGAGCGACGCGGCGTTCGCCCAGCAGAAAGTCAGCCTGCCCTCGTTGGACACCGACGGTGACGGCAAGCCGGAGATGATCGACGCGTACCTGTTTCCCGTCGCCAACGCCACAAGCCCGACGCCCGCCGTCGTGTTCATGCATGGGTGCAATGGCATGTTCACGCGCAAAGGCGGCATCGACCGGCGCGAACTCGATTGGGCGCAGCGCTTCAATGCGCTCGGATACACCGTGCTTGCGGTGGACAGTTTCACTTCGCGCGGGCAGGCCAGCGAGTGCCGGGGTGGCGGCACCGCGCGTGCCTCCGTCGAACGTCCGAAGGACGCCTACGGGGCATTGCGCTACCTGCAGCGCCAGCCCGGCATTCGCCCCGATCGCATAGCGCTGATGGGCTGGTCGCACGGTGGCGGCACGGTTCTGTTTTCCATCGGCCCCAGAGGCCCTGCCAGCGCCCCGGACGCCGCACAGCCTCCCGACTTTGCCGCCGCTGTGGCGTTCTACCCCGGCTGGTGCAACACGAGGGCGCAGGGTGTGGACTGGTCCACGCGCATCCCGCTGCTGGTGCTGAGCGGGGCCGACGATGTCTGGAGCAAAGCGGCGCCGTGTGAGGCCCTGATGCAGGACGTGATCGCAAGAGGCTCACCCGTTACCTTCCACCTCTATCCCGGCGCGGTGCATGACTTCGATTATCCGAACCTGCCGGTACGGCGCCGCCCGGAGTTCACCAATCCGGTCACGCATGTGGTGCCGATCACCGGCACGCAGCCCGAGGCGCGCGCCGACGCCATCGAGCGCGTCACCGCCTTTCTCGCCAAGGCCTTCGACAAATAGCGGCACACCTCGGATTTCCACAGGAAATCCACTGGCTTATCCACGCATTTTTGCCACTTATGCACCACCTGTTCACTGGATACCCACAGGTTACCCACCGCATTCAATCGCGTTTTCCCCGAGATATTCACTGGATATCCACGGGCTATCCACCGCTTTTCCAACATACAGTCCACAGGGTTGCCCACACCTTTGGCACAGGTTGTACACAGCGTTATCGACAGGCTTGTCCACAGGCTGCGCCCGCTCGAATACCGGCGGACAAAACAAGATCGGCCGCCATAAGTGCGGCCGATTTGTCATCGGAGACGGCTACCCGGAGTCACGTTGCGCCCTGATGGCACAGGCTCACGGGCAATGCGAGTATCGCGATCGGTGCGGCAATCAGTTGCCGAAGTACGTGCTGCCAGCCTGGGCGATCTGACCGACCGAACCCGGCGTCACGCCGGCTGCGGCTGCACCGCCCGCCGTGGCGACCAGCTTCGGATACACCGAGTCATGCTGCTGGAGCAGGCCGGCCTGTTGCGCTTGCACCAGCTCGTTACGAACCTGTGCGCGGCTCAGTACGCTGGTCTGAGGAACCCACGAGAACTCCGACGGACCGTCGAAGGCATCGCTGGCAAAAGCCGAACCGGCTGAAACGGCCAGCATGGCGGAAATCAGGGCAGAGGTGATAAGAGTGCGCTTCATGATGGTTTCTCCTGTCTGTTTGAAACGCGGCGATGTTCAATTCATCGTCGACAGTTGCAGTCTATTGCCATCATCATTCGCAATAAAGTCTATAGTCGTCTATTTTTAATTTCATTTTCAGAAACAATAAACGACAAACCACCGCAAGTCTTCGCAGGAGGCGTGGCGTGTGCTCACTTCGAATCATCGATTCGGGTTGGCGATCTCCGAATGAAAACGGGACACCCGTGGGTGTCCCGTGGTGATGAGGCACCGACGGCGGCTCGCGATGCGAGGCCGCCGGCCCATGCGTCGCACGATTTTCTATTTCGCCGTGGCGGTCGCGTCGAGCGATGTCTTCGCAGCGGTGCTGGCGCCGGGCGTTTGCGCCAGCACCGGTCTGAGCGCAATGCCGGTGTGACTCGCCGCCACCCTGGCCAGCGCATCGGGCGAAGTTGCCGCCACGACGGTGCCGCCGTCCTTGCCACCCTCCGGACCCATATCGACGATCCAGTCGGCCTCGGCAATCACATCCAGGTTGTGCTCGATGACGACGACCGTGTGCCCGCCGTTCACCAGACGATGCAGCACGTTGATCAAACGCGCCACGTCCGCCATGTGCAGGCCCACCGTCGGCTCGTCGAGCACGTAAAGCGTGTGCGGCGACTTCTGTCCGCGGCGGGTGACGTCGTCACGCACCTTGGTCAGTTCCGTCACGAGCTTGATGCGCTGTGCCTCACCGCCCGAGAGCGTCGGCGAGGGCTGGCCCAGCGTGAGGTAACCCAGCCCGACGTCCTTCATCAGTTGCAGCGGATGCGCAATGCTGGGCATCGACGCGAAGAACGCCACGGCCTCGTCGACCTCCATCGTCAGCACGTCGCCGATGCTCTTGCCACGCCACGTGACCGCCAGCGTCTCGGCGTTGAACCGCTGGCCGTGACAAACGTCGCACAACACCTTCACGTCCGCCAGGAAGCTCATGCCGATGGTGCGCACACCTTGCCCCTCGCATGCCGGACAACGCCCCTCGCCGGTGTTGAAGGAAAAGCGCGAGGCGGAGTAGCCGCGTGCGCGCGCTTCGAGCGTATCGGCGAACAGGCGGCGAATCGTGTCCCAGAAGCCGATGTAGGTTGCCGGACAGGAGCGTGGCGTCTTGCCGATCGGCGTTTGATCCACTTCGAGCACGCGATCGATCGTTTCCCACCCCGTGACCGATTCGCAACCGTGCCACGCGTGGACCACCGGGCGACGCGGCTCAGCGGACGCCTCCGATTTCGCTCGCGGACGGCCGTCCGCCTTCACGGCATGGCGCACCGCTCCCTTGCGGGCGCGCCGTTCCGCCGGCGACGACAGCACGGAACGTCCCACGGCGTCGAGCAGATTGGTCATCAGCACGTCGCGCGCCAGGGTCGACTTGCCCGAACCCGACACGCCGGTAATCGCGGTGAGCCGCGAGAGCGGCAACGACGCCGTGACACGCTTCAGGTTGTGCAGCGTGGCGCCGTGGACGGTCAGCCAATGCGGCGGCACGGCATCGACGCCCTTCGCCGGGGCCACCACCTCGCGGCGCGGGGCGATCGGGTGCTGCAACGGATGCGCGAGGAACTGACCCGTCAGCGAATCGGGATGCGCCGCCAGATCGGCCACGTTGCCCTGCGCGACGAGCGTACCGCCGCGCTTGCCCGCCCCCGGGCCGATATCGATGATGTGATCGGCCCGGCGAATGGTGTCCTCGTCGTGCTCGACCACCACGAGCGTGTTGCCCTGATCGCCGAGCTTGCGCAGCGCGCTGAGCAGAATGCCGTTGTCGCGCGGGTGCAATCCGATGGTGGGTTCGTCGAGCACGTAGCAAACGCCCTGCAGATTGCTGCCGAGCTGCGCCGCGAGACGAATGCGCTGCGATTCGCCACCGGAGAGCGTCGGCGCTGCGCGATCGAGCGTGAGATAGCCAAGCCCGACTTCCTCCAGGAATTCCAAACGCCCCTGAATCTCGCTGATCAGATCGCGTGCGATGCTCGCGTCGCGCCCCTTCAGCTCGAGGCCCTGAATCCAGACGCGCACGTCGGTGACGGTCCACTGCGCGACATCGGAGATCGCATTCTTATCGAAGGTCACCGCGCGCGCGACCGGGTTCAACCGCGCGCCGTGGCAATCCGGACACGGCTGGTCGCCGACGTCTTCCGGCTCCTGCTCCTGCGATGGCAGCGAATGCTCGCGTCCGCGATTGTCCTGATTGAGCACGGTGTCGTCGAACGCCTCGCGCTGCTCGCGCGTGAGCGCAAGCCCCGTGCCAACGCAAGTCGAGCACCACCCGTGCTTGCTGTTGAACGAGAACATGCGCGGATCGAGATCCGGGTAGCTCGTGCCGCACACCGGGCAAGCGCGCTTGACCGAAAACACCTCGATGTCGCCGACCCCTTCGCCCGCCCCTTCGCCCGGCTGCGCGCCGTTCATGGCGTCGCCCAGGCCGTCGAGCGGTGCGAGGAGGTGCATCACGCCCTTGCCCAGTTCGAGCGCCGCCGCCAGTTGCGTGCGCAGCAGCCCTTCGTTCTCGGGCGTGACGACGACGTCGCCCACCGGCAGCTCGATGGTGTGCTCGCGAAAACGGTCGAGCTTCGGCCACGGGTCCACGGGCAGGAACACGCCGTCGACGCGCAAGTGGGTATGACCGCGCGCCTTGGCCCACTTCGCCAGATCGGTATAGATGCCCTTACGGCCGACCACCAGCGGCGCGAGCAAACCGACATGCTGGCCGCGACGATCGCGCATGAGCTGGGCCACGATGGAATCGGGACTCTGTGCCGTGACGGGTGCGCCGTCGTGGATACAGTGCTGAATACCGAGCTTCACGTAAAGCAGCCGCAGGAAGTGCCAAACCTCCGTCGTCGTCGCCACGGTACTCTTGCGCCCGCCGCGCGAGAGCCGCTGCTCGATGGCCACCGTGGGCGGAATGCCGTACACGGCGTCCACCTCCGGACGCCCGGCCGGCTGCACGATGGAGCGGGCGTAGGCGTTGAGCGATTCGAGGTAGCGGCGCTGCCCTTCGTTGAAGAGGATGTCGAACGCAAGCGTCGACTTGCCCGAGCCGGACACGCCGGTGATCACGCTGAACTTGCCGCGCGGAATGGCGACGTCCAGCGACTTGAGATTGTGCTCGCGCGCATTGACGATGCGAATGTCGTCGCCGCCCGCCGGCTTGCGATGCGCGCGCGCGGCGCGCAACGCCGTTTGCAGCGGCATGCCCGGATCGCCCGCCCTGGCCGCAACAGTCCGCGTCGGCGCTACCACGGTGCGTTCGTAATCCGCCAGCGCACGGCCGGTGTGCGAGCCCTCGCACGCCACGACGTCGGCCAGCGTGCCCGCGCACAACACTTCACCCCCGCCTTCGCCGCCTTCCGGCCCCAGATCGATGATCCAGTCGGCCGCGCGCACCACATCGAGATTATGTTCGATGACCAGCAGGGAATTGCCACCGTCGAGCAACTTGGCGAACGCCCGCATGAGCTTGGCGATGTCGTCGAAGTGCAGGCCGGTCGTGGGCTCGTCGAAGATGAAGAGGCGACCGCGATGCGCCACCTTCTGCCCGCTTGCCGTCTTCTTCTGCGCCGCCTCGGCGAGAAACCCCGCGAGCTTCAGGCGCTGGGCCTCGCCGCCCGAGAGCGTCGGGACCGGCTGGCCAAGCTTCACATACTCAAGGCCCACGTCCACGATCGGCTGCAATACGCGCAGCACGTCCCGATCCGAGGAAAACAGTTTGACGGCTTCGTTGACGGTCAGCTCGAGCACGTCCGACACGCTTAGCTCGCGCATCGCCTCGCCGGGTACGGCGCGCTGAATCTTCACGTCCAGCACCTCGGCGCGATAGCGTTTGCCGTCGCAATCGGGACAGCGCAGGTAGACGTCGCTCAGGAACTGCATCTCCACGTGTTCGAAACCCGAACCGCCGCACGTCGGGCAACGCCCGTTGCCCGAGTTGAAGCTGAACGTGCTCGCGTTGTACCCACGTTGCAGGGCGACCGGCTCGGCCGCGAACAACTTGCGGATCTCGTCGAACGCGCCCACGTAGCTTGCCGGATTCGAGCGTGCGGTTTTGCCGATGGGCGACTGGTCGACGAACACCACGCCCGCGAGTTGTTCGGCGCCGACGAGCGAATCGTGGGCGCCCGGCGCCTCGGTCGGATCGCCGAAGTGACGCGCGAGCGCCGGACTGAGAATGTCCTGCACGAGCGTCGATTTTCCGGAGCCCGACACGCCGGTCACGCACACGAGGCGCCCGAGCGGAATGTCGACGCTGACGTGCTTGAGGTTGTGCTCGCGCGCACCGGTGAGCGAGAGGCGCGGCGTGGCGTCGTCGACGGGACGCGCCCGCCAGTTCGACGCGTTGGCCACGTGCTTGCGCCCGCCCAGGTAACTGCCGGTCAACGTGTCGGCGCTGCGCACCTCGTCGGGCGTGCCGTCGAACACAATGCGGCCGCCGCGCTCGCCGGGGCCCGGCCCCATGTCGATGACGCGGTCGGCCGCGAGCATCACGGCCGGATCGTGTTCGACCACGACGAGCGTGTTGCCCGCATCGCGCAGCCGGTGCATGGCCGCAACGATACGGTCCATGTCGCGCGGATGCAGGCCGATGCTGGGCTCGTCGAGCACGAAGAGTGTGTTGACGAGCGACGTGCCGAGCGCGGTCGTCAGGTTGATACGCTGCACTTCGCCGCCCGAGAGCGTGCGACTCTGGCGATCGAGCGTGAGGTAGCCGATGCCCACGTCACACAGATACTTCAGGCGCGTGCCGACTTCTTCCTGCAACAGCTTCAGGGCGTCGTCGAGCAGGCTCGACGGCAAGGTCAGCGAATCGAAGAACTGACGCACGCGCGAAATCGGCATGAGCATCAGGTCGTGCATCGTCAGGCCCGGCAATGCCTCGAGCTGCTCGCGCGACCACGACACCCCACGCGGCATGAAGCGCTGTGCGGGAGGGAGCACGGCGTCCGCGTTTTCCTTGGTACCGAGGCGCCACAGCAGCCCTTCGGTCTTCAGACGCGCGCCGCCGCAGGTCTCGCACGTGGTGTAGCTGCGGTACTTCGAGAGCAGCACGCGGATGTGCATCTTGTACGCCTTCGACTCGAGATAGCCGAAGAAGCGACGAATGCCGTACCACTGCTTGTTCCACTCGCCCTTCCACCCGGGATCGCCCTCGATCACCCATTCTCGATGTTCGGGCGAGAGCTTCGACCAGGGCGTATCGCGCGGAATGCCGGCCTTGCCCGCGTATTCGAGCAGATCGTCCTGGATTTCCTTCCATGCCGGCGTCTGGATGGTTTTCACCGCGCCGCCGCGCAACGTCTTGCGCTCGTCGGGAATCACCAGTCCGAGATCGACACCGATCACCCGGCCGAACCCGCGGCAGGCTTCGCACGCGCCGTAGGCGGAGTTGAACGAGAAGAGCGCGGGTTGCGGATCGGCGTAGTGCAGATCGCTGTCCGGGCAATGAAGATCCTGCGAGTAACGCCAGATCTCGGGCTCGCCTTCGTCAACCGGCAGATAGACATTCACGCGCCCGCGGCCGCGCTTGAGCGACGACTCGATGGCCTCCATCGCGCGCGCTTTCTCGGTGTTCTGCAAACGGAACCGGTCGGCAACGACGTCGAGCACCTTGCGGGCGCCCTCGGCCGTGGCGACCTCCCGCTCGGCCTGCACGCGCGTGTAGCCCGACGCCGAGAGCCATTGCTCGACCTCGTCGGGGGTGACGCTGGCGGGCAGCTCCACCGGGAACGTGACGACCAGGCGCGGATCCCCCTGCGCGGTGCGTGCCATGAGGTCGGCGTAGATGGTCTCGGGCGTGTCGTGACGCACTGGCTGCGCGGTTTCGCGATCGAACAGCGCCGCCGCGCGTGCGTAAAGGAGCTTGAGGTGATCGTTGAGTTCGGTCATCGTGCCGACCGTCGAGCGCGAGCTGCGCACCGGGTTGGTCTGATCGATGGCGATCGCGGGCGGCACGCCCTCGACATGGTCGACCTGCGGCCGGTCCATGCGGTCGAGGAACTGGCGCGCATAGGCACTGAAGGTCTCGACATAGCGGCGCTGACCTTCGGCGAACAGCGTGTCGAACACGAGGCTCGACTTGCCGGAGCCGGAAGGACCGGTCACCACCGTCATCTCACCGGTCTGGAGATCGACGTCGAGGTTCTTGAGATTGTGCTGGCGAGCGCCGCGAATGCGAATGGCGTGGCTGGCCGACGGGTCGGGTTTCGAGGAGGACTTATCCACTTGATATCGAGGCCGCTTGATTGACTGACGATGACAGCGTGACGTCTGACGGCGCGCGTACGCGCCTCGGGGGAACTACTGTATCAGGCCGATGCGTCAGTCGCTGGCAGCATCCGGACAACGCTCGGCACGGGTCGATTGTACTGTATATTTGTACAGCACCCGACCAATCCCCCACGGCTGGTGTTCCTTCTTCGAAAGCGTCGTTGCAACACCCGCCAGCCCCATGGGGCCCGGCCGGGATCGGTCGGGTCGCGATGGAGTAGCATGGCGACATCAAGGCTCTCTATCGCACGACATGGGTGCAATTCTCGCGACGCGCGGCGCCATCCGGCGCATGCGCATTCGTCTGACCCTCCGTCTCGGCTCGACGCGTACCGCCGACGGACCGCGCCCGACGACGCGGCACGCCAACCGTCTTCGCGCCATCGCGGCATTGCTGGTCCCGGCCGTCCTGCTGGCTGCCTGCGCGGTTGCGCCACAACCGCCCCGCACGTCCGCAATGCCCCCGGCCGCGACGTCGGTCACGCGCGAGAACATCGACCGCTTCCCCATCGAACATTACGATCAGGACGTCGATCACTGGATTCGCCCCGACGCGCCCGGCTATGACCGGCCACTACTTTCCTCGCAGGCACAGGCGCGACGTTTCGACGCGTTTCGCGCGCGCTACTTCGGTACCGCGCCGCGCGATCCGTCGCCATGGAACGGCACCTGGCTCGCCGCGTCGCTGCTCGATGCCGCAAGCCTGCGGCAGATCGGCGATTCCCAGGCACGGCGCGTCAGACGCTTCGACAATGGCGCAACCGGTGTGCGCAAAACGTACGGTGAGAATTTCCAGCCGCACACCGTCGCATGGATCCGGGCGCTCGAAGCCAACATGGCGCTCTCGCAACTCGATCCCGATCGGACGAATCCGGGATACGATCCGCGCCGTCGCGGCATCACGGTGGACAATGCGCTGGTGCGGCAACTGCCCACGAACGATCCCGCGTTCTACAACTTTCGCGAAGCGGGCGAGGGCTATCCGTTCGACGCCTTGCAGGACTCCGCGCTGCGTCCCGGCACACCGGTCTACACGCTGGCGCGCAGCGTCGACGGTGCGTGGCTGCTCGTCTATTCGCCCGACCTGATCGGGTGGGTCGACGCGCGCACGGTCGCATCGGTGGACGAGCGCTTCGTCACCACGTGGCGCAGCGCCGCCTTGCAACGGCTCGGTGCCATCGTGCGCGCCAATACGCCGCTCGCCGACGCCACCGCCGACGCCACCGACGCCCCGGCCCCGATATACCGGACGTTCGCACCGATCGGCACCGTACTCCCGCTCATCCGCGCCGCCGATGACCGCCAGGCCGCGATGTTCCCGGTGGCGGACATCGAGCGTCGCGCGCAGATCCGCACGGCTGCGCTCGACACCGACACCATCGTGGCGATGCCCTGGACCCTTACGCCGCGCCATCTCGCACAGGTAATGAAGCAGCAGATCGGGCGTCCGTACGGGTGGGGCAACACGCTCTTCTACAACGATTGCTCGGCCGAGACACGCAGCCTGTTCGCGCCGTTCGGCGTGTGGCTGCCCCGGCATTCGTCGGACCAGTTGCGCGCCGGAAAGCGCACCGACCTGCGCCACGCCGACATCGACACGCGACTGCGCACGCTCTCCGAGCAAGGGCGGCCGCTCATGACACTGATCCACATCAATGGGCACATCATGCTGTATCTGGGCAATGCCCAGCGAGATGGCGAGCGCGTGCCGATGACGTATCAGAACGTGTGGGGACTATTACCGGCCGACAACAGTCGCCGCAACGTGATCGGCGGCTCGGTGATACTGCCCTTGCTCAAGACCTATCCGGAAGATCCGGAGGCGCAGTCGCTCGCCGGCAAGCCGCGATTCGAAATCAGCGTGATCGGGGCGGAGGATGCGGCAGGACAACCTCGGGGAGAAGCCATACGGGCGCCCGGTCTCGATTCGCAGGAGGAGATGCCGCAGTAGTGCTGGAGTGCTGGAGTGCGGACGTACGAAACCCCGACGGGTGAAGGCCGTTTTTTCCGAGATGTACGAGGCGGGAAGCGGGGCTCGCGCGCCGTGCGCGACATCGCGAGCCCCGTGGACTGACGACGGTTACGCCAGGGCAGTCACGGCAATTTCCACATCGATACCGTCGCGCATGAGCGGCGACTGCACGCAGGCGCGCGTGGGCGCGTGGCCTTCCGGCACCCAGGCATCCCAAACGGCATTGAATTCGGCGAAGTGCCTGGCGTCCGACAGCCAGATGTTGGCCGTGAGCAGCCGCGTCTTGTCCACGCCGGCCTCGGCGAGCAGCCCGTCGATGCGCTCCAGAATCTGCTGCGTCTGCTCGGTAATCGACAAGAGGTTGACATCCGGCACCTGGCCGGCCAGATACACGACGCCGTTGGCGATCACGATCTGGCTCATGCGAGCGTTGGTGTGCAGACGTTTGATTTCGTTCGACATTGGGGGGCACCGTAAAGAGAAGACGCGGGCCGGGAGTGGCCCGAGTGCCGCTATCTTAAACGACGGGTATCGCAACGCCCGCACGCCCCACGATTCGCGTCACTGCCGGATGAGCGCCATCGCGCAGTCAAGCACCGTGCGCTTCAGATCGGCCATGCCTTCCGGCGGCAGGAACGGCCCCATCATGTGCCGGTACGACACGGTCTTGCTGATGGCTGACGTCAGCATGAAGAACATTACGTCGGCATCCTGCACCGGTCGGTGCTGCGTGACGAGCCAGTCGGACACGAGCGGCACCATCGCATCGCGGTACGGCCGCACCAGCCGTTGCGTGATGATGTCCAGACGCTCGCCCTCCTCGGTGGCCGCGGTGGAGAAGAACATGCCGACGTCCGGGTTCTCGAACACCGCCTCCACGAACTCGCGCACCGCCTGCTCGAGTCGCTCCGCGGGCGCCATCTCGGACTGACGCAACAGGTGCGTTTGCTCGATCAGCGACTGCGTGAGCGTGGCAATCTGGTCGACGACGGCAATCCAGAGCGCTTCCTTCGAACCGAAGTGATGCGAAATCAGCGCCGCATCCACGCCCGACGCTTCAGCGATCTGCCGCACGCTGCTCGCATAAAACCCACGTTGAGCAAAAATACGCCGCGCGTTGAGCAGCAACGCATCGGCGCCATGCGCGCAGTCGCACGTCGGGCGTCCGCGGGAACGCTTGCGGGGTGAATCGGCTTGCGAGACGGCTTTTTCGGGAGTCATTGAGCGATGGGGTAACGATTTCGCGACAGCAATGCGCCAAGTCTACCCGACCCGAACGCGCCTGCCTGCCCAGACACATCCCATTTGACACGTCGGGGCCACGCTCTATATTATGCCCTTATTCATCACTTGTTGAATTTGACATTTCCCCCCAAATGTCTCGCGCGAACCGAATCGTGATCGTCGGTGGCGGTATCGCCGGCTTGATGCTGGCAACGCGCCTGGGCCGCACGCTCGGGCGCGACGGGGCCGCGCGCGTGACGCTCGTCGATCAGCATCCCACGCATCTCTGGAAGCCGATGCTGCACACCGTGGCTGCCGGCACGCGCGATGTGGCGCACACACGGGTGGCGTATCTCGCCCATGCGTGCGGCAATGGCTTCACGTATCAGGCGGGACACCTGTGCGGGCTGGATCGCGTGCGCCGCGAAATCGTGCTGGGGGAGATGGTGGCGCCGGACGGATCGCGCTTGCTGGGCGAGCGTCGCGTGCCGTACGACGCCCTCGTGCTCGCGCTGGGCTCGCAGGCCGACGACGCCGGTCTGCCCGGTGTGCGCGACGTATGCCACTTCATCGACAGTCAGACACAGGCCGAGGCGTTCCACGCGGCGCTGCGCTGCGAAGCCCTGCGCAGCGCCGTGAATGACGACGCGGTGCGCATCGTGATTGCCGGAGGCGGCACCACGGGCGTGGCGCTGGCGGCGGAGTTGAGCCGCACGTTTGCGCTGGCCGCGGGGTATGGCGATCCGCGGATCGGGGAACGCCTGAAACTCACGCTGGTGGAGGGCGGCCCGCGGGTGCTGGGTGCCTTTCCCCCCGGCGTTTCCGCCTCGACGCAGGGGCAACTCGAAGCGCTGGGCTTTCGTGTCCTGACGGACACCCGCATCGTGTGCGCCGATCGCGATGGTTTCTATCGCGACGACGGTCAGTTGATCCCGGGCGATCTGCTGGTGTGGGCCGCGGGCGTGAAGGCGCCCGACGTGCTCGCCGGTATCGGCGGCCTTGCGACCAACGACGCGAACCAGATCGTGGTGCGTCGTTCGCTGCAGAGCGCGCAGGACGAGCGGATCTTCGCGCTTGGCGATTGTGCATCGCTCACGCGGTCGGACGGTGAACACACACTGCCGCCAACCGCTCAGGTGGCAACACAACAGGCGGCGCATTTGGGCCGTCACTTTGGCGCGTGGCTCGAAGGCCGCGCTATTCCGCCGTTCGCTTATCGCGATCCCGGCGCGTCGGTGTCGCTGTCGGGCTACAACGCGTGCGGTGCGCTTGGGCAATTCGGCTTCTTCAAAGGTGGCATCGTGCGCGGACGGTTTGCGCAGTGGAGCCACGCCATGTTGTATCGGCGTCATCAGCAAGCGTTGCACGGGTTCGCCCGCGCCACGATGTTGCTGGGGGCGGAAAAACTCGGCGGCCTTCGCGGGCCGCGCATCCGGCTGGCCTGACTATGCGAAGCGACCGAACCAACTGTTCCAACCGAAGCGGCGGCAGCCGCGCTCCCGTCAACGCCTCGGCGACCTCCCGCGCCTCGCGCGCCGCACGTGCTTCGGCGCGTGACAAGGGCGTGTGGCAGCACACCGTGGCGATGCTCGATGCGGAGCCCGTGGTGTGTCTGCCGGTCATCCCATACACGCGGCGCGCGCCGATCGTGCGCGTGCTGGAAATTTCCAGCGAACTGACGATCACCGTGTCGTGGAACGACGCCATGGGCGGTAACTACGGCGCGCAGATCTGGCGCATCCGCAAAGCACATCATCCCGGCGTTTGTGCGTTGACCGGAGTGTCGATCGACGTGGGCGATTTCGTCTACCGGCCGCTGTTCGGCGACGTACCGCCGCTCAACGCCGACGCCATGATCTCGGCCGACGCGATTCGTGCAATGCGCGCCGCGGAGAGCCGCGAGCTGGAAGCCGCCCTGTAAGGCGCGACCAACCCACGCGCTGAAAAGACCGATCCCCCCGATCCCCCGTTTCGTTTCAGCGTGTTGCCGCCCTTCGAGGGCGGTTTTTTTTGCGCGGCATTTCCGAGCCGGCGATTTACGGCGGTTCCCGAGGTTACGACCGTTACGACCGTTACGCCGCACACCGCCGGATGCGGTGGCATTTGGGATTACCCTTCGGTCATCGCATCAAGCGCTTCACAATGGCATCGACCGGCCCCGGCCAGTGCCGTATTTGCGCAATGCCCCCTCACACGGAGACCCTCGCCGATGACCAAGCCACACCTCACGCTGTTTGCCTCGCTCGTCGCCACCGCCGCCATTGGCTGGATGGCATTCAGTGCGCGCAGTTTCGCGGCCGAGCCGGACGACGCGACGACTCGGACGAATCCCCGTCAGGAGGAGATCCGGTCGCTGGTCGACAAGACCATCCGCCCACTCATGGCGCGGCAGGACATTCCCGGCATGGCCGTCGGCATCCTGTTCGACGGCCACACGTACGTCTTCGAGTACGGCGTCGCGGACAAGGCCGCCAACAAGCCCGTGACCGCCGACACGCTGTTCGAGATCGGGTCGGTCAGCAAGACGTTTACCGCCACCCTCGCCGCCTATGCGCAGGCCGACGGGGCGTTGTCGCTCACCGACAAGGCGAGCCGCTTCGCCCCCGAATTCGCCGGCACGCCGTTCGGCGACGTCAAGCTGGTGAACCTCGGCACGCACACCAGCGGCGGCATGCCGCTCCAGTTGCCCGACAACGTCCGTACGACCGACCAGATCGCTGACTACCTCAAGGCGTGGAAGCCCGCGAAGCCGACCGGGACCGTGCGCACGTATTCGAACGTCAGCATCGGCGCGCTCGGCTGGCTCACCGCACGGGCCATGCAAGGCGACTTCGCGACACTGATGGCCGAACACGTCTTCAAGCCACTCGACCTGCGGCACACCTTCATTCGCGTACCCGAGGCCGAACAGGCGAACTACGCGTGGGGTTATAAGGACGGCAAGCCGGTTCGGGTCACACCTGCGCTGCTCGAACCGGAAGCCTATGGCGTGAAGACGACCGCCGCTGACCTGCTGCGCTTCGTCAATGCCAATCTCGGACAGCCGGTACCCGATCGCAAATTGCGCCATGCGATCTACGCCACGCGCACCGGCTATTACTTCGATGCCCCCATGACACAGGATCTGGTGTGGGAGCAATACCCGTATCCCGTGACGCTGGACGCCCTGCTCGAAGGCAATTCGTCGCACATGGCGCTCAACCCCACGCCGGTGCGGGAACTCTCGCCGCCGATGGCGCCGACACCGGTCGCCTGGGTCAACAAGACCGGATCGACGAACGGCTTCGGCGCATACGTTGCGTTCGTGCCGTCCAAACAGATGGGCATCGTGCTGCTGGCGAACAGGAATTACGCGATGGACGAGCGCATCCGTGCCGCGCATCACATCCTGACGACGCTCGACGGCGCCCGGCCCTGACGGCGGAGTGCCTTAGCCGAACACCTCCGCCAGCGCGGCCGCCATGTCGTCGATCAGGTCCTGCGGGTCTTCCAGGCCGACGTGCAGGCGAACGATGGGGCCGGCCGCGCTCCAGTCCTCGCACGTGCGCGTACCCGGCACATTGACGACTGTCGCCAGACTCTCGTAGCCGCCCCAGGACGCCCCGATGCCGAACAGCGCCAGCGCATCGACGAACCGGTTCGCCTGCGCGGTCGTGGCGTTGGCGAATTCGAACGAGAGCAGACCGTTCGTGCCCACGCAGTCGCGCTGCCACAGGGCGTGCCCCGGATGCGTCGGCAGCGCCGGACAGAACACGCGCGCCACTTCGGGCAACGTCTCGAGCCAATGGGCGACCTCGAGCGCATGGCGCTCATGCATCTGCAAGCGCGCCGCCAGCGTGCGAATGCCGCGAAGCACGAGATAAGCATCGTCGGGGCTCACCGCCACGCCTTGCGCGTCGGCCATGGTGGACAGCGTGGGCCACACCGCCTGCGTCGTGGTGACGGTCCCCATCATGACGTCGGAGTGGCCGCTGAGATACTTCGTCGCGGCCATCACCGAGATGTCGGCACCCAGCGCGAGCGGCCGGCACTGCACACCCGAACCCCACGTGTTGTCCGCCACGAGCCATGCGCCATGGCGATGTGCCAGATCGGCCAGCGCGGGAATGTCGCACATCTCGTAGACGAGCGACCCCGGCGTTTCCACATAGATCAGCTTGGTGCGCGCCGTCATGTGCTCGGCCGCGTCGCTGCCATCCGCGCGGAAATACGTCACGTGCACGCCCCACGGCTTCAGGAATGTCTCCACGAAATGCCGCAGCGGCTGATATACGCAATCCGAAATCAGCACATGGTCGCCCGGTCTCACATAGGCGAGGAACACCATCGAAATCGCCGCCAGGCCCGTCGGAAAAAGACGCGTGCGGTAGCCGCCCTCCATGTCCGCCACGACATCTTCCAGCGCGAAGCCGGTCGGATTGCCGCGCGCGCCGTAGGTGAACATGCGTTCGGTGCCGCGACGGCGGCGGGCGTCGTTCATGTCGTCCATCGAGTCGAACAGCACGGTGGACGCGCGCACCACCGGCGGATTGACGGCGTGGCCGCCAATGACGGGCGTGTGCGTGCCGCCCTTGATCAGGCGGGTGGCGAGACGTTGGGAAGACGATTGTCGGGACATGGTTCGGGGGCGTGGCGTAACAGGAAGCGTCGGCGAATCGGGAAATGGGAATGGGGCATGCGTCACCGCCGCGGTGCGCACGCCCATGTCGGAGCTTACTTCGAAGCGACGGACTCACCAACTCGGAAGGCGCCTCGCTCTTCATCGTCAAGTTGCGCGAGCAGACCCGTCTCCCATGCCAGGTACTGACGCGCGGCCGCCTTGTTGCCGTCGTGACGGTCGTGTACGAAGAACAGGTAGTCGATGCACTCGGCATCGGGCGGGACATCGGCTGAACCGACCACCGGGTAGCCGGCCGCCATCCAGGCCTTGATGCCCCCCGCAAGCAGCGAGAACGTTCGCGTGTCTTCCGGGTGCGCGCGCCGCCAGTCGGCAACGAACAACTCCGCCACGCCGCGCTCGTCGGCCACGAGCACGACGTGATGTGCCGCATTCAATACCGAAGAGACCGCCGGTGCCGACACACGCGGACGAATCGCCCAATGGGCGCCCGGCACGTGCTCGCGGCGGAAGTTCATGCTCGGGCGCAGATCGACGACCGCCACGCTGCCGTCGGCCAGCGCCGCATCAAGCGCGGCCGCGTCGATCTCGGGCAGCGTAGCGCTCACGCCCGGTGAACGCACCGGCAGCGATGCGCCGCTCGACAGACCGTCGCGCAGCACGTACGCGTCGTGACCCAACTGGCGCAGCCAACTGGCGACGACGGGCGCTCGCACGCCGTCGTTATCGAACAGCACCACGCGCGCGTGGCGCACGCCGACATACTGGTCCGTCGCCTGGATCAGTTGGCCGCCCGGCGTGTGTTGCGCGCCCGGCAGCGTTCCCGCGGCGAATTCCTCCGGCGTGCGCACGTCGCACAGAAACAGCGTGCGCGTGGGATCGGCGGCCCACTGCGCGAACGTCGCGGCATCGACTTCGGGTACCGCGAAGCGCTCGGCCAGCGCACGGCTTGCCTCGCGCATCTGCGCCGCACTCGACGGCGCGACCGTGTCCGGGTAGCGCCGCGTGCTGCCGCGCTCGAGCGGCAAGTCTTCCAGATACCAGCCCTGCGTGCCGTTCTCCAGCGCCATGACCGGGTTGGGAATGCCGAGATTGATGAGCGTCTGCGCGCCGATGATGCTACGCGTGCGCCCCGCGCAGTTCACGACGATGGGCGTCGTGGCGTCGGGCACCAGCTCGCGAATGCGATAGCCGAGTTCCCCGTTCGGACAACAGATCGACGACGGGATCGTCATCTTCAGATACTCGTTCACGGGACGGCCGTCGAGAATGACCACGTTGTCGCCACGCGCTCGCATCGCCGCCAGTTCGCGGGCCGTCACGCGCGGCGTGTGATATGCCATCTCGACGAGTTCGCCGAATGTTTTCGACGGCACGTTCACGCCGGCGAACAACGTGTAGCCGGCCTGCCGCCATGCGTCGGTGCCGCCTTCGAGCACGTACACGCCGGTGTAGCCGAGTTCGGCCAGACGCTGCGCCGCCTGCACGGCCACGGTGGCGTCGGTGTCGTAGACGACCACGCGGGCATCACGCCGCGGCGCGAGCCGCACGATATCGAGTTCGAGACGGCTGTAAGGCAGCGTCACGCCGTAAAAGAGATGGGCTTCACCGTATTGACCGTGTTCGCGCACGTCGAACACGGCGATTTCGGCGCCGTCGTGCAGCCATGCCTTGAGACGGGCGGCCGGCACGAATTGAGGAGTGAACGAAGTCATCACGTGGTATCGGTTCTCTGGTTTCGCCCGGCCGTTGCCGAAGCGTAGGGATGAGCGCGCCCGCACCGCCCTTCGGGGGCGATGTGTCGCGCTTGGCGCAAGGGGCGCTTGCGCCGTGTGGAAAGGCCGTCGGGCCGCGCCGGGTCGGCGCGGCTTCAGCGGATCAGCGGATCAGCGGCGGGTCTTCACGCCGATGTCCATGACCTGGTACGTGCCCTTCTCGAGGTCGAACGTAATGCGCTCGGTCAGCGTCTCGAGCGCGCGTCCGTACATGTGCAGGTGACGAATCGGCGCGTCGCCCTTGATCTCGACGGCGTGAATGTCGTCCGACGCGAGCGCGATGCCGTTGCCCGGATCGACCACCACGGTCTCGCTCACCTCGAGCGTGCCGACACCGGGGGTCTTGCCGTCGTCGGTGCGGCGATAGACGTAGTTGTATTCCACGCCGTCCACGGCCGCGATGCAGGCCCACGTGGTGTGGTTGTGCGGCGTGATCTTCTTGCCGGGGCGCATGACGTTCAGATACAGCGCATACGTCTTGTCGGCGTCTTCATGGATCAGGTAACGCGCCTGGAGTTCGCCGTCGGTCGGGGGCGGAAAGTCCGCCTCGCTCCACAAGGCGCCGCGAGCGGCCAGCGACTTGACCTGTTCGAGCACGGCGGCCAATGCCGGGCGTGTCTCACCGGCCGGCGCGAGGGCGGCCTTCATGGCGGCAATGGCGTCGCCGACGGCGGCCTGACGTTGTTCGGAAAGTTGGGACGTGGACATGATGAAAGTCTTCTCCGTGAAACCTTGTTATTTCGACGCGCTCCGATGAGACGCGCTCGTGTGTGTCGTCAATGGCTTGCGGCCGTCGGGCCGGCTAGCCTGTCAAACCGTCGCGGCCTCGCGTGGCACGCTGATCGTCGGCGACGGGCGCAGTACATCCTGAAGGAAGCGTTGCGCACGCGCGTGCCTGGGCCGACTGAAGAACTCGGCGGGCGGTGCGTCTTCGAGCAATTGCCCCTGATCCATGAACCAGACGCGGCTCGACACGTCGCGCGCAAAGCCCATTTCGTGCGTGACGATCATCATCGTGAGCCCCTCCCCGGCCAGCGATCGCATGACCTGCAGCACCTCCTGCACCATCTCCGGATCGAGTGCGCTCGTCGGCTCGTCGAACAGCATGAGCGGCGGCTTCATGGCCAGCGCCCGAGCGATGGCCACACGCTGCTGCTGGCCACCCGAGAGATTGGCGGGCATGGCGTCGATCTTGTGCGCGAGCCCCACCTTGGCCAACAGCGTCTCGGCCTGCGCCTCGGCCGCCTCGCGCGACATGCCGAGCACCTTGGTCGGCCCGAGCACCAGGTTCTGGCGCACCGAAAGGTTCTGGAACAGGTTGAAGCTCTGGAAGACGAAACCGATGCGCGCACGCAGCTGGTTGAGCTTTACGTCGCGGGCATTGACGTCCTTGCCCTCGAAGAGAATGCGTCCCTTCTGAATGGCCTCGAGCCGCGTGACGGTGCGAATCAACGTCGACTTGCCCGACCCCGACGGTCCACACACCACCACGACTTCACCGCGGCCGATGGTGGCATCGATGCCCTTGAGGACATGGTGCTCACCGTAGAACTTGTCGACTTTCTCGAATGCGAGCATGGACATGGTCGCGTTCTCCTTGTGGAAACCTGTGCTTACGCCAGTCCCGCGCGCTGGCGGGCGATGCGACGCTCGAGCCAGCCGGCGAAGCGCGAAATGGCGAAACACAACACGAAATAGAAAGCTGCAAGCACGAGGAACGTCTGCAGCGGCTTGGTCAGCACGATCGTATTGACCTGAGCGGCCGAGTAGGTGAGCTCCGGTACACCGATAACGTAGGCCAGCGACGTCGCCTTGATGATCGATACGAACTGATTGACGATCGACGGCAGCATGTTCGCGAGCGCCTGCGGCAATTGCACGTAGCGCATGCTTTGCAGCCAGGATAGTCCGTTCGAGCGCGCCGCCTCCATCTGGCCGCGCGGCAACCCTTCGAGACCGGCGCGCACGATCTGGGACAGGAACGCACTCTCGTAGACGATGATCGCGCACACCGCCGTGGTGAAGGCCGACACTTCGGCGCCCACCAGCAGCGGCACGGCGAAGTACGCCCAGAAGATGATCATCAGCAGCGGAATGCCGCGCACGAGCCGCGTCCAGACGCCGGCCGCACGCCGCATGGCGCGCCAGGGCGAGACCTGGGCCATGCCGATCAGCACCGAGATCGGAAACGAGATCAGCAGCCCGAGCGCCGACAGAATGAGCGTGACCGCCACGCCGCCCAGCGGTCCGTTGGGCCAGCTGCCGACGAGGAACAACGCGAAGTAGTCATGCAGGATCTGGTACATCGGCTCAGACTCCCGAGGGCGCCGCGCGGCGTTTGGCGAAGTGCTCGGAGAGCGCCATCAGAGCGAGCGTGCCGATGAGGTAGAGAATCGTGGCCACCAGAAACACGTCGAAGGTGCGAAACGTCAGGTTGTCGATCTGACGCGTGCGGTACAGCAGTTCGTGCACACCGATGGCCATTGCCAACGAGCTGTTCTTGAAAAGAAGCAACGCCTGGTTGAGCAGGGCGGGCAACGCCACCCGAATCCCCTGCGGCAGGATCACGTAGCGGAATGATTGGAGGTACGTCAGGCCGATCGACCACGCGGCCTCCTGTTGCGTATGCGGTATCGCGCGCAGCCCCGAGCGCAGGTCTTCCGAGATGAAGGCCCCGGCGTTGAGCGCGAGCGCCACCGAGGCGAAGAAGAACTCGGTATTGCCGGCGTTGATCCAGTCGCGCATGCCGGCAGGCAGCAGTTGCGGCACGCCGAAGTACCACACGAGGATCTGCACCAGCACCGGCACGTTGCGGTGATACTCCACGATCACGATGACGAAGCCCTTGAAGAGCTTCACCGGCAGGGCGCGCAGCGTGGTGAGCACAATGCCCACCACGATCGCCATCAGACCCGACACCACGAACAGCCGCAGCGTGGTCAGTACCCCGTCGCGAAGCAGCTTCAGGTAGCCGTCGTCGAGCAAAAACGAAAGATCGAACATTGTGCCGCGTCTCGCTTACTGCACCTTGATCGGCTCGACCTTGTAGTCGCGCGTGAACTTGTAAGCCGACTTGCTGCCGAGCCACTTGTCGAAGCTTTCCTGCAGGCCGTTCGACTTGTCGTAGTCGAGCAGAATCTTGTTCACGGCCTCGCGCAGCGCGGGCTCGCCCTTGTTCATCACCACGCCCCAGCGCTCCTCGAACACCGGCTTGGCGAGCAGACGATACTGCTGCCCACCCTTGGTGGCCGCTTCGTTGGCGAAGCGCGCGAGAATCAGCTGACCGGCGACCAGCCCCTCGACCTTGCCTTGCTGCAGGGCGAGGAAGGCCGATGAGATGTCATGGAACGTCAACAGGTTCGAATCGGGCAGGCGCGTGACCGACACGGCCGCCGAACTCGAGCCTTCCGATGCGGCGATCTTCTTGCCGGCGAGCTGGTCGAGTGTCTGCACCGGCGAGTCGGCGCGCACCAGCACGCGAATCGGGGCGACGAAGTACTGGTCGCTGAAGTCGACCTGTGCCGCGCGCGCGGGCATCCACGCCACGGCGGCCGCCTCGACGTCCACGCGGCGCGTCTTGAGTTCGGGGATGCGCGCGTCGGTCGACAGGGCGCGGTGGTCGAGCTTCACGCCGAGCCCCTTGGCGAGGGCGTTGCACACGTCCACGTCGAAGCCGACGATCCTGCGCGTCGCGGCGTCGGGGAACGCGTAAGGCTCGCTCGCGTTCTGCGTGCCGCAAACGAGCGTGCCGCGCGCCTTGATGTCGGCCAGTTGATCGGCGCGGGCGACGCCCGTCACGGCGAGTGTCGCGAACAGCGCGGCTGCAAGGTGTCGTTGCCACATGGTCCTGAGTCTCCTTGGGTGCGATCCTGGGCGATCATGGATCGGCGAATCGATTAGCGGGGGACCGGTCAGCGCCGGCTTTGCCCCCCGTCACATAAATATTGCTTGAGTGTCAGGCAGGTTATCCACCAAAATTCCTGAGAACAATTTAATTTTTATCCCGGAAACATTAGCGTTTCTGAAGTATTGACTTTGACGATCATGCGAAATCTGGACATCGACCTGCTGCGCACCTTCGTGGCGATCGCGCAGCACGAGACGTTTGCGGCGGCCGCCACGCGGGTGGGGCGCACGCAATCGGCCATCACGCAGCAGATGCAACGGCTGGAACAGGAAATGGGATGCGCCCTGTTTGAAAAGCAGGGGCGGCAGAAGACGATGACCGCCGACGGCCTGCGGCTCGTCGCGTATGCGAACAAGATTCTCGCGCTCAACGATCAGGCGGTGCAGGTCATGCAAACGCGCGGCCCGGCCGAAAAATTGCGGATCGGCTCGCCCCACGACGTCGCCGATTCGATCCTGCCGAGCATGCTGCGACGACTCTCGAAGCTGTCGGCGGAATTGCAGTTGGAGATCATCGTCGGACGCAGCCCCCACCTGATGGATGCGCTGCGCGACAAGGAGCTGGACCTGGCGATCTCCACGCGTTACGACGAGGGATTTCCGGGGATCAAGCTCCGGACGTCGCCGATGGTCTGGATCTGCGCGGACGATTTCATCTTCAACGCGTCGGCGCCGGTGCCGCTGGTGATGGCTGACGAACTGAGCCTGTTCCGGCGACTGTCCATCGAACGGCTGAACGCCGCGGGCATCGCGTGGCGCACGAGTTTCATCTCGCCCACGCTCACCGGCATCAAGGCGGCGATCAGCGCAGGGCTGGGCGTGACAGCGCGCACCACCGAACTGCTCGACGCGAACATGCGTGTGCTCTCGGAAGCGGACGGCCTGCCGCGTCTGCCCGATGTGGCGTTCTATCTGTACGTGCAGCCCACGTGCACGAGTCAGGTGCTGCGCGAACTGTTCGAGTCGACGGAGCACATCGCCACGCGCTTCGGACCGCCGTTCCTGATGGCGGAATGACGCGCGGCGAGGGGTGCGGCAAAGCGTGTGGCGACGAACTTAACCTTGCGGCGCGGTCCCCGGGCGCAGATACCCAAGCACGTGCGCCACGTAATCGGCCTTGCCAAGTTCCACGCCGTGCTGACGCAGGATGCCGTAGGCGGTGTTGATGTGGAAATAGAACTGCGCGAGCGACCAGTCGCGCGCGTACTGCTCGCCCGTCATGTCGAAGATGACACCGTTGGGGAGCGACAGGGAAATGTCGATGTATTCACCGGCGTCGAGCGCATTCGCGGCCAGCGTGTCGAGAAAGGCGAGCGCGTTCGCAAGGCACGCCTTGGCGTCGGCGAACGTGCCGGGATGCTGTTCCGCATTCCAGCCTTCCTTCTGAAGCGTCACGAGCGCTTGCGGAATCGCTTCGCTGCGCAGGCGGTAAGCGGGCTCCATCGCCTGGTAGCACACGAAGCGCACCTGCGCGGCGAGCGGATACATGTCCGGCGCGAGCCGCAGCGTCATGAGCGCATCGGGATGCTTGCCATTCGCGCTTTCGTAGTCGGCAGCCTTGTCGAGCCATGCCGACAGGCCACGCAGCATCTGCGAAAAGGTCGGAACGAGAAGTTCGGTCAATGTCATGCCACGCCTCCGTTAGCGGTATCGATTCTTGCGCAGCGGGCAGCATAGCGCGAACGTGCCGGCCTCACAGCGCAGGATCGATGCGATGCGGCGGCGGACGATATCGGGCAACGTCGGCCGCACGCGAGCGCATCGCTTACGTCGTCGCGATCAGCAGCTCCTCGGCATTTCGCGGCGGGTGCAGGCCGTCGGTTCGGTTCGCGAAGTATCGTTCGGTCAGCGCGGCCGCCGAGATGTGCCGGGCATCGTGAAAGCCGTTTTCGAGGGCGAACGCCATCATCGCGTCCGGAGTGAAGAAGCTGATGAACGGCGTGCCGCTGGCGCGCGCGCCCTTCTCCGCCATCTCCAGCCCGGGGCGTACGTCCGGATCGGCCATCTCCAGCGGCAGCAGGAACGTCATCGCCAACGTCGAGCCCGGCGCGAAGGACGACACCTCGCGCAGCGTCGCGGCATTGGCCTCGCGCGACAGATACATGCTCACGCCCGTCGAAACGATCACGGCCGGTCGGCTCGCATCGAAGTCGTGCCGCACCAGTGCCTCGCGCCACGATTGTCCGGCTTCGAAATCGACCGGCACAAAACGAAGCCAGTCCTGCACGCCGTAGCCGAGCGCGATGAGGCGATCGTGCTTCCATCGCTGCGGCCCGGGGCGGTCGACTTCGAAAATCGTAAGCGACGACGCCAACGACGCGTACCGCTGCGCGAAGCTGTCGAGCCCCGCGCCGAGAATCACGTACTGGCTCACGCCGCGCCGCACCTGCTCGATCACGAGGTCCTCGATGAAGCGCGCCCGCGCGACGATGGACGCCCGAAACGGGCGCGTGAACGTCGGATCCATGTCGCCGCGCTCCCGCCAGTCGTCCGGCGGATCGAGCAGCTTCAGTCCGATGTCGTCGGCGAGCACGGGCGGGGCCGCGTCGGCTTCGAGATGCAGTGCGCGCCATAATGCAACGCGCGCAGCCGTGGGTTCGGGGGCGATGTCCTTCGGAGCGGTCATGATGGGGCCTCATCGGAGCGATACCGGATGAGCCGATTCTTGCACACCGTGGGGCAACGCGCCGCACACGTCGGTCCGGCGCCGATGGCGTCCATGCGCCCCGCCCGGCTGGCGTCGCTTCAAGCGCCGAAGAACAGATGCGACGCGCCCTGATAGGCCACGTAAAGTCCTACGAGAACGATGAGCGCGCCGGAGACGTAGGGTGCCTTGCGAGCGAACTCGCCGAACCCGCCCCATCGATGCGACACGTGTCGCACGCTGAGCGCGGCCAGTGTTCCCGAGGCCACCATCGTCAGCGCCAGGCCGATGCTGAAGCACAAGACGAGGCCCGCGCCCAGCGCAAAACGCTTCAGTTGCAGGCACAGCAGCAGCACCGTGATCGACGCGGGACACGGCACCAGCCCGCCCGTCAGTCCGAACATCACGATCTGCCCCGTGGTGACATTGCGGTCGGCGAACCGCCGCTGAATGTCGCGGGCGTGAGCTCGCTCGTGAGCGTCCTGATACTCATCAGCCGCCAGCGCGAGCCCGGCGGGTTGGGCGGATGCATGCGGATGCTGGGCGGGGCGCTGATCGCGGGGATGCCCGTGATCGTGATCGTGGCCGTGGCCGTGGCTGTGGCCGTGGTCGTGGCTGTGGTCGTGGTCGTGGTCGTGGTCGTGGTCGTGGTCGTGGTCGTGGTCGTGCCCATGATTGTGACCGTGCGCGTGAGCGTTATCGCGCCAGGTGCGCCAGAGCATCCACGCCGCCACGCCGAGTATCAGCACACCCGACGCCAGTTGAAAGTACGGTTCGGTAGCTTCCGCGTTCCAATTGCGCCCGAAATAGAGGCCGGCCATGGCCACGAGCCACACGACCGCCGTGTGCGAGATCGTGGCGGCGAGGCCGAGCAACACGGCCTGCCCGACCGTGCCGCGAATTGCGACGATGAACGCCGCCATCATCGTCTTCGAATGGCCGGGCTCCAGACCATGCAATGCGCCGAGCAGGATCGCGCTCGGGATGAACAGCCAGGCGTTGCCTTGCTGCAGAAGGGTCGAGAACTCCGTCATGACGCCACGCTCGATCGAGTTGAACAGGGAATCGCGAATATACTCCCCCACAGTATATTTGTGTTAGCATTTTTCGCACATTGATCGTCAAAAAATTGCGAGGGCGCGACAGACCGTGCACACGATTCGGGACAAGAGCAAATTGCTGGCACGCGTGCGTCGCATACAAGGGCAGACGCAGGCGTTGGAGCGTCAGTTGAGCGAGGAAGGCGACTGCGTGGAGATTCTCCAGCAGATTGCCGCCATTCGCGGCGCCGTCAACGGTCTGATGGGCGCGGTGATCGAAGGACATCTGGTCGATCACCTCGTTCACGAGTCCGATGAAGCGCATCGCGAAGCCGAATTGGCACCTGTCCTCCACGTGATCAAGGCCTATCTGAAATGACACGCCCCGGCCCCCTGCTCCGCTTCGCGCATCTCACCCAACGTTTCGGCGACTTCACTCTGTTCGAGAACCTCGGGTTTCAGGCCGACTGCGGCTGCTTCGCATTGCGCGACGAGGGCGGTGGCGGCAAGACCACGCTGCTCGGCATGCTCGCGGGCACGGTCGATGCCCACGGCGGCCGGGTTTGGATCGACGGGCATTCGATGCAGAGCGCGACGGACGCCGCGCAAGCCGCGCTGGCCGTGGTGCCGTTCGATTGCCTGACCGAGCCCGCGCAGACGGGGATGGGGTTTCTTGCGCAGCGTGCGGCTGCGCGACGAGTCGATGTGAGCGCGGACGTTCTGCAATGGGTGGAGCGCTTTGGCTTGATGCCTCACATGGAAAAGCGGTTCGATCAGATGTCACTGGGTACGCGCCGGAAGTTCTATCTGAGCGCCACGCGATTCGGCTCGCCGCGCGTGATCCTTGCCGACGAACCGAGCGGCGGCCTGGACGGTCCGTCGCGCAGCGTGCTGATCGATCTCTTCAGCGAGCTGGGCAAGAACAGTTGCGTGTTCTTTTCGACGCATGACGACGAACTGGCCGAAGGCTGCCACGCCACCCAGCTGCGATTCCCGGATCTCGCGAGTGTCGCGACCAGCGGTCCTTGATCGGCCAGCCGGGGGCCGACAGATTTACGTCGAGCGCCATCCCGTCATGTCGGGTCGCAGCGAGCCGAAACCATCAGGTTCACCTCGCGGCGGTCCCCGGCGGCAACGGCACGCGTCACCTTGGCTGCCGGGTCAAAGGCGGCTTCGAACCAGCACGCCGGCAGGAAATGAGGCGCCTTCGGCCGCAGTGCCCGAGCGTACCGACGCTACCGCAGCGCTATCCTCCTGATCCTCCGTGACCGAAGCCGTGGCCGGCATTGCGGCGGCGTAGTAATCCCTGACCATCCCATAGCTCGTCATCTGGCCGCGAATATAGGTGCCGTCTGCGCCGGTCGAGGACCCCATGCGGCTGAAGTCGTTATAGTCCCGGCGGCTGATCGTCCCTCGGTAATACGGCCCCAGGGCGCGCGTCAACATCAGCGCCTTCCAGAAATTGTTCCGGTTGAGTCCGACGGCCTCGTCAACGATCCACTGCACACACCGACGTTTCTCGATCTCGCTCAAGCTGTTGAACGAGGCGGGGACCCGAACCGCCCGCATGGATGACCATCGGCTTTCGCTATTCGCCGCCGCATGCCAGTCCTTGCGCAATTCCGTGTATGCGACTTCCACGGAATCGTTGCTTGCGGCACCGGCAACCGAGGCGCCCTTGCGTGTACGCAGCGGTGCGGCGTCGCCATCAAAACGTGCGGTGGCCGAGTGTGTCACGCGCGACAGATCGCAGGCGACGCCACCCTGCGCCGGCGCATGCGGCTCGATGAACGCCGGAGCAGGCGGGATGCCGCGCACTTCCATCTCTGAAACAATGCCCATGACTCGACTCCTCAGGTAGGTTGGTATTTCAGATTGGCACCGAAAACGCGGCACACTTTCAGTTGTTGACACCGGATTTTGGCATCGGGCCACCCGTCGAGAACGCTTGGGATATTCGCGGGGTGATCCGCTGGCCGTATTCGGCGACCGCAAGCGACGACAACCGCTCATCGATGGCGGCCGTCGCTTGTGACATTCCAGAACACCCAGAACCGCGACACGGCGGCCATGCACATCAAGCTCGATGAGCTGATCCGGGCCATGGAAGGGGCGCATAACGCCTTGCTCGACCTCGAGGAGCTTGACGAGAAGGAGCTCGCGCGCTTTCGCAAGCGCTACGAAGCCCTCGCGAACGAGGCCCGCCTGGCGCTTCGCAACGGCAAGCGCGATACCGGGTCGCCCTTCGTCGACGACAAGCATTGAGACGAATCCGAGGGGCGCCCGGTGTATGCCTCGGCATCGACGGTTGAAACGCAACGCGGGCGCATTGACTTTCGCTCACTAAAGTTCCCGCCCCGCGCGGCCGTAAGCGAGGGAGTAGCGCAGCACTGTCTCCACGCGAGGGCACCGCAAGTCCCGCGCCGAGCGGTTGCCCCCCCCGACCCCACGGCTCGCATGCGAGCCTATCGAAGATCGCCCATGAAAGTCACTTCCCTGCGAACCCGGATTCTGCTCATTGCCTGCCTGACGGTGGTGGGCGCGCTGATTCTCTCAGGCGTCACGACGTACGTGATCGTGCGCGGGAGCATGATGTCGAGCATCGACGATACGCTCTCGGCCGTGGCCGACGGCAACGCCAGTGCCATCGATCGCTGGTCGGCCGACAAGGCGCAGGCTGTCGTCGCCACGTCGCAGGTCGTGGAAAAGGGCGATCCCGCGGGCCTCGTCAAGCTCATGGGCAAGACCAACGACTTCCCGATCACCAGCGTCGGCTGGTCGGACAAGACGTTCTTCTCCACCGCGCCCACGCCGGCAGACTACGACCCGACCGCTCGCCCCTGGTACAAGAGTGCCGTTTCGGCTGGCAAACTTACCGTCACCAAGCCCTATGGCGATTCGTCGACGGGCATTCCGTACGTGGCTTTCACCGCGCCGATCGTGCGCGACGGCCAGACCGCCGGCGCGGTGAGCGGGGCGGTCGCCCTGACCGGCGTGCAGGACATCATCAAGGCGGTACATCCCACACCGTCGAGCCTTGCGCTCGTGGTGGCCAGCGACGGGCAGGTGATCGCCCACCCGGACAACAAGTTCTCGCTCAAGCCCTCCACCGAAGTCGCACCGCAACTGACCGCCGAATCGCTGCCGGGTATGGCCGCGAATGGGGCGGCGCCGGTGGAAATGACGCTCGCCGGCGCACCGAAGCTGCTCCGGGCGAAGCGCATTCCCGGCACCGACTGGTACCTCGTGGTCGCACTCGACCGCGCGGAAGCAACCGCCGGCCTGACGCGCGTGCTCACCGCCACGGTCGTCACGCTGGTGGTGCTGACCTTGCTCGCGCTGGTCATCGCCACGATCTTCACGTCGCGCGCCTTCAAGCGCCTGTCGATCGTACGCGACGCGATGGATACCATCGGTTCGGGCGACGGCGACATGACGCAGCGTCTTGACGTGATCGGCCACGACGAAGTGGCGCAGATCTCGAAGTCGTTCAACGCCTTCGTGGACAAGATCAGTTCGGTCATGCTCGACGTGCGCTCCGGCGTGTCGTCGATGACCTCGGCCACCAGCGAGATCGAAATGGGCAACCGCGACCTGTCGCAGCGCACCGAGGCCTCTGCCGGTTCGCTGCAGGAGACGTCGTCCGCGCTCACGGAACTCACCTCCAGCGTGAAACAAACCGCCGACACGGCCGAACACGCCACGCGTCTGGCCAACGACGCGAGCGCCGCCGCCGCCCGCGGCGGTCAGGTGGTGACCGACGCCGTGGGCACCATGGCCGCGATTACGCAATCGTCGGAGCGCATCACGGAAATCATTGGCGTCATTGACGGCATCGCCTTCCAGACCAACATTCTCGCGCTCAACGCGGCGGTCGAAGCCGCCCGCGCGGGCGAGCAGGGGCGCGGCTTCGCCGTGGTGGCCGGCGAGGTGCGCACGCTGGCGCAGCGCAGCGCGGCGGCCGCACAGGAGATCAAGGCGCTCATCGAGACATCGGTGCAAAACGTGAAAAGCGGCACCGAGCGGGTACAGGCGGCGGGCACGACGATGCATGAAATCGTCGACGGCATTGCCCGCGTGCAGCGTCTGGTGAGCGAGATCCACGGGGCGATGACCGAGCAGAGCACCGGCATCAGCCAGATCGACCGGTCAGTCTCGGAAATGGATCAGGCCACGCAGCAGAATGCGGCGCTGGTGGAAGAGTCGGCAGCAGCGTCGGCCATGCTCAGCGAGCAGGCTCGCATGCTGGCCGAGACCGTGGCGCGCTTCCGCCTGCGCGACAGTCAGTCGTTCGAGTCGCGCGGCCCGGGCGGCGCACATGCGCCGTCGTTGTCCGTCGTCGGCGGCACGAAGCGGCTCGCCGCCTGAAGGGAACCGGCGCGGGCGGCAGGGGATTTCGTGAGCGAGGCATTCACAAAAGTCGATTTTCCCGTTACAATCGCGCTCCCTTGCAGGACAAAGCCGACGTGGTGAAATTGGTAGACACGCTATCTTGAGGGGGTAGTGGCGCAAGCTGTGCGAGTTCGAGTCTCGCCGTCGGCACCAAGGTTAAAAAAGGCAGAAGATCGAAAGGTCTTCTGCCTTTTTCGTTTTTTGGCGTCGTCACGCCCCTGGGTGATCGCCTGGATGACGCATCGCCTGCGCGATGACGTTCGAGGCGGATCCTTCAATGGCACTGCTCACGGCTTCGCGCATGGAAACCCACAGGTAATTCGGGAATTGACTGATCCAGCTCCACTCATAGGTTTTCGCCTTGACCGCATGCAAATCGAGTGGCACGTAATCGTACGACGGGAGCCGAAGCAGAATATTGAATGCGTGAAGGACGTCCGTCTCGTGCAGTCTCTTGAGCTCATCGAACAGGCGCAAAGCCGCAGCTTCAGGGGGCTCGCCCCTCGCACAAAGGAGCTCGCGCAGCCAGCGCAAGTCCTTGCAAATCTTTATTGCGTAATGGAATTCTTCCTTGAGTGCCCGGCACAAATTCCCGAAAGCGATTTCGATAAGTTCAGACTCCGTGAAACCTGGTGAACCCGCAATGCCGACGGGAGCGTGGCCAACGCCTGCCATGTCGTCGACGAATTCATGAAACGCGCCGGCACCCGGCACTGGACCTTCGGCGCCACGCACGTCCGGGACCGCAAAGGGAATGGCTGAAAAGCCGGTGTTCTGCGCAGGATTCATGGTCGATCTCCATACGGTGGAAGGAAGAACCATCCTGTCACCGGATCGATAACGCCCTTTGCGTTACACTCGCTCGACTTTCATTTTCCGTACCCTGCCGGGCCGATGCCCAGCGCGCTTTGCGGGACATCGACCCGCCCGCGTCTGAATCGGCGGCGCCAGATTCACCGCGCCATCGCGGCGTCGCGCAACAGACGACGCACTGTCGGCCAGTGCGCTCGCGCGAATCTTCCGAGTCCAAGCCGCCGCCAATGGCGCAACACTGCGGCGCGTCCATCGGGACCGTCAGTGAGCACGCACTCCAGCGCCGCAAGCCGCAGATGGATCTCGAGCCGGTCGAAGTTACGAATCAAATGTTGAAAAAGCGCGTAGCGCTTATCGTCACCGGGCATTCGTGCCATCCAGTACCTGACGAACGCCTGCCAACCGGGGGTACCGCCGCCATGGCGAACCGCCTGCGCCCAATGCGCCACGAAGTCCTCCGGGATGTCGTGTGCGAACCCCAGAAAATCCGTCTGAAACTGAAATGCCGTATCGGTATCCACCGACACCGGAGGGAAGGGAAGCGACCACGCCGGTTCCGGCACGTTGGCCACGCCATCGAGCGGCCATCCGATGTCGGGCGTCGCGCTCGAGCGGCACGACTCTTCCATGTCGGACGGTGGTACCAGACTGATATCCGGGATGGGCAACGGCGGCATATCGCGATCTCCTTGGCAGCGAACGGCTCACGCTGCCATGCTTATCGCACCTCATCTTGCGAATTCGCTATCCGATTTCGCCAATTCTGAATGTGTCATCCGGCCGGGCGCTGCGCACGACATGGCATCCGAACATCAATTAGGATCGCGAGACGATAGTAAAAGAAATAATGTCTGGCACATGCGACGGTTTATGCTGTGATCCGGTGTAGTGCAAAGTAATTTGCCTTAGATGTCGTACGTCCTCGATTACCTCTGCGTGCAAAACCGGCGCCGGATGGCGCCCATTAGATCGTCGGCGTCTTCCGCCGGCATTTGAAACCAGGAGCGAGCGCATGGCTGAAACCCTCATCAAGGTCGACCTGAACCAGTCCGCATACGAAAACGAACAGGTGCACAATCGGTGGCACCCGGACATTCCGATGGCGTGCTGGGTCAAGCCCGGCGACGACTTCATCCTCGAGACCTACGACTGGACGGGCGGCTTCATCAAGAACGACGACAGCGCGGACGACGTGCGCGACATCGACCTGTCGATCGTGCACTTCCTGTCGGGGCCGGTGGGCGTGAAGGGGGCGGAGCCCGGCGATCTGCTGGTGGTGGATCTGCTGGACATCGGAGCCAAGCCGGACAGTCAGTGGGGCTTCAACGGTTTTTTCTCCAAGACGAACGGTGGCGGATTTCTCACCGATCATTTCCCGCACGCGCAGAAGTCGATCTGGGATTTCCACGGGCTGTACACGAGTTCGCGTCACATTCCGGGCGTGAGCTTTGCCGGCCTGATTCATCCGGGCTTGATCGGCTGCCTGCCGGACCCCAAGCTGCTCGAAACCTGGAACGCTCGCGAGACCGGACTGATCGCGACCGCCCCGCAGCGCGTGCCGCCGCTGGCGAATCCCCCCTTTGCCGCGACCGCGCACATGGGCAAGCTCACGGGAGCGGCCCGGGACAAGGCCGCAGCCGCCGGCGCGCGCACCGTGCCGCCGCGCGAGCATGGCGGCAATTGCGACATCAAGGATCTGTCGCGGGGTTCGAAGGTGTTCTTTCCCGTGTATGTGGATGGCGCCGGATTGTCGGTGGGCGACCTTCACTTCAGCCAGGGCGACGGCGAGATCACGTTCTGCGGCGCGATCGAAATGGCCGGCTGGGTGCACATGCGCGTGAATGTCATCAAGGACGGGATGGCGAAGTACGGCATTCGCAATCCGGTGTTCCAGCCGAGTCCGATCACGCCCGCCTACAACGACTACCTGATCTTCGAAGGCATCTCCGTCGACGAGCAGGGCGGGCAGCACTATCTCGACGTGACGGTGGCTTACCGCCAGGCGTGTCTGAATGCGATCGAGTACCTGAAGAAGTTCGGCTACTCAGGCGCGCAGGCGTACTCGCTGCTCGGATGCGCACCGGTGCAGGGTCATATCAGCGGGGTCGTCGATATTCCGAATGCGTGCGCCACGTTGTGGCTGCCCACGCAGATCTTCGACTTCGACATTCGTCCGAATGCCGATGGGCCGATCCAGCACGTGAAGAGCGGGGTGGGTGGGGTGGACATGCCGTGCTCCCCCGATCTCGTGAAGTCGTGATGCATCGCGACAGACGGAGGACGACAACATGCCGATTTACGATTTCGAATGCGCGGACTGTGGCCCGTTCGTGGTGATGCGACGCATTGCCGATCGCGACGCCGCATGCCATTGCCCGGACTGCGGTAACGAGGGAACGCGCGTGGTGACGGCACCGTCGCTGGCGTTGATGGGCAGTGCCAGCCGCGCCGCGCACGCGACGAACGAGCGGGCGGCCAATGCGCCGCGCCAGTCGCGCGATGGCCCGGCGCGTCACCACCGGCCGGGGTGCAGTTGTTGCTCGGGCGCAAAGGTGACGCTCGCAGGCGCGGGAAAGGACGCGTCCGGGGGCCTCAAGCGCCCCGGCGGCAGGCCCTGGATGATCAGTCACTAGTCCCGGCGCCGACGAGCGCTGCCCGCAATTGAAAGCCCCACGCGCCGAAGGACTCGTGGGGCTTTTTCAGAAGGGCCTCGGCGTAGCCGACCCCGTGCTCAGGACATCTCGGGCGCCGCGTCGGAAATCGGGGGCGTTTGTCGCGGGCGCGGACGCGCGTCCGGAAATTTCATGTCCGCGTACTTCACGAAGCGCGTGCGGCGCGCCAGTCGGTAACCCGCCCAGATCAGGAGAAACAGCGGAATGCCGATGTAAGTGGCAACCACGCCGCCCCAGTCGATCCGGTCTTGCAGGAACGCCTCGTAGTTCTGTCCCAGCGTGATGGTGAGGCACAGCACGAATGCGAAGATCGGTCCGAAAGGGAAGAACGGCGACACGTAGGGCAGGTTGGCCAGATCGCCGCCCCGTTTCAGATAACCGCGACGGAACCGGTAGTGGCTGATGGCGATACCCAGCCATGCGATGAAGCCGGTCATGCCAGACGTGTTGAGCAGCCAGATGTAGACCGCGTTGGGGCTGAACACGAAGGTAAAGAAGCACAGCGCGGCCACGGCGGCGGTGGCGAACAGCGCCCAGAGGGGCACGCCGTTGCGCGAGACATGGGCGAACACGCGCGGCGCCTTCCCATCGCGCGCGAGGCTGTAGAGCATGCGGGTGGCCGCGTACATGCCCGAGTTGCCTGCCGAGAGCACCGATGTGAGCACCACGGCGTTCATGATCGACGCCGCGCCCAGCAGCCCGGCGCGCTCGAAGATCAGCGCAAACGGGCTCACGCTGATATCGGTCACGTCGTTGCGCAGCAGATGCGGGTCGGTGTACGGGATGAGCAGGCCGATGACCAGAATGGCCGCCACGTAGAACAGCAGGATGCGCCAGAACACCTGACGCACGGCGCGCGGCAGATTGCGCGCGGGGTCCTGGGATTCGCCCGCGGCAATGCCAATGAGTTCGGTTCCCTGGAATGAGAAGCCCACGACCATCGCCACACCGATCAATGCGGCGAAGCCTCCCGCGAAGGGTGCGTTGCCCACCGTCCAGTTGACCGCTCCGCCGGCTTCACCGCCACGGATGATGCCGAGCAGCATCATCACGCCCATCGCCACGAAGGCCAGCACGGCGATCACCTTGACCAGCGCGAACCAGAATTCCGCTTCGCCGAAGCCGCGGGCCGAAAGGGCGTTGAGCCCGAAGGTGATGGCGAGGAACAGCGCGCTCCAATAGACGCCCGGCACGTGCGGAAACCAGTACGCCATGACCAGTTGCGCCGCCACCAGGTCGACCGCCACGGTGACGGCCCAGTTGTACCAGTAGTTCCAGCCCAGCGCGAAGCCGAATCCCTCCTCGACGTAGCGTGCGCCATAGGTCGAGAACGAGCCCGAGACCGGCATGGCCGCAGCCAGTTCGCCGAGGCTGGTCATCAGGAAATAGACCATGAGACCGATCAGGACGTAGCCGAGCAAGGCGCCGCCGGGCCCGGCCTGTGCAATGGTGGCGCCGGAGGCCACGAACAGGCCGGTCCCGATGGACCCGCCCACCGCGATCATCGTCAGGTGGCGCGCCGACAACGTACGGCGCAATTCCCCCGGCGCAGGCGCGCCCGCCTTGCCGCCGTCGCGGTGCTGATCGTGTTCCGATGATGCCAAGATGGTGTTCCCTTCAATCAAAAAAGTGCGTTGGGTAAAAGAAAAGGCCTTGAATTCACTTCAAGGCCTTCTCCAGTTTCCGTCCCGCGTCAGTACTGCCGGCTGGCTTCAACATCGCTTCGAAGCTCCCGCAGCGCCGATTCAACACGGCCACGTACGCAGAAAAATCAATGAGTTAGCGTTGTCATCGCCAACGGGCGCATATGGTAACACTACAGATACTCCAACCAACCTGCGGACGCACCGGAGGACGCCCGCGAGGGTGGCACTTGCCTTGCCGGCGGAGAAATCACACGGCACCCGCCGATTCCCGCTCTCGGAGCCACGTCCGGACGTCCGGACGCTCACGGCATGACCGGCGGGCGATACTCGAGCGTTCGGGCGAGCCACCAGAGCATGACGATGACCACCGGGAAGTGCACCAGCAGTTGCGTGAACGTGTAGCCGACCACGTCACGCGCGCGCAGACCCAGCACGCCAAGCAGCGGCAACATCCAGAACGGGTTGATGAGATTCGGCAGCGCTTCGGCGGCGTTGTACACCGTTACGGCCCAGCCAAGGTGCACGTGCAGATCGTTCGCGGCCTGCATCACGTAGGGCGCCTCGATGATCCACTTGCCGCCGCCCGAGGGCACGAAGAAGCCCAGCACCGCCGAGTACACGCCCATCACGCCGGGGAACGACGCCTGCGACGAGACGGCCACGAAGAAACTCGACAGATGGTGAGACAGGGTCTGCCCGTCGATGCCGGGTGCTTTCGTGAGCAGATAGGCAATGCCGCCATACAGCGGGAACTGAATGAGTACCCCCGCCACGGACGGCACCGACCTGGCGATGGCGTCGAGGAAGCGGCGCGGGCGCCAGTTCAACAGCATGCCCAGCATCAGGAAGACGAAGTTATAGGTGTTCAGGTTCGAAATCGCGATGAGCGGGTCCTTCGTCGTGAACTCGTTACCGATCCACACCAGCCCCAGCGCAACGATCAGGACCGTGACGAGCGGACTGTATTCGAGCCATTCGCCCGGACGCTGTGGCCGCACATACGTCTTGGTCGTGTCGTCCAGCGACACCCCCAGATCAGCGGCGACTTTGGCGCGGGCATCGCGCGGTGCCGAATAGTAAGCGAGGATGACCGAGACGACCGTCAACACGGCCGCGATCGCCATCGACTGCGGCAGGAAGATAGTCTCCGAGAACGGAATCACGCCCGTGATTTCGACCAGCGCCTTGGGCAGGCTGGCCGGGTTGGCCTGCAACTGCGCCGCGGAGGAGCTGAGCCCCAGTGCCCAGGTCGCCCCCATGCCGAGGTAGGCGGCCGCGCCCCCCGCCCGGTAATCCATGCGAATGTCGTCCCGACGCGCAATGGCGCGCACCAGCAGGCCGCTGAACACCAGGCTGATTGCCCAGTTGAACAGTGAGAGCGCGATGCTCACGAAGGCCACGTACGCCACCGCGCTGCGACCGCTGCGGGGCAAGGCGGCCATCCTGCGGATCAGCATCGCGGCCGGTGGAGAAACCGCCACGACATAACCGGAAATGGCCACGATCGCCATTTGCATCGTGAACGGAATCAGGCTCCAGAAGCCGTCTCCGAAGGCCACCCCGACCTTCGCCGCGGGTACGCCGATCGCGAGCGCGCCGGCGGCACATACGATAACGGCCAGCGCGGCAAACAGATACGCGTCGGGAAACCAGCGTTCCGACCAACGTGTGACCGATGCCGCCAGTCGCTCGAGAAAGCCGCCTTCCTCCGGCGACGGTAGCGTGTTCGATAGTGAGTTTCCCGATTTCATGTCGTGCGTTCCTCTGTATGGGTATTGCGTACTACCACTGGTCTGTGAGCCTGATGTTCCATGCGTGGAGGCGTCGTCGTCGAGGCGTTCAGGCGGCTTGGCTCGCGCGCCACACGAGCGTGGCCGCCGCGAGGTCCTCGAGCGCCGTGCCCACCGCCTTGAACACCGTGCGCTCGTCGTCGCTGCCGCGCCGGACCCGTCCGCCGCGGCAGAGGTCGGCCAGCGTGCCGCGCACGTCGGCCGCCGAGAACACGCCACGGGACATCGGCCCGAGCAGCTCACCCGACTTCGCGAGCGCCTCGTCGGTATCGACGAACAGCGTCGCCCCGGCGAAGCAGGCGTCGTCCGCTTCGCGCATCTGCGGCGTGAAACTTCCGATCAGGTCGAGGTGGGCACCCGGCGCCAACCAGGCCGCCTGCACCACCGGCTCCGTGGCCAGCGTCGCGCAAGTCACGATATCCGCGCCTTCCACGGCGGCTTTGGCGCTCGTGCAGGCACGCGCATTCAGTCCGTCGGTTTGAAGCCGCGCGACCAGGCGTGCCGCGGCGTCGGCATCTCGATCCCATACGGTCACGTGCGTGATCGGTCGCACCGCGCGATGCGCGGCCGGCACGAGCGATCCGACGCGTCCTGCGCCGAGCAGCGCGAGGTGCGATGCATTGTCCCTGGACAGATACGACGCACCCAACGCGGAGGCTGCCGCCGTACGGCGCGAGGTGATCTCGTCTCCGTCCATCTGCGCGAGCGGTGCGCCGGTCGTCGCGTCGTACAGCAAATAGGTCGAGTGCAGCCCCGGGATGCCGCGCCGACCATTACCCGGCGCGATGTTGACGGTCTTGATGCCCAGATACCCGCCCGGCTGCCACGCGGGCATGATCAGCACTGTCGTAGCCGCTTCGGCAGTGCCCCCGGTAGCGCCGCCGGTAGCGCCGCCGGAAATGACGTGCGTATGGCGCAGCGGGACTTCGCAGCCCTCTACGAACATGGTGCGCAGCGCGTCGAGCAGCGGACCGAAGGGAAGGGCGGCGCGCGTGGCGGCGGCGTCGATGTGTTTCATGGGGATGACTCCGTTCTTTCGTGGCAATGAATCTTCAGGCGTCGATGACGACGGCGCTGCGCGGTATGGCCTGACAACTCAGGCACATGCCGGGCTCGTCCAACGCGACATCGGCCAGGTGGTCGATCTCACCGGCCAGCACCCTCACCGCGCAGCTCTCGCACTGACCGACGCGGCAACCGCTGGGCGGCGACAGGCCAAGCGATTCGGCAAACGACAGCAGGCTGCCGTGTGCCGGTGTCCATAGGCCTTCCTTGTTCGAGCGGGAAAATCTGACGGGCCATGCCGCGTTCGCGTCGACGCGCGGAGCGCCCGGCGAGCGGAACGCTTCCTTGAACATGTCGTGCGCGGGGACGCCTCGGGCGGCCAGCCCTGCCATGACGGACGCCATCATCGGCTCCGGGCCGCACAGGTAGAAGCGCGCACGACGGGCGATCAGCGCGTCGGAGACCACGGCGGCCGAGACGCGTTCGGTCGATACATAGTCGATGCCAGCACGATCGTCCGTGCCGGGGGCGTCGTAGTAATTGAGGATATGGACACTCGGCACACGTCGCGCCAGATCGGCCAGTCGATCACGAAATGCGTGCGTGTCGCCGCAGCGATTGGCGTAGTGCAGCCAAACCTCCGGGGGCTCGTGTCCCGCATCGTCCATGCGCTCGGCGAGCGATTCGAGATGGCACAGGAACGGCGTAATGCCGATGCCGCCGGCGAAAAAGACGAGAGGCTGCCGCGTCCGCACGGGGATCACGAAGCGGCCGGACGGCGCGCCGATCTCCACGACGTCGCCCACGCGCGCACCGGTGTTGAGCCAGCTCGAGACGATGCCCTCCGAAGATCGGCCGTCTGCCGTCCGGCCCTGCTGGTGACGCACCGCAATCCGGTAGCTGCGGCGCCCTCGCTCGACGTCGGGTCCGGTCAGCGAGTAAGCGCGCGTGAGCGGCTCGGCGTGCCCCGGAATCTTCACTCGTACGGTGATGTGCTGCGCGGGCAGGTAGTCGGGCAGCCCAAGCCCGTCGAGCGGCTCGAACGCGATGGCGCGCACGCCCTGAGCCGCGGGCGACGTCTGCACGATGCGGAACGGCGCCATGCCGGTCCAGGGACGCCGCGCCGGATCGCTGGCCGGGTCGCGCTCGACGTCGCAGCGGAACGAGCGCAGCGGCGACGACCCGCTGATCGGGTCGATCTCACGGGTGGTGATGAGCGCGTTGAAGTTGCTGCCGAGCTCCCCGGCCATCGCGAATCCCGGACGCCCGACGCTGTCGCATGCCTGCCACCAGCCATACTCGGCAAGCAGCACATCGTCAGCCAGCCCTTCATCGAGCGCGGCCCGGAAGCGGGCCACACCGGCCGGTGTGGTGACGCGCACCCAGTCGCCCTGCGCGATCTGCCTGCGATCTGCGAGGGAAGAACTGACGTGGACGACGGGATCCGGCGCACGAGCACGAAGGCTTGCCAGACCCCGATGCTGACTGTGGCAGTAATAGCCGTTTTTGGCCGAGCCAAGCAGCAGCGGGAAGCGGCGGGCTTCGTCTTCTGACGCCGGAATCGATTTCACATGCACGGGAACCGGCGAGTAGCCGTGCCGTAGCAGTTGCTCCGAGTAGAGCTCCACCCGGCGCGTTTCGGTGGCGAACCCCTTCACCCGGCCCGATTCGATCTTGGCGTACTTACGCTCGAACTGCGGCTGGGGACGGGCCATGCCCTCGGGGTGCGCGCGCAGCGTTTGCACGTCGAGTCCCGTTGGCGCCAACTGATAATTCCAGCCCGCCTCCAGGTTACCGCCGAAGAACGCGTCGCCCATACCCAGGCGAACCGCCAGATCGAACACGATGTCGTTGTCGCTGCGCGATTCGCCGCGCGGGGCCACCATGCGCTGACGAAGCTGTATAAGCGCGTCCGCCCGATCGTCGATCTCGAACCCCGCTCGCAGGCCTTCACGTTCCCACGGCGTGTTGACCGGCAAGACGATGTCGGCATAGCGGGCCGACGGCGTCTCGAACAGATCGCAATGCACGTGGAACTCCAATGATTCGAGCGCTCGCCGGGCCATCTCGTAATCGGCTTGCGAGGCGAGCACATTGGTTCCGAAACAGAACATGGCCCGGACGCGATACGGTACGCCATCGAGAATGGCGCGATACGTGTCGCGTGCCGTGACCCATCCACGCGCGGGAGGACCCAGCGGCCGCTCGTCGATACCGAGCGCCATGGCTTGCTGCGCCGGACTCAACAGATCATGCTCCGCAACGGGATTCACCGGCTGGCGCGTCATCACCCGGTTGCCGCCGCGCCGATCGAAGCTGCCGGTCAGGGAGTACAGCACGGCGATCGCGCGCTCGATCTGGGTGGCATTCGCATGTTGCGCAACGCCCGACCAGGCGTGGTACGCCACACGTTGTGTGCCCGAGAACAATCCCGCGGCGGCGTCCAGTTGCTCCGGCGATACGCCACAAAGCGACTGGACGGCGTCGGCGTCATAGGGCGCGAGCGCTTCACAAAGGTGATCGAAGGCGGGCCGACACTCCAGACACGTGCCGTCCCTGAGCGTGACGCGGAACGCCCCCCTGAGCGCGGCGCCGTCGGCATCGGCGGCACTCATGGACTGCGCGGTGTCGTAGGCATGCGGTGCGCCCATGTCCGCGCGCCAGATCACGAAGTCATCGCTGGGCTCATCGCCGTGCGCGATATCGCGAGCGCGCAGGAAGTGACCATTGTCGCCCCGCACCAGCAGCGGGCCGTTCGTCCAGCGACGCAGGAATTTCGCGTCGTAGCGATTCTGGTCGATCAGCCGACGAGCCAGTCCGAGCGCCAGCGCGGCGTCCGCGCCTGGGCGCACCGGCAACCATGCGTCGGCGTCGGCAGCCAACGGTGTCTTGCGCGGATCGACGACGAGCAGGCGCGCGCCGCGCGCGCGGCCTCGTGCGATCGCATTCGCCTGGCTCAGCCACGTGCTGGTCGGATTGTGCCCCCAGAGCATGATGACGTCGGCGTGCGCGTAGTCGGCGGTGGGCATGCCGCACCCGAAGGTGAACGCGTGCGCGAAGTCCTTGTGCCAGTTGCAGATTTCCGTTGCGTAGACCGTGTTGGGACTGCCGAAGACGCGAACGAAACGTTCGATCCAGTCGATGCTGTCCGACAGCGGCGTGCCGCTCGGGGTCGTGACGCCGAAGGCAACGGCATGAGCGCCGCTTTCGCGTCGGATATCGCCCAGCCGATGTGCGATTTCGGTCAGCGCTTCGTCCCACGAGATGCGCTGCCACCCCGGATCCGCGGCGCCCTTCGGCGCGGTGCGGCGCAAGGGCGTGGTGAGTCGATCGGGATGATGCACAAGCTCGGGGGCGGCTTTCCCCTTGCGGCACATGGCGGCGCCGTTCGGGTGCGAGGGATCGGGCTCCACAGCGATCAGCGCATCGTTTTCCACGCGATTGAGCGTGCCGCAACGTGATCTGCACAGTGTGCAAAACCCGGACTTGACCTCCTGAACCATGTCCCATGCATCTCATTGAATGTCGATGCGATCAGGCTATACAGGGCATGGTTTTATTACTAATATAAAAAATATAGTTTGCAATATTGATATTTTCAATGAAACCGACAATTCGTCAGGTGGAGTATTTCGTCGCCGTGGCCGAAACCGGGCAGGTGATGCGCGCGGCGGAGCGCTGCAGTGCATCGCAGTCGTCACTGACGATCGCGCTGAAAAATCTGGAGGTCATCGTAGGAACGCCACTGTTCGTACGGCATGCGAAGGGCCTTCGGCTTACCGATGCCGGCGAGCGTTTCCTGCGTCACGCCTATCGCATTCTCAATGCCACCGACGATGCGCTTCACGAGGCGCGCACCTTGCCGGACGATGCCGGCGGGACGCTGCGACTGGCGGTGACGGAAACCATCTCCGCGTATTTGCTGCCGTCGGTGGCGAGCATGCTGTCCAAGCGATTTCCGAATGTCGAATTGACGCTGATCGAAGGCGTGCGTCACGAACTGGAAGACGCCGTGCTCGGTGGTGACGTGGACCTCGCGCTATTGCTCGTCTCGAACGTCGTCGCCCATGGCCTCGTGTCGCAAACGTTGCTGCGTTCGACGCGCCGACTTTGGGCGAGTCCGGGCCATCCGCTGCTCGATCTGCCGTCCGTCACGCTGGACGACGTGCGTGAGCACCGCTTCATCCTGCTCGACATGGACGAGCACGTGCAGACGGTGGAGCGGTACTGGCGTGCAGCCAACGTAGACCCGGCGGCGCATTTTCGAACGCGTTCGATCGAGTCGATCCGAAGCCTCGTGGCGCAGGGGTATGGCGTGTCGATTCTTTCCGATCTCGTCTACCGGCCCTGGTCCATCGACGGGGGACGCATTCTTCGAAGAGATCTCAGTATCGGCGTGCCGTCGATGGATGTGGGGCTGGTGTGGGCGCAGCACCGGCCGCCACAAGGGCTGACCGAACGCATCGTCGGTGCGCTCAGGGCGCTGATCCGGGAAATCAACGAGCGCGGTCATTTCGGGGTGGAGTAGGATCGCCGCGCCCGGCCGTGGAGGAACCACCGCTCACGCCAGTCCCGCCGCTTTCCTCAGACGTTGCGCCGAACGCGTGGCGTCGCGAATGATCTCATCGGTGTCGATCGACACGAACTTGCCGTCCCGGCGCAGCACACGACCGTCCACGATCACCGTGTCCACGTTGTCGGGCTGCGCCGAGTACACCAGCGAGTTGAACGGATCGACCACGGGCGCGATATCGAGATCGTCCATGCGAACGAGGACGATGTCGGCCTGCTTGCCCGGCGTGAGCGACCCCGTGCGGTCGGCGAGATTGAGCGCTCTCGCACCGTCGATGGTCGCGAGTTCGACCAGCCGGCGCGGGGTGAGCGGCACCTGCGTGCCTCGCGCCTTGTGCGCCCACAGCAACGCCCGCATTTCATTGAAGAAGTTCGCGTTGGCCGACGCCGCCGACGAGTCGATCGAGATCCCCATGCGCGCGTGAAGCGCCTCCATTTCCGCGAACTGTGTGTAGCCACTTCGTACGGTCGAGTATTGCAGCTCGATGACCGGTGCGATGCTGATATTGACGTTCGATGCGACGAGTGTTTCGCGCTCGGCTGCCGTGAAGCCCTGCGGATGCACGAGCAGAAGATCGGCACCGAGCCATCCATGCCTTGCCATGACATCGACGATGCCATGCGTCAGATTGCCGTAGTGCAGCGTGTACGGCAGATTCATGGCCTGGATGTGCGCCATCGACACGCTCAGATCGTCGAAAACGCTCTGGCGCATCGTGCCGTTGTTGTCCGTGGTCGGCGCGACGACCACCCCCAGCGTCAGGCGCGAGCGCTTGGGCACGATGGTCCGACGCACGCGCTCGACGTCCTGCCAGTCCATCGGTCGGGTCGACGGCTCGCCGAACCTGCCGTATGAGAAGCGCGCGCGTACGCCGAGATCCTCGAGCGCCTGCATGTCCGCATCCGCGTGTGCGGGAGATGGCACGTTATGGCAGAAGTCGTGCACCGTCGTGATGCCCGACGCGAGGTTCTGCGCCACACCAAAGCGCACCGAGTGATAGAAGTCGTCCGGTGTCATGACCGCGCCGGCGCGCGCCTTGCTCGGGAAATAGCCGAACTTCGGATCGTCGCCGCGCAGCGAACCCCGCAGCACGCTCGTCCACAGATGCTGATGGGTGTCGACGAAGCCCGGCATCACGATCTTGCGGCTCGCGTCGACGATGCGCACGTCCCGCATGTCGATGCGTGGGGCAACGGCGACGATCCTTCCTGCCTTCACATGCACATCGCCGGATGGGAGTTCGCCGAGCGACGAGTCCATCGTCAACACATACCCCCCGCGCAGAATGTATTCCTCGTTCGACGTCGCCTTGCGGGGGTCCGCCGCGCTGGCGATCCCCGCAACGGGCGCCAGCAGTGCGGGCGCGACGGTACTGCCGGCGAGCGCGCCGCAAAGCTTTAGCAGATCGCGCCGTCCTTGCTGTATTTCGTCTTTCATGTGCTGCCTCCTTGGGCACGGTTGCCTCAGAAAGTGTGTTGGATGCTCAGCGTGCCGATGAACTGACGGTCGTTGCCCGATGGCCCCGTCGACGCGTTCACCTGGGCTTTGGCGCCCTCGCCGTAGGCGATCTGATACGCGGCATCGACATACACGGTCGTGCGCCTGGAGAAGCGATAGCCGATCAGCGACGTCACCTGGTTGGCGCGATGGTTGTCGAGTTGCGCGTTGCCGTGCATGTAGCTGTATGTCACCGACGCATACCACGCCGCCGTGAAGTCGTAGCCGGCGCTGACGTCGAACACGTCGATCTGTGCGCCGGTGGCCGTGTTGCGCGAAACGGTGGCGAGGCCGGAGATCGTGAGCTTGTCGAAGCCGTAGCGAAGGCCGAGTCCGATGTTGCGGATACCGTCGTTACCGTTGTTCGTTTGCGGCGCCTTGACCATCGTGTACGCGGCGCCGATGCCCGCGTTGCCGCGCTCGTAATTGACGCCGAAGCTCGTGGCGCTCGACCGCCCGAAGCTGCCCGCCACGCCGCCGAAACCGTACATGGCGCCAAACGTCAGGCCCGAGAAATCGGCGCTCTTGAACTTGACCGTATTCGCGATCGCCTCACCGTTGACGCGATCGAAATCGAACGAGCCTTGCGCAGAGTACGAGACGCCGAACCTCGGGAACGGTCCCTGGTGCGCGGCATACGCGCCTTCGAAGAAGCTGCCCGGATAGCGGTTCAGCGTGAGGCTGTCGAACATGAAGTCGCGCTGGTTGCCAACGCTCAGCGTGCCGAAGCGATTCGCCAGCCCGACATACGACTCACGCGAGAACAGCGCCGCCGGGCCGCCGAACACGTTGCCATTGAGGATGCTGAACAGCGTGCCGAGGTAAAAGACGGCGCGATGGCCATCGCCGAGGTCTTCTCCGCCGCGAATGATCACTGCGTTCGGGCGCAACACACCCGGATTTGCCGTGACGGCAGCACCGCCGTCGACATTGCTCGTATAGCCGACGCCCGCGCCAAGCAGGCCGCTGATTTCAAGATTGCTCTGTGCCGACGCCGTCGTGGCGAATGCGCCACTCAGGAAGCCCGCGGCGACCAGCGAGCGCGTGCCAATGCCATGAAGATTCACGTTATCTCCCCTGAATTGTTTTGGATGCATCACAAAGACAGCTTTCGCAAGGCATTCGCCGGTAGGCATGGCCTGCTACGCATCGGTCGCATCCCCGAGTTGTGTTCAGGGGGCAGGATTGCGTTATGTTTTAAATATATATAATTGATGTTTAAACATATTGAAGGCATTGCGGCCCGCATGCCCCTGCGGGGGCGCGCAGACCCGCGCTCGGGGATCCGGGATCCGTCCGCTGGCGCACGTCGGCTCTGGGAAATGATTCTAGGTTCGGCACAACCCTCGGCCGGTGAATTTTTGGAACGGGCCATCAACCGCGGGTTGACGTGATGAGCACGCGCACGCGAGACCGGTGAGAGGATGTCGGAGCGGCAAGCGGGCCGCCTTTGCGGCGTTGAGTGGGAACGAAACTGACTTGCGGTCGATGTACCGTCGGAGATTGAAAATGAATGTCAGCACCGGTCAGGCGCCGCCGTCGCGCCTCAAGCTCAAATACCTTCAGGTTGTGGCCGTGCTCGACGAGACGCATAGCCTGGCGAAGGCCGCCGATCATCTGAACCTTACCCGCGCGGCGCTCTCGAAGACGCTCGCCGGGCTTGAAGAACTACTCGGCGTAAAGCTTTACGAGCGCACGGCGGCCGGCGTGGTGCCGACGACGTTCGGGCGTACGCTGGCACGCCACGCGCGGTTGATCCTCGGAAATCTTCGGTCCGCCGAGGATGAGCTTCGCGATCTGATGAACGAGCATCGGCAGAGCCTTGCCGTGGGTGCGCTCTTCGTCGCCATGCCGCAATTGCTGCCGCAGGCCATCGCCCTGATCACGCGGTCGGCGCCCAGATGTGTCATTACCGTACGCGAGAGCGGCTCGTTCGGATTGGCGGCCGGTCTTCACGACGGAAGTTTCGACCTGGTGGTGGGGCGTCTCGTGCCGGAGTATTTCCGCTCGGCGGTCAATCTCGAGCCATTGTTCGAAGAGGAATTGCTCGTGATTTGCCGCAGCGGTCATCCGTTGGAAAACGTGCCGGCGTTGACGTGGCGCGAGGTGGCGAAATACCCCTGGATGTTGCCACCGAAAGAATCGCCGATCAGCCACGCCATTCAGTCGCAGTTCCTCGCGGATGGCGTGCAGGGGCCGGCGGTGATCGTGGAGGCGTTTTCCATCCCGCTCGCATTGGGTATGTTGCAGTCGTGCGATGCGATGACGGTGTTGCCGAGTCGTCTCGCGTATGCGTTGCGCGACAAGGGCGAGATCTCGATCCTGTCGTTGCGCTCGCCGAGATTGCCGGCCCCGATGGGGGTGGCATGGCGCAAGGACTGTCCGCTCTCACCGCTCGCATCGTTGTTCGTCGCGGCGCTGAAAACGTGCGCGGGCGAGCGGGCATGACATTCACCGATGGCTGGGACCGGCGGCGACGGCATACGACACGTCGCCCGGTGGTTCAGCGCATGTCGAACAGTTCCCGGTGGAAGGCTGCCGGATCCAGGCCCCACTTCTGCATGTTGGCCTGAAGCGATTCGCCCATGGCGGCAGGGCCGCAAAACCAAATACTGGCGGACTGCCAGTCCGGCAGCACTTCCCGAACGACCTCTCCCGTCAGGCGCGGGTCTCGTCCCTTGATGTGAAGGTGCAAGGTGACGTCGGCCATTTCCGCGTGTTTCCGCAATCTTTCCACGAACACCGGATCGGGCAGTTGGGTCACGTAGAACAGGTCGATCTTGCGTTTGTCGTGCTCGACGGCCAACGCCTTCAGGCGCGCGATGAAGGGGGTAATGCCAATGCCGGCGCCGATCCAGATCTGCCGCTGCTGAGGCCCCGTGAATTGGAAGGTCCCATAAGGCCCCTCGACCCTGGCGTGGCCGCCGACCTGCAGGGTGTCCGGCAACCGGCGCGTGTAGTCGCCCACGCCCTTGATCAGAAAGGTCAGCGTGTCGTCACCGGTCCAGGCGGACGAGATGGTGAAGGGATGCGCTCCCTCCCGGGGGTCAAAGGTCACAAAGGCGAACTGGCCGGGTTGATGGCCGGGCCGTGGCTTTTGCAGATGCAACACGACCTTGAGCACGCGATTGTGCTCGAAGCGTTCGAGTTCGGTAATTCGCGCCGATACCTGCCGGCGGCGTCCGATGTGGCCCAACAGACCCACGATCGATCCCACGACACAGCCGGCCACGAGCAGGGCCGTCAACCAGCCAACCGGATTGGACCAATCGCGAAACTCGGTCAGCACGACGGCATGCCAGCAAAACACGAGGGCAATGACGGCCATCAGCCGGTGCGTGTATCGGAAGTAGCCGTAAGGGATGCGTCGAATGAGTGCAATGAGAACGAGAACGATCAACGCGTAGAAGGCCCATTCGCCCATCGTCTCGGCCAGGCCGCGCTGCTGGCGAAAAAAGGCCTCCACGCCTTCCAATTGCGGACGCGCGCCCCGGGGAGGACGCACCAGCCAGCCCCAACCCACGGCCCATTTCGGCGCCTTGATCCACAACCAGTGCACGACGGCAGCCGACAGGGCGGCCACGCCCAGCCACTTATGCAGGCGGTACATCTTGTCCAGTCCACCCATCGGTGGCTCGATCGATACCGGACGTACCGACAACATCACCGCAACCGCCATGGCGGCGAATGCGAACAGACCCGTCAAGAGGATCCATTCGTGACGCATCGCAAAAACTTCGCTCAGAAAGAAGATCTGCCTGTGCGCTGCCAGCCAGATGGCCACCACGATCGCCATTCCCGCCACCAACGCCCAACGTATCCTGTTCATTCGGATCACCCTGAAGGACATTTTTTAAAGAATGCGCGCCTATCGCCGGTGTGGCAAACGCTTTTCCACCTAAGCATGATGTCAGTCAAGAAGGGGGGCGGTAAACCGTTGAGGACACCGTCGTCGGACCGGTGCAGGGCGAGGGCGGGATCCGTCCCTGAACCTCGTCGCCCGCCATCTTGCTGGCTGAACACTCAGCTTCGCCTTCACGCAATTTCAAATGCGTTGACGCGTAACTCCTGACTAATGAAATGTTTCGGCGTTTTCACGTTCGACGTTCTGTATCTAGTCCGCATATTGCTTTCGCCAAGCGAAGCCATCTCGCTTCGAATCAATTCCTTGCCGTTTAATTTTACGATCTCCTCCCATGCCGCTCTATAGCTAATAGAAGATCCGACCGGAACGGTATTTTGATTTGATAGATATTGCAGCAATTGCAAATCCGCATATGTTAAATTCTCTTGAGCAATGGAACTCATCCTTTCCTGCCACTGACGCAAAGACAATGGCGGCTCCTTGCCGAACCCGAGGAGCAAGGGTTGACGATCTTCGCTCGCGTCCCTGCCAATGCAAATCAAATTATGAGAATTCATTACGGACGCAGGATGAAATGCAGCCGCGTTAACGCTTCGAATAAAAACCATATTCCCCTTGGTCAACTCGCCTTCGGGCCGCCCCTCGATTTTAAAACCAAAATCCGCCAATAACCCTCGCATCCCTATCGCATTCAACGACAACTTTCCGCCACGCTCCTTAGATACAAGCGCATTGAAACCCAAGTTGCCAAGCTCATCCCTCATGGACAAAGCGATACACAAATATACGAATATCGTGCAATCCAGTAGAAGAGGATCGCAGGCAACAAGCTTCTCCAACGCGCGACAACAATCATCGCCCTGGTAGGCGTACTCCTTTCTCTGCGCGACGATATCAAATTTAATTCCAACCACCGCCCTACCTATATCTGCACGATATTTGTCCAGCAAAGCCTCTTTTTCCACTAAAAATCTATCTGCGGTACCGGTATTCTTTCCATCGCTGAACGAGCTGTAAAACTCCGCCTCGTACATAAGATTTCTTTTATTATTCAACTCTCCGACATGGCGGATCATGTTGTTTGAGAATCTCTTCATTTTCATCGATCCATTGTCAATCAACTTTCTTTCGTAACGGATCTCTATTCCTGGAAACCCATCAACAACAGCCCGCTCAATATCCCTTACTCGCGACAACGAATCATTATTAAAACTGTGAAATTTGACTTTTATTGATTTGCAATCCGTGTTACTTCCAAGGAAGTTCTGAATATTGTCGATCAACATTTTCGCCACCCGTGGCGAATCGGCGTTGGGCCCGATACTCAAGGAATAGAATCCTGGATTCAACTTGCGTGAATCGGTCCGCTGTAGTCGATCTTTTACCGACGGTTCGCCGTTGTTGAAATACAGGTTGGCCGTGTTGGTGCAAGCAATGAGGGAATCGCTTTTGTTCGGATCCGGCTTTTTGAATACGGACCTGTGGCCACTTGAATTTTTCGGTGCGGAGATCATTGGCGTATCTTTATCGGAAGATTGGTGGACAGTCGCAAGGCGGAATGAATTGACGACTTTTCGGGTTCACACTGGACACCGATGCGCTACGGCTGCCGTGACCTGCCCCCTACAAACAGGGCCAGCCGGAGTCTAGTAAAGTTCGTTTTCGGAGAAGAAGACGAACATGAAGAAGCGCTTTACGGAACAGCAAATCATCGGATTTCTGAAGGAAGCTGAAGCTGGCATGCCGGTCAAGGAACTATGCTGGAAGCATGGGTTCAGTGACGCGTCGTTCTACACGTGGCGCGTAAAGTTCGGCGGCATGGAAGTCTCGGAAGCCTGCCGGCTCAAGGACCTCGAGGTGGAGAATGCCCGGCTGAAGAAGCTGCTGGCCGAAGCAATGCTCGATATGGAAGCGTTGAAGGTCGTCGTAAAGGGAAAGCCCTGAGCCCGCAAGCCAAACGCGAAGCGGTGTCGGCGATTCGGGAGAAGGTCAACATCTCCGAGCGCCGCGCCTGCCGGCTTGTCGGGCTTTCTCGCAGCGCGCTGCATTACGACGCGAAGCCGGACCCCGAGAATGAAGTGCTAGCGGCGCGTCTGGTGGAGTTGGCGCACGAACGTCGTCGATTCGGCTATCGCCGGCTGCACGCCCTGGTGGAACGGGAAGGCACGCACGCCAATCACAAGCGCATCTATCGCCTGTACCGTGAGGCAGGGTTAGCTGTGCGGCGCCGTCGTCATGATTGAGCGCGAGCAACTGGCATTGCCGGGCGCACCCAACGAGGTGTGGTCAATCGATTTCGTGATGGATGCGCTTTCCAACGGCCGGCGCGTGAAGTGCCTGACCGTCGTCGACGATTTCACGAAAGAGGCTGTCGACATCGTCGTCGACCATGGCATCTCAGGTTTGTATGTCGCTCGGGCATTAGACCGTGCAGCTCGCTTCCGTGGCTATCCCAAGGCGGTGCGAACAGACCAGGGCCCCGAATTTACGAGCCGCGCGCTTGACCAGTGGGCGTATGCGAACGACGTCACACTGAAGTTGATTCGGGCGGGCAAGCCAACGCAGAATGCGTACATCGAATCGTTCAACGGCAAGTTCCGCGACGAATGCCTCAACGAGCACTGGTTCACGACGCTCACGCACGCTCGGGCTGTCATCGCGGCATGGCGTCAGGACTACAACGAGCAAAGGCCGCACAGCGCACTGAACTACCTTGCGCCGTCAGAGTTTGCGGCGAAACATCGGGCAACCGCGGATGCTCCTGCCGCTTTCCAGGAGCTGGTTTAAAGGGACTTTGCTAGAAGCCCATTGGCCCGATTGAAGGGGGCAGGTCAGTTGGGCTGCAAACCTGCTGGCATCTAAGCAGTACTAAGTACGCCGAGGCAAGCTGCGACGGATCGCAAATACTAGACAGGGGATGTGTTCAGGTTAACGCCTATGTCTCAAACAAAAAAAGGGCCTTGAAATTCAAGGCCCTCTACGCGTGTCTCGCGACGGTCGACGTGCCGTTATCTAGGCTCGAACCCGGCAGTGCAAATGCCACCACAATTCGAGTCCAGATAATCTCAGCAACTTCGTTATTTCAGTCTTACAACCTAGTGTGTAATCTCACGAATTCTGTTTCCCCGCACAAAAATGTAGACGGATACAAAAGGTGAGAAAGAGTGCCTTGCTGGCAAAGGACTTGCAGGAGGGGCGAACCCATAAAGCGAGAAAGCGGGCCGCAAAAACCGAGAAATTTCGCCCGACGCTGTTTCAAATCCAGCGCCAAACGAGAGGCCGATTTGCCTCACCCCATCAGCGGACAGCGGTCGCGCTTCCGGACGAATTTCGAAAAACTACGCTTGAACTAGGCGAATTCTAGCAATTTTCACGGTTGGTGGGAATCTGCTTGGTGAGCACTTGCGTCCCTCTCTGCCCGCTCAGGCCAGTGATTTCGTTGGCGGGTCCAGCAGCCGCGTGCTCGTTCTAACCCGACCTGGAGGAGCCCCCATGAACTCCACCCGCCTTTGTTCCGCCTGTGGCGCCGCGTTCGTGCCGCTGGCACATGTTCCCCGTCAGCGATATTGCTCCTCGAAAGCCTGCCAACGCGCCCGTCGACGCGACTGGCAAAAAAGCCGGCTTCGTATCGACGCAGACTATCGGGACAACCAGGCCAGAGCGCAGGCGAGATGGCGCGCCGGCCACGCCAGTTACTGGCGCGAATATCGCGCTTCGCATCCGGCGTATCGCGAGCACAACCGCAGTCTGCAGCGGCTACGCAACGCCCGGCGAAGTCACAAGCCCATTGCAAAGATGGATGTCATCAGACTCCCCCGGCCGCTGGGCTCAGGCTTCTACGTACTGTCTCACGCGGACGATGTCGGCGTTGCAAAAATGAACGCGTGGACCGTCCACATAGCCGTTCTATCTGCGCCTACAGCAACACCAACGTGATTGCAAAGAGATGACTTGATACGGATTGGTGTCGGGCCTGCTACCTTTACCTTGTCACCGTTCGTTTTCGAACGCGACCACCTGATGTGAAACCGCGACGCTCGAATTTGACGTTCCATTGCGCCCGATGCCTGCCGCGTGTCCGTATCTGAGTTGCGGGGTGGAGCATGTCATTCAATAACGCTGATGCACCAGTCGTAGCCAATTCGTCTGCCGGACGTGCAGCGGAGTATGTCCGCATGTCGACCGAACACCAGCAATACTCGACCGAGAACCAGCGCGACCGGATTCGAGACTACGCGGCGCGCCGCGGCTTCGAAATCGTCCGCACCTACGCCGATGAGGGTAAAAGCGGTCTTCGAATCGACGGCCGGCAAGCGCTTCAAAATCTCATTTCTGACGTGGCCAATGGTACAGCTGACTTCTGCGTAATCCTCGTCTACGACGTGAGTCGATGGGGGCGATTCCAGGATGCCGACGAAAGCGCGTATTACGAGTACATCTGCCGTCGTGCTGGCATCCAAGTAGCGTACTGCGCCGAGCAGTTCGAGAACGACGGGTCCCCTGTCTCGACTATCGTCAAAGGGGTCAAGCGAGCCATGGCCGGGGAGTACAGCCGCGAACTATCGGCGAAGGTTTTCGCTGGACAGTGCCGCTTGATTGAAATGGGCTTTCGGCAAGGAGGCCCGGCGGGCTATGGCCTTCGGCGCGTGTTGGTCGATGACCATGGGCTCATGAAGGCAGAACTGCGCCGCGGCGAACATAAAAGCCTACAGACGGACCGGGTAATTCTCATGCCTGGGCCAGACAACGAGGTGAGAACCGTCAATTTAATGTACGACTGGTTCATCAACGAGGCACTCGATGAATACGAAATTGCGGCGCGTCTGAACGGCATGCGAGTAAGGACAGACCTCGACCGGGAGTGGACACGAGCCACGGTACGCGAAGTGCTGACAAACGAGAAGTACATCGGCAACAACGTCTATAACCGTGTGTCGTTCAAACTGAAGAAGACGCGAGTGACCAACACGCCTGACATGTGGATTCGCAAGGAGGGTGCATTTCAGTCGATTGTGCCAAGTGAAACGTTCTACACAGCCCAGGGCATCATGAGAGCGAGAGCGCGGCGCTATTCAAATGAGGAGCTGATTGAACGACTGCGCAACCTTTACCGAAGCCGCGGATTTTTGTCGGGCGTCGTGATTGATGAAACCGACGGCATGCCATCTTCGACCGTCTACGCGTACCGTTTTGGCAGCCTGATACGCGCCTACCAGACAGTCGGCTTCACGCCTGGTCGAGACTATCGTTATATCGAAACCAACCGCTTCCTGCGGCAACTACATCCGCAAATCGTTTCGCAAACGGAGACGAGAATCGCAGATTTGGGCGGCATAGTCGTGCGTGACCCAGCCACCGACCTACTGATGGTGAACAACGAGTTCACGGCCTGCATCGTGCTCGCGCGCTGCCAGGCCCATGACAATGGCCGCAATCATTGGAAGGTGCGTTTCGACGCCAGCCTTCTGCCAGACATCACCGTGGCAGTACGGCTCGACCAGACGAATGAGTCGACGCTGGACTACTACTTGTTGCCGCATTTGGATTTTTGCCAACCCCGCATTCATCTGGCCGACCAGAATCCCATTGAGTTTGAAAGCTATCGTTTCGACACGCTGGACTACCTCTATGGCATGGCTGAGCGTGCCCGTCTGAGGAGAGTAGCGTGAGCCCGCGGCAGCAGCCTGACGAAATCCGAATGGTCCCCGTCTCTCAGATTGAAGTTATCAATCCACGCGAACGGAATGGTCGGGTCTTCAAGGAAATCGTCGACAACATCAAGGTCATTGGTCTCAAAAAGCCCATCGTGGTCACGCCAAGAGCCACGGCCGGCGGCGTAGAGAAATACCTGCTCGTATGCGGCGAAGGACGACTAAAGGCATTCCGCTCGCTCGGCGAAACGACTATTCCTGCACTCGTTGTCAGCGTCAGCGACGAGGACGCGTTTGTCATGAGTCTGACTGAGAACATCGCTCGCAGACAATGCCGCCCCATCGAGCGGCTAGCCGGCATTCGGCGACTGCAAGAGCAAGGCTATGCGCCGAAGGTCATCGCCGAAAAAACCGGCCTCACGTCGACTTACGTTCACGGCATCCTGACACTGCTGCATCAGGGCGAAGAACGACTTGTCGTTGCTGTGGAGAAAGGGCTTGTTCCTCTGAATGCGGCCCTGACCATTGTCGGTGCCGGCGACGATGACGCTGAAGTTCAGGCAGCGCTCCAGGATGCCTACGAGTCCGGAAAATTGCGCGGCAAACAGCTGATGAACGCTCGTCGAGTCATCGAACGCAGAAAGGTACTCGGTCGAAGCACCGCGCGTCACATGACGAGCAAACGTGCCGCCGTCACGACATCGAGTCTCGTACGAACTTATGAGCATGAGGTAGAGCGCCAGAAATCCATGGTCAGGAAAGCTGAATTCACTCAACAGCGGCTGTTGTTTGTCGTCGGTGCATTGAGGCAGCTGTTTGCCGACGAGAACTTCATCAATCTCCTACGCGCAGAAGGACTTTCCAGCCTTCCGAAATACCTGGCCGAACGGGTCTGGCAAAACGGGAGTGTTGCATGACTGGCGTCACACTTGGATTTATCCCCGAGCCGTTGACAGTGCCCGTCTGCAGCATTTTGCCTTCGCGCAGAACACCGGCGACCGTGGTCGAATCGCGGAAATACAAGCAAATCAGGACTTCCATTGGGGAGGTCGGTCTCATTGAGCCACTATCTGTAACGGCCGCGGACCCGTCTTCCGGTCAACACGTTTTGCTGGATGGGCATCTACGCTTGCTCGCCATCCAAGACCTGGGGCATGAGTATGTTTCCTGTCTCGTCGCGACCGACGACGAAGGGTACACGTACAACAATCGGGTCAATCGCCTCTCGACAATCCAGGAGCACTACATGATTCGGCGCGTGATTGACAGGGGCGTGTCCCCTGAGCGATTGGCCAAAGCGCTTTCCGTCGATGTATCCCAAATTATCAAAAAGATGTCGCTCCTCGACGGCGTTTGCCCGGAAGCAGTCGAACTCCTCGGAGACCGGCAGTTCTCGGCGGAACTTGTTCGCGCTATTCGAAAAATGAAGCCCACGCGACAGGTGGAATGTGTGGAGCTAATGGTAGCCGCGAACAATGCGTCCGTCGCCTACGCTGAAGCATTGTTGGTGGCGACACCCGCCGCGCTGCTAGTAGATGGCAAGAAGCCACGCAAACTGACCGGCGTTAGCCCTGAGCAGATGGCAAAAATGGAGCGGGAGATGAGCAATCTGCAGGGACAGTACAAGCTCGTTGAACAGAACTTCGGGCAAGACGTGTTAAATCTGGTGCTCGCGAAAGGGTATCTCTCCAAGCTCCTAGAAAACGAATCAGCTCGTCAATACGTCGCAAAGCACCATCCGGATTTGATGGTGGAGTTTGAGTCCATCATTGCGACCATTTCTCTCGACCAGCAGCAATTCAGCGTGGTCCTCTAGCCGAACCTTGGCTTATGGCTGCTCTTCGTTGAACGTGGCGATGCCAAACTCTCCACAGCCGAATTGGCTTTTGGAGCCTTTGTAGTGGCATCCGTCTCCGGCGGCATGTACTTCGAGTGGCAGAATACTCGAGCAGTGATAAGGCTCTTGGCGAAAGTACCGCGCCAGCGGCCTTGCCCCTCCAAGAAGCGAAAATTCGGCGCCGGCTCGCCAGTATCATGAAGTTTCATCGACTTTGAAACTTCTCACCTACGATGAAACCTCGAGCGAATGTGGACATGTTCACTACCCCAGCTGGGGTCGTCGACAATAGGACCGACCGCAACAAGGCCATCAAGAGACGTTAACGACTGGAAGCCTACGGCGGCGATGAACCGTTTGCAGCCATTAACCGTAGCGTCGAACTAACCGCACACCCGGCGAGGAACTGCCGAAGGCGACAGGCAGCTAACCGGCACCTCCAACACTTCAAAAAGGCGGTAAACGACGAACTGCATTGACTATTGCCTCAATCGCGGGGGTGGAGCGGAGAACGCTTGAGGGCGCCACAAGAGTGCAAAGAGGTGCCTAGGTTCAGGCACTATGCACAAGGTCCCGGTGTTCCAATTCGACGCGTTCGGCGCTTACGCCAAGGCGTTCAGCGTAGCGGCGGTTCATGCCAGCGAATACCTCGCGCACGACTGCACCAAGTGCCTGCTGCGGGAGTAGGCCGGTGAACCGATACAGGTCCGCGGCGAGGCCGGCCTCCGAGTTGGATACGGTAAACGCAGCGCCGGCGTCGTTTACGGCCACGCGCATGGCACACAGCGCCCAGAAGCAGGTGGCCCAACACTCGAGCACGTCCTCGGGAAAGCCCTGGCTATCGTCGGACTCCAGGCGCAGGCTCTTGATAAGCGGCGCACGGGTTCCCACATGGTCACGGAAGAAGTCGTAGAGCAGCCGCCCGACGAGGCGTCGCCAGCTTGCCTCCCCGCCGGAGGGAAGGACCTGGCGACGATGAACTTGGGCGTCTACGTCCTTGGGACGCAGGTCCGTCTTCTTGCTGCCAGCACCCACCACCACCACCAGGAGCACCCGAAGCCGAAGCAGGTCGACCACGCTCAGCAACTGCCCCTGAGCCTGCTCGCGCAAGCCCTTGAGGAAGGCCTCGACCCCGTAAACGATGCTGCGCTGCGTGTCTTGAACGTAGCGCTGGCGACGCTCCAGTTGTCGCTTCGACTCGGCCGTCGGGGTTGCTGCAGATGCCCCCGCGGAGGTCGGCGGCAGGTCGCCGGACTCCATGGCGGCAGCGCCGTCGGAGGTCTCATCGCCCAAGCCCAGATTTGGCGCCTGGTCCTCTTCGTCCGGCGCCTCGGCTAGGTCCAGAGCCGCGCGCTTGCCGATGAGGGCATTGAGAAAGCTCCTTACCGATTCGTGATGGGTCGAGGCGAGATGGCTGCTCGACAGCGCAGCAGAGCTAACCTCGACCCGTCGACCCGCGACGAATTCCTCATAGGGCAGCACGCGAGAGTCCGGCGCCTGGTCGGCGACAGCTTTCCGCTGGGGCGGCTGTTCGGTTACGCCGCGAGGCCCGCGCATCTCACGCTCGGCTTCGGTGAGCCGCTGAATCACCTCCAGAAGCCACAGCCCCTCGGACGCCTCGTCGTCGAGCAGGTCCAGCGCGTTCTCGACGCCGCGTCCCCACGCGCGACGTTGGGTTTGATGAATCGCCTGCTCGACCACCACCACTGCCAGCGACGACTCGAACGCGCCTGAGCGAACCTGTGCGAAGTGCGGTGCGACGGTGCCGTCGAAACGATAGGTCGCCGGATTTCTCCGGCTTCCCACGGGCGTCAACGTGCCGGCAACCGGCTCTGCGAGCTGGTCCAGGAGCTGGAGGGTGACCCCTTCGGTCGCTAGGCTTGCCGGTGGCCACCAGCGCAGCAGATTGCCCGACAGCTCGAACCGTCCGGCCAGTTTGCCCTCGAGGTTGGACAGAGGTATGTCATCGGCCGGGCTAAAGCTGGGCACCTCGGCGGCGTCAAGACCCGCATCGGATGAGAGAACCTCGTCTAGGCCGAGCATTCGAACCGCTTCGCCCGCGGGCAGCTCGCGTACCAGGCAGGCTTCCTCGTTTATACCCGCCTGACCCGGTGTGCCGAGCGCCGCTTCGGTGCAGTTCGCGCTGCCAAACAAGACGCAATCGCGGTCCGCCGCCTCCGCGATGACGAACTTCGCGTGAGCAAATCTGCTCGCCGCACCCGGCGCGTTGCTGACGTCAAAGAGCGCAAATGCGCCCGAGCTCGGATGGGCGTGCACGGGATACAAGGCCGCCTGCGGCTGTATCAGCACCGCAGCGTTGACGCCGGCGAAGCGCCCTTGAAGACTGAGCAGCGTGCGCAGGTCGTGGTCCCAGTACGGGCTCGCCACCACAAGACGCTTTACGGCACGGTCGCCGATGAACTCGACAAAGCGCTGCCCGATGCCCTTGGCATCGTCACTCGGGAGGAAGGCCAATCGCATCCCTTCCTGCAACTCGACAACCGCCTCAGTAGAGGCCGTTGCCGGCAGCCAGTGCGTCCTCTTTAGGGCCCATTCGACCTGGCGTCGAGCGACCGAGCCGGGGTCCAGGAATTTCAGGAGATAGTCCACAGCGGCTCGCAACAGCGGCGCGGCCTGCATGGCATCTTCAGCCACCGTGACCTCTCCGGCGACTTCGAGATTGCCGGCCAGTCCGGCTATGGTCATGTTCGCCGAGCTCACGAGCAGCCGCCCCGACGCCTTGCCCAGTTGCAGCGTCAGCTTCGGGTGAAAGACACCGGCACAGTGCGCACCGACAACCGAGTAGCGGCGCCCCGCAAACTTTGGGCGGCGCGTGTCGTCTGCCAGAGCCTGCGCGAGCATCCGGGTATCGGCCACCACGATATTGTTGTTGCAGCCTGCGTCGCGAAGACGTGGTAGCGCGATGGCCTCATAGGCATCGAAGTCGACGCCAAAGGTCGAGACGATGCTGGTGTGGAAGCCGCCGACGGCGAAGTAGTTGAAGAGCTTCATGCGGCATCGAGGAGGCGCAGACCTGCCGGCGTGGTGCCGTTGGCGCTCAGCAAGTGGATGTCCTCCAGGAACGCTACCGCCGAGGACAGTCGGGGATTCGTGAGCACCGGGCCGTCCTTCCGGCGCAGGCGCACGCGCCCGTCGTCAGATTCGAGCAAGAAGGTATAGTCGCCCGCCCCCCGGAACTTCTGGATAGCGACCCACAAGTGACGGTCGAGCACTCGCTGCCGGACGATGCGGGCAAGCAGCGCGTGCAACGGTTCTGCCGAGTGCTCGTCCAGGAAACGCAGCTCCGTCACGAGCGAGCGTAGGAAGTCCCCGTTCGCCAGCACTGGCAGGTCGCGGGCGATGCGCTCGAGCAGCCCGCTGAAGCGCTTGTGCAGAACGGCAAGCAGCACGATGGCAGAGCGTGCCGAGTCCTCGCTGGTCACCGCCTCCAGTCTCGCGCTGCGCAACACCGCTTGTTGCAGCGACATCTCGCTCATCGGGTCCATGTCCGACACCGGGTCGTCCGCAAGGGTCAACGAGTCGCAGAGGCCATTCCAGGAGTCGGCGGCGTACGTATCGAGAGCCGACATAAGCCGAGAGACCGTCTGGGTGACCAGGCTCTCGAACGGCATGCCAGTGGGTGAGCCTCCGAGGATGTCGAGGGCGAGCTTGAGGATGGTCTCGTAGCACAGGTGCAGCAGGTCGTTGGCCTGGTACACGGCCCAGGCAAATCGCTGCCTATCCTCCTCGGCGCCGAGCGCTGCAAAGGCGGTTACGGCGTTGTACTGTGAGCCATACAGAGACCAGCGTAGCTTCTCGGTCCTGACCGAACTGCCCTGGTCCCTCGCAATCCTCAGCACCAGACGCAGGGTGTGGCTTCGGGACGCTGCTTGGGCCTTCTGACCATGGGCGCCTGCGAGCAGCAAGCTCTCGTAGAGGTCTCGCTCGGGCCCATCAGCCACGATGCGCGACGGAAGCATCGCGTCCAGCCGAGCGAGGTCGGCCCTGCTGATGGCTCCGGCCTGGGCCGCCGCGAGAAAGGCATCGGCGGCGGCTCCGATGGCCGCTTGAAAGGCATCGGCCAACGGGTCGCCGATGGCGCGCGTGGGTACAGGGACGTCGTGGCCGGGCACGGTCTCAAGGACGCCGATGTCTAGCAGTTGGCTTCCATAGGCTGCACCAAACGCACCGAACTTCTGTTTCAGGTATTGCGGCTCGCCGTCGGCGCGGTCCGTAGCGGCATGGAACGTTATGTCGGCTCCGGGGGCCGCCAGCGCGCGCGTCGCCCAGTCGACGCCGGCCACCCCTCGTTCGCCGCCAGCATGAACGGAGACCAGCGCATACAAGGCTTCCGCGCGTCTCAAGTACAGACACCATCGCTCCACTGAGGTGTCGCCCACATCCGATGCGTAGCGCCGCGCCAGCCAAGCGTACAGGCCGTAGTACCGCATGCGCAGCGTCACATTGCTGATACCAGGTACGAGCTGCTGGTACAGCGCGACGCTGGTCGTTTGCATACCCAATGGGTCCAGGCCGCGCTTTTCTGCTTTTGTTGTCCACTGCGGATAGCCAATGCCGCCACCTAAAGTTGCCATTGTGCTTTGTTCCTCCCCTACGGCTCCACTACTTCAGAAAACTGCCTGCTGTACAAGGCGTTTTAGCCGTTTTCCCAGGCGCGATTAAGCCTGCACAGCAGGTGCCATAGCAGCGTCATCATCCTCGTCCAGTCCCAGCAACTCTTCCGTCGCCAAGGCCGCAGGCTGGGCTGCAACTGGCAACGCCTCAACGTCCCGCAGCTTCCGCTGAACTGCCCTAGTTCTCCGGCCCACCTCATCAAATTTCTTGGCAGCGGCATCAATCGATTTCTTGGTGGCATCAACGATGTCGCCGAACTTCTGAAACTCGGTCTTAACGCTACCCAAAATCCCCCACACTTCAGACGAGCGCTTCTCGATTGCCAGCGTGCGGAAGCCCAGCCGCAAGCTGTTCAGCATCGCCGCAAGCGTCGTCGGCCCGGCCACTACGATGCGGTGCTCGTTCTGAAGCGCCTCGACTAGGCCCGGGATGCGAGCAACCTCCGCGAACAGTCCCTCGGTAGGCAAGAAGAGGATGGCGAAGTCTGTCGTGTGAGGAGGGCTGACGTACTTGGTCGAGATTTTCTTGGCTTCGGCTCGGATTGACGACTCGAAAGCCGCTGACGCTTGCTGGATAACGACCTTGTCCAGGGAGTCGTGTGCATCCTGCAACCGTTGGTAGTGCTCTATCGGATACTTCGAATCAACGGGCAGCCACACCGGCGCGTCATCGCCCTTTCCCGGCATCCTGACGGCGAACTCAACGAGGTCGTTGCTCCCGGGAACCGTCTTGACGTTGCGGTCGAACTGCTCGGCCGTTAGAAGGCTCTCCATGATGGCACCCAACTGCACCTCGCCCCACGTGCCGCGAGTACGGACATTAGTCATGACTCGCTTGAGGTCTCCCACGCTTCCGGCAAGATTCTTCATTTCACCCAAGCCGGCATGAACTTGTTCAAGCCTCTCGCTGACCAACTTGAAGGAGTCGCCCAGCCGCTGCTCAAGCGTCGCGTGGAGCTTCTCGTCGACGGTCCGCCGCATTTCTTCAAGCTTGGTCGTGTTGTCTTGCTGGATGGCAGCCAGGCGTTCATTCAATGCCGTGCGAAGCTGCTCCGAACTGGTCTGCGTTCCATGTGCCATAACGCCGAGTTGCTGCGCAACGGCCTCTTGCAACGTCGCGAATTGATTCCGAATCTGGTTGCCATTGCCCTCCAGCTGGTCCTTCAAGGCAGTGGCCATCACCCCAAGCTGATTGGTGATGTCTGCCTTGAGAGAGTCAAGGGTGCCCCGAGTGGACACGGTGAGGGCCTCGAAGCGCTCCTGGATGCGGGTCTCGAACGCCGCAGCACTTTCGGACAGAGCCTGACGAGACTTACCGGTCTCCTGCGCCACAGTACCCAAGTGCTCGGTCATTTCAGTGCGAAACTTCGCCAGCGCTTGGGACGTCTCAGCCCGAGCATTCGCTGCGTCGGTCTGTGCCTGGGTGAGTAAGTCCATCAACGCCTTGCTGGAAGCATCAAGCCGGCCGGTAAGAGCGATTTGCAGCGCCTCGAATCGCGCCGCCAGCGATGTGTCAAACGACCCGAACCGTTGCTCGAGCTTTGCCTCAAAGGCACTGAATGCGTTGGTCAGCTCGGTGCGGCCCCTTCTCGCTTCTTCAAGCGTCTGCCCCAACTTCTCGTCGACGACCTTCCGGCTCGCCTCGAGACTTTCCGCCGTCGTTCTCTGCAGTTCGGTCACGCGCTCCCCAACGCTGCTCGAAAGCGTTCCAATCTGCTGCCCTAAACGTGTCTCGAATGCTTGGAACCCTTGGTTGAGCTCCGCGCGACCGTTCCGAGCCTCAGCCACCGTGCGCTCGAGCTGCTCATCCATTGCCGTCTTGAAGGCGGCCATCGCACCGGCGGTTGCCTCTGTGAACCCGCGCAGTTGCTGCTCGATGCGCTGCATGCCGCCCTCGTTGCGAGAGACTGCTTGCACCAAGCTCTGGGAGGACTGTTCGAGCAGTCCCAGCCTCGCATTGAGGTCCGCTGGCGTCTCAAACTTTGGTTTGCGCAGCAACAGCGCCAACAGCAGCACCAGCGAAACAATGCTCAGCGCAACGAGGACGTAGAAGGCAGTTTCGGTCATGTTGTTCCTAGGTTTTCATTGTTCTTTCAAGGTCGCCGCCGCATAGAGGGACGCTATGGGTTGATTTGCTCCTGGTCAACAAACCTTCCGTAGGACTGCAGGGCGGGTATCAGGTGGGCGTCCGCGTAGGCACAACCGGAGGTGCCTAGCGCCTTCTGTCCTTGCTTGTCGGCGGCTTCCGGTGAATGCCCCTTGCCTTCTATGAGAGCGGCCAGCATCTGGGAGTAGCCTGGTTCCCAAGCCGTGAGGCCGAGGAAACTTGTGCGCATAGCAGACAGGATGCGCATGCCAGACCAATCCAGGTCCCCCCAGAAGAAGGCCGGAATGACATCCTTGTCAAAGAGCCAGGCCTCGAAGCCATCTCGAAGGTTTTGACTGATGCCGCCACGCGCCGCGTAGAAGAGCGAGCAACCATCCCGCGTGCGCAGCCGCTGAGCACTTCCCTTGAAGCCTGACGCGTAGACCAGCGTCAGCCCGTCGAACGCCGAGCTCGTCGAGCGAATGGCGCGCTCGAAGCTCATGAGGTTCTCGATGAACAGCACGCCCCGGCAGCCCGCCGGCGGCAGGAACACCTGCAGCTGAATCGGAGACTCCGGAAATGGGCACTCATCGACACCTAAGACTGCGGCGACGAGGCCCTGCCGCTTGTCCAGGACCTTCGACATGCCCCAGAACAGCTGAGAGGAGACTTCGCGGAGCAGCATGGGCTTGCCGGCTAGAGCGGGGAGCTCGTTCAGCCGTTCGACAACCTCTGTCATAGTGTGGTCCGGCATATCGATGCAGAACTCCGAGACAGCGGCCTTGACCTCGGCGGCCCCCTGGAGCCCGTCGCGGACAGCCTCGCGCCAGCGCTCCGCTGGGGACTTGACGCGCTGTGCGCGACCAACCGTCCTTCTCACCTCGACCTCGTTGGCAACCGTGACTCGCGGCGAGTCGGCATAGCCAGAGCGGGAGCGGATAGCGCCGGCTGGCTTGACCGTGAGCCACCCCCAACGCACCAACTCGACGGCATGGCCCCAAAGCTCCTCCTTTTCCGACTCCCGCTGCGCGTTGTAGAGAGCCGGCCAAGTCCGCTCCCAGAGAGCGACCGACTGGGTACGAGCGCTTCCCCTTTGCTCGGCAGAGTCCATTCGGTCCACGAGCAGGTTCAGCAGCTGCTGTACAGGCGAAGACTGAAGCCAAAGCGGCTGCTCTGTCACTTCGCAGCTCCCGTGACTTCTTCAGGCTCTGCCGCATCAAAGAGCAGCTTAGCTTGTTCGCGAACCTCTTGACGCTGCGCTTCCCAGACCTCGCGCATGCGGTCCTTCTTGAAGAGGCGCTCATCGCACTCGGAGACGAAGTCAATTTCACCGTTGTCTGGCACGTTCATCCGACTGAAGCTGAACTCGCGGTCGAACTCAGGGCGCAGCGCGCCGGCGTGCTTGGTCGGCATGGCGCTGACTAGCTGAAGGCCCATGCTATCTCGCAGATACCGCAGGACGGCACGTGCACGCGGCTCGTCCATGCGAGAGAAAGACTCGTCGCTAACAAGCAACTTCAAGCTGGCACCCTTCTCGAACAGGCGCAGGCGGTTGGTCACAACGGCGGCGCGCACAATGTACGCCGGCGTCTCCAACTGACCACCAGAGCCCGTCCCCCACGTCGACAGGGCGATGCGGCCGCCGCTGTCCGAATCATTCCAGATTTCGTAGCGTCGGTAGTTGCGGTAGTCAGCGATGCGCAGCAACTCGCGCCCAGCCCTGTCCTGGTCTTGGTCCAGGAGTAGCTTGACCAGGCGGTCACGGACCTCGACGTGCTTAGGCGAAAGCTCCGTCTCCCCAAACAAGTCCACCGCTTCCGGCGAATCGGCCAGTTCCGCAACGGCTGAGAAGAAGCCGTAATACTCCTGGAACTCGGGCTCCCACTTTGACCAGTCGATGTTGAAGCGGTCGGTGCCAAACTTCAGCTTCTCGAGCTCGACGTTCAACTGGCGCAGCATCCGCACGCCATCGTCGACCTTGCTCTTGATTTCAACGCAGAATTGCTTGGTGAAGACGTCGTGGAAAGAGCGTTCCGCTTCCTCAATCTTCGCGCGGTTGTTGTACAGCCCGATACTCTCCAGCTCGTTGTGAAGCGTGCTGACCGAGCGCCCGAGGAGGACCAGGGGACCGTAGTAGGGGTCGAAGGATAGCGCATCCGTAAGGTGCGGCAGCGCGGCCTGAAAGCGTTCGTCCGCACGAACAGCAGCGTTGTACTCCGCCAGCATCTCGCGCACGTCGCCCAAGAGCTTTTCGGGTTGCGTACGCAGATGGCCAAGCCGTGCTTGGACGGCAGGGAAGTCGTACGTGTGAGACGCAATGAGGTCGTCCACCTCTTGGGCCATCACCGTGTACGTCTTCTCTGAGTTCGCTTCGCAGAGGTGCTTCAGGCGGCGAATCTGGTTTTCGCGCTCTTGGAAGCGAGCGTCCCGGCCCTCGTTGATGCGCTTGATGACGGCGTCCGCAGCCATGATGCGCTGCTCGGCCAGCGTGACTGCCTTCTTGGCCGCCTCAATTTCCAAATCATGTACTCGGATGAGTTCTTCCAGTCGAGCCAGCTCCGCCCTCAACTGTTCGACTTCGGTCAAGTCGAGCTGCGACAGCGTCAGACGTGTGGCGTCTAGGTCGCCGGCATGCTGCGCCAAGGGTGCCGCATCAAAGGGCGGTTCCTTCAGCGATGTGAGCACTCTCCGGAAGCCATCTAACGTGCCTTGGGATTGTTCTAGCGCCTGGATGTCACGGTCAACGGTTTCCAGCTTCTCGGTGGTGGTCTGCAGCGCCCGCTCACGAGCCTTGCGACCAAGTACAAAGTCACGTCGTTCGCAGATGAACATCGTCATCGCGCCACTACCCTTGCCGTCCGTGGTGAGGCCGCGCGGGGTCCGCCGCAGCTCCTCGGAGTCTGCCACCTTTACGACAGACCCGAACTGCTCGATGAGGTAGGCCCGCGCGATAGGGTGGTCGGTGCGCAACTCGTGGATGATGGAAGTGCTCGGCACACGAGACTGGTCGGCACGCTCCAAGCATCGCTTGCCTTGAACGACCTTCGAGCGCGAACCCCAGGACTGCAGGAAGTCAATCGTGCGGGCTTCCCAGTCCGGCTTGACGATGAAATTGAAGCGCGCGCCGTCCATGTAGCCCTCGATGGCGCCCTGCCACGCTTCGGACACCGGCTCGACGAGGTCGCACAACACCTGGACACCCGCGTCGGGAAGCCTCTCTCGAATGCGCTCCAGCGCGAGGACGGTGTCCCGGTTGTAGTTGCCAGCACCTGCCGCAAGACGTTGCTTGCGGTCAGCCAGCTCGCCGCGCTCCTTCTTAGCGGCCTCCACGCGTTGGCCGAGGGATGTCGATTCAGCAGCGACCGCCATGAGCACGCTGTCCTCGGTACCGACCAACGAGTTATGCAGCTGGCCCAGGCCGACGTCGATGCCGTCAAATGCGGCGGCCAACTGAAACAGCTTCTCTACTGACAGGACGTCATCACCGTTTGCGTCCGCCACGGAATTGAGCAGCCCGGCCAGCCGGTCCACATTGGTGGATGCAAGGGCCTTGGCCACGACGTCTACAGACGCGCCCAGCTTCGGGAACTGTTCCGGCACTGGCCGTTTGACGATAGAGTCACCGGTGTTCTTGATGTGTGCTGCAGCGAGGAGACCTGCATGCAGTTCAGCGAGCTTGGCGCGCGCGGCGGACGTCGCCCGCTCTAGGCGCTCGTCAAGCATATTCTTCTCGGTGTGGGCCGGAATGCCGCTCAACTTCGCTGCGATATTAATGCGGCTGCTATCAACGTTGCGCTTCAACTGCGCTTCGGTCTTGGCCTTGAGCTCGTATTGGTCGGCCAGCGCGCTGTCATCCTTGATTTTCTTCCGCTCGAAAGCGACGCGCTCTTCGTCCGCTGCCAGCTGCATCTTCGCCAAGAGCAAGTCATGTTGGACCTGCTCTTCGAAGGTAGCCGTCGTCTTGCCGATGACCTCCTTCAGCTCGCGAAGTCGAGTGACGGTCGCTTCAATGCGCTTGCCTTCAACCTTCAAGCTCGTCACCTGGCGCATCAGGTCACTGATGCGGGTGATGCTCTCCTGCAGCAGCTTTCCATCGAACTCAAGGATGTCGTCCCGAACCAGGTCATGAACCGAGCCGATGGGCTTGTAGGCAATCGACTGCGACCATGCCCGAGCCGCGTTCTGAGCCTCGTCCCAGGGAATGGACATGCGCCCGCGGAACCTGCCATAAAGCCCGCTGAGGTAGTCGCGCTTGTGGTCGTCGTAGGTGATGACCTTCGGGTACTTAGCCCTCAGTCGCTTGACGATGTCTTCGACCGGCACACAGATACCTTGGTCCATGTCCTCAAAGAACTGTTCGACCGACAGCGCAGCGTCTTCGACGATGACCAGAACGAGACGCTCCAGCTTCGCGTCTCGCCGCTCTCCTGAGCCTTCCACGCGCGCCGAGGCTGCTACGAGCGCAGTGAACATCTTGGCCGAGCCGTCCTCGGGCCCTGGACGAAAGACCGCCGCGAGGTAGCCTTGGGCACCTGCCGGCCGAGAGAAGAGGCTGTACTCAGCGCCGACCACGAAGGATTCAAGGGTGCGTTTGGATTTGCCGCGGCGATGGTTTTGCTGAACTTCCTCTTGGCCAGGGTTGTAGGCCACGATACCTTGGTAGGCTGCCGTCATGATGGTCTGAAGACCATCGAGCATCGTCGATTTGCCCGCACCCGTTGGGCCAGTGAGCAGCGTCATGTTTCCCAGCTCGTAGTTGCCGGGCTGCAGTTGTCCCCAGTTCACAAGAACCAAGCGGTCGAGCTTCATTGGTCGCTCTCCTCGACGGACGTTTCTTGGTCAACCACGCCTTCTGATTCCAGAGCTGCACTCAGCGCGTCGTTGGACACGATGCCCAGGATGGTTGGCCGGATTGCGAGCAGCGCGTCTTCATCCGAAATCGAAAACTCGGCCGTGTAGCTGAGCAGGCGATGCCGCTTCAACTCGGCCAGCAAGGTCATCTTGTCGCCCATGCCGTTCGGCAGAGGACGCTTTAATTGCGTCTGCATGGTGGCCGCGATTTCCTCGAAGCTAACCAGCGCTTCGCCCTGGGGCTGGATGTCGCCCGTATTGAGCTTGTTCTGGTACAGGAAGCGCAGAGCAAGGGCCATCGCAACGAAGTCGGGAGACACCCGAGTCCGCAGCGATGGCGTCGGCTCCAGGATGTCCTCAGGCAGTCCATCGACTACGGCGCCCGCCACGTAGAGGCGATAGAACTGATTATTGCTGTCGTGGTGCAAACGGAAGCCAGCAATGTCGAAGTAGTCCTCCAGCAAGCCCTCGACGCGCCTTGCGTCGTCATACAGCAGTTGCTCAACCCGGTCCTCTTCACGCACGATGGCACCGTAAGCCATCAGGCGGTTGATGATTTCCCGGAACCGGTCTGGCTTGATGTTGGCAAGCGCTAGTTGTTCGTTGACGTGCGACAGGAGGCTCATTTTTTGAGGTCAATCTCGTAGTCGTTGCCGCTGTAGAGCCCGTTTTCCAAGGGGGTGGGCAGCTTCTTGATGGACAGGTCTGCGCCGACCTCGCTTCGAACCGCTTCCACGGCCTGCATGGCACGGAGGGTTTCGCGGGCGGTGGCCGTTGGGAGCGCTGAGACTCGAATGGGATGCTGAAAGATGCGCAGGTCGCGCCGAAGCAGCTGAGCAACCTCTTCGTTGGGGATGGAGAAGGCCTCCGCTTCGGCGCGGGCCATAGCAGCAGCCAAGCGCTCTTCGCGAGAGGGTCGCGGCCGAACGGAAATCGTGACCGCCTTGCGGCGCTGGGCGGCCGTCCGGAGCTTGAAGCTTGCGGGGTCCAGCAACCGCACCTCAGCTGGCGCCAGAAACTGCCCGATGTGCATGAGCAGCTGGTCCTGTTGCTCCTTGGAGGCCTCTGCGACCTGCTGAATCGCAGCAAGGTAGGCATGCCGGGTCTGGCCTGCGCGCAGCATCATCGACTGCAGCGCCAAGCCATTGACCCGCTTGAGGTAAGTCTCCATGGCCTTCAGGAAGCCAGGCTGCTTCGACTGGCACGCAGCATCGACGATGTCTTCAATGCGGGTCAGTAGCCAGTCATAGACGGACGTGCCCACGTATTCCTTCACGGCCCAATGGGCAATGTCTCGCAGCTGTTCGTCCATCCGATTGAACTTGGCCTCGGGGACGAGACGAAGCCGCTCCAGCTTCTGCACGATGGCCTGCCGGTTAAGCATTGCGTTATCGGCAGTGAGCTGCTTGGAATAGTCACGCTGGAAGCGGTCCAGGAACTCGACGAACTCGCTCCATTGCGTTTGCACCGAAGCGGTCTGCATCAGGTGCCGGACCAGCTCCTGGAAGTAGTCGATGCCATCGGTCAAATCCTCGATGACTTTCTCGGCGTACTCGTAAGCGTCGACTAGGTCGTGCGCGTCACCTCGGTCGGAGAGTGCCGCCTCCAATGCATTGCGACAGCCCCGCATGTTCCGTTGCCGGCTGCGGCTCGGGCGGTCCAACGACCAGAGGGCCTCCGCGAACAGCTTCCCTGGTCGAGAGAATCGGAAGGCCGTGACGAGGCCGGTGCGGTCGGCGAATTGCTCCAGCCAAGCGTCGGTTAGCAGTGCCCGGATGACCATGCCGACGAGCGCCTGCGGGTCATCGGCTTCCGCTCTGCTCAGCTCATCGTCGCCACCCTCTTGCGCCTTGACGCTTTGGTACTGCCGAACAACCGGCAGCAGGAGCTCGCGCAGCGCATCCCGCGTGAGGTTGTGGGCATAGTCAGCCATAGGGCCGTGCAGTCGGTCATAGAGTGCCCGTAGGCAAGCAGCCACAAGCTCCCGGCGAGAGCTGTTCAGGGCACGGAAGAACCGCTGACGCTCAGCCTCAAAGAACACAGGATGACCCGCTGGTGGGGTCATGGGGTCCGGCAACAGGTCAGACGGTATCAAGGCTGATTGCTCCCACTGGACCTTGCCTGGTCCATGCACTTTTGAAGTATTATCTTCAAGGATAACTTATCTTGCAAGATAACATATGGGCATGCCACTTACCCCAGCGCAGCTGCGCCTGCGAGACATGGAACTGCTGCTTCGTTGGGAAGGCGAAATTGATAACAGTCGTCTGCGCGAGGTGTTCGGCATCCAGTCCGTACAGGCCAGCCGCCTGCTGGCGGCGTTCTTGGCGGAGTTCACCGATACGGTCACGCGAGCCACGCCGTACGCGCCCATCACCGCCACACAGTCGTTCCGACCAAGGCTGGCCGGCAAAAGCCCTGACGAGTACCTGCAACTGATTCAAAAGCTTGGCGCCTCACACATCGACTCCACGGTCGAAGACCTACGACTTGATTTGGCACCGGTCCGCCCAGCCCTCTTTGCCATCATCACTCAGGCCTGCCGTAGACGCGTAGGGCTCCGCATCCGCTATCGGTCGCTGGCAGCCCCGGAAGGCCAGGACCGCCTTGTCTACCCGCATGTGCTCGTTCGAGCTGCGCGCCGGTGGCACGCTCGTGCATGGTGTGTACAACGGCAAGCCTTTCGAGACTTCGCGCTAGGACGCATCGCGCAAGCTGCTCTCGATGCTGAACCAGCGCCGGCCGCCGCGCAGACGGACAAGGACTGGTCCGAGTTCGTCAAACTAATCGTGCAAGCTCATCCAGGTCTACCGGACGGGCAAGCCCGGCTTCTTCGGGACGAGTACCTAGGCGGCGAGGAAAGCAGAACATTGCGAGTACGCCGATGCTTGGTTGGGTACACGGTCCAAGACCTACGCATTGCCACTGAGCCGGCCAGACAGACACCGCCTGAGTACCAACTAGCGCTTTCAAATACCAGGGACTTTGTCGGAGAGTTCGGAGTGGGCGGTGGCTGACCGCCATCTCGCGCATTGAGCCCGATATAGACCAACCAAACACATTGGGCATGGCCTGACTTGCAGACCAGTTGACAGGCGCTCGTTCAGAGAAAGGCGTACAAGAGACGCGTCAGAGTGCCCGCAAAACTTTTGCCCTACTACGCGAAAATCCGGCTACCCACGTCCGACATGCCGGGCTAGGCCTTTTTGAGCGAGCGCCGATATGGATTACTTTGCATCGCGCGGCACTTTTCGAGCTCTCGCGACAGTGCATCGATTTCCGACTGCATCCCGGCTGCCCGCTTGAGCAGTTGGGCAACTCGATACCAATACTCATAGCCCAGGTCGCCATCTGCCAATCCGAGCTCGTGAAACTTGCGAAGCGCAATGTCCAGGGCGATTTGATTTTCTGACGACATCATCGTTCTCCTTTTTTGGCGTGGCAGGCTCACTCCCCGCGATGAGCGTGAGTGACAGCGCTCTCCTGTTAGCTTAGGTCCTCTTCCCATCATCTGCCTGGCACATCGACCATCCAAATCCATTCGCATTTCATGCCCATCGGAGATGCATATACTCTTATGCAAGACTCTACGTGCTTCCGCCGAGCGCCACGCCGCCGGATAGAAGGGCCGCCCCATCCATCGATGGGCCTCGGTGATGTAGTAATTGCCGCCTGCGCGGACGAGGCGACAAGCACCAGCGCGCAGGGGACACCGGATTCTGGGGGGAAGTTCTGAGAAATCCGGCGCGCTGGCGAAGGCAGAGGCGCGGAACGAAAGTCTGCCGGGCGAGGCCGGCTCCATACCGTAGTGGTTTGGGTGGCGGCTGAGTGAAGGCGCATCCCAGGCAAACACGCCAGGGAGGGCTGGGCTCAGCCTCACCACCCGTAGCGAGGTTGTGAGGGTGTACACCTGCTTTTCTGGCTGAACCCTTTAGGTGAGCAAGAGGATAGCGAAGGTTTGGTCGGTTCAGCCCGTGTCTGCAGTTGCAGCGATGGGACCTCGCTTTCACTGATTCCTGATGTTTCCAAACATGCCATGCCGAAGTCATGCTTGCCATGTGCACCTCGCGTCGGTGTCGCGGTTTCATTGAAAGTGAGAAGTTTCAAAATCGATGAAACCGCGTGATACCAGACAGCCCTGGACAGAGTCACCATCCTTCCCTGTCTCCGGGGGTAGCCATCGGATTGCTAGCCAGACTTGCGAGGTCGTCTCGCATTCTCGAACGGGCACGAGAGACTCCATGCTCTCACTGAACCGGGGAGGCGGACACGAACAGGTCCTGCCCAGCCTTTGCCCCAATAACGGCCAGCCGACCCAGCTCCGCGATGCGAATCAATCCGCCGCGAACAGCACCGCCCGGGAGTCGCTGCGCACCCACGAGTTCGACGCCAGGCAACAATCTCGACAATGCGGATGACTTGGTACCCATGCCACGCGCCAGGTCCGCGAGCGGCACGAAAGTTTGCCGGAACGCCAACAGTTGATGAGGTAGCACCACCCGGCAGCCCTGACCGCGCAGCACAATCGACTGAGAATCCAGCAGGCCCTCGTTTATCCAATGCGAAATGCTCTCCCACTTCCACCCCGTGAACTTGGACAACTGCTGAATCGACATGCCCGCTTCGAGTAATGGTGTGCCGAAGTATGAGGCCACATCGGCGCGAAGGAATGCCATGTCGCCGAGCCGACGACCGCACGCGGTAGCCTTCACCCGGCCTTCAGCAATAGCCCGCATCACGGACTGGATGGCCTGCCGGTCACCCATCCTCCTGCTGGTCAGCCCGGCCCACGTGAGCTTCTCATCGTCTGCGGCCGATGTGGGTTCGGCAGCTTCTCGGATTCGGTCGACCAGTTCCAATATGGAGCGATGCTCGACCAGACCACCTTTCAGGATGTCCTGACGCCAGTTGACGTCCGAGCAAATCACACCGGCGGCCATCATGTGCTCTAGCACCGACGACGGTACGCCCGCGAGTTCACAGGCTTGCGCGCTGGTCATCCATTGGCCGCGCCGCTCCTGAATTCGCGCCACTTCCGCCTGCGGGATTTCATAGAGCTGGCCACGGGTTCCAGCGCGCCGCGTGCGGCATCCGCACTCTCCGTTCTGGATGGCCTTGTGTAGTCGGGATACGCTGATGCCGATGGCTCTAGCTGCGTCGGGAGCACGTATATATTCTGTCGCGTCCTCCGCGAGAGCTTTCGCCGAGTCAAGCCCAAGGATGCCGTCAAATCGCTCTGCCGCAACTTCAATAATGATTTTGAGGAACGGCTCAAGGGCGGTGTCCTGACAGAGCTTGCGCAGGTCAACATACCAGCGCCCCAGCAGCGTGTTGAGCGTTCGCGCTTCGGGGTTGCCTGCTGCGATACGCTTGTCGACGTGAGCACCAAAGCCTGCGGGCCAGTCTGCGAGCAGCTCTTCGAGAGGCGCCAGGAAATCGACGGCCTCGGCGACGGAATTCGGCAATGCCGCGCTTCGACGAGGTAATGGCCGTGTCGGGTCGGCATACAAACAGAGTGCTTGAACAACCCGCGCAAGAATCTCGACATGAACGCCATGCACATCCGGTGCGACGCCGTTCGACTGTTTGCCAGCGCTCGCAATCAACGTCGATAGCCAGAGCTGCGCATGCGTCGCGGCGACGCGGGGAAGCATGCGCAGTTCATGACCGCAATCGCACCGGTCGATATGATACCGATGCACAGACAACGACTCTCCGCAATCGCTGCATCGGTCAACCAGGTGAATGCGATGATGAGGACATACCGTGACGTACGTGTGTTCCCAGTAATGCCTCAGATACGGTTCGTCTAGGCAGGCCGGGCAAACAGCGTCGGTCTGAGAGCGATGCAGGCGCCCCCAGCTACGGGAAACCGCTTCCTGTGCGCTTGCCTGACGTGCCCACTCGCTTTCCAAGCCAAGCTGGCCGGCAACGAAATCAGCATGCCCCAGTAACGCGCCGCGCGAACGCTGGACGCCGGCGATTCCTGCCAGTTCGCGCCAGTTGGACAGCACGTTGTCGGCCGCGAGCCTGCGGTAGTACCCCATTCCCGATTCGTCGTCGTGGGGCGCAGATGTTACGACCAGGCTCATTGGGCACCCTCGGGCTGTTCATGAAAAACGGGAACCGAGAGGTCGTTGTCATTCATCACCTGCACGAAGGCCTGATGCAGAGCAGCAGGCGCGACACCTGTACGCAGAGCGTCAGGATGCTCGAACGCTCGAAAATGACGCGACCCTGCGGATTCAATAGCATTGGCGGCCGCCTGGCAGTCAGCAAACGTGAGCGAGCGCGGCGACTCATACGCCATCTGGCCCGCCAACTCCTGCATGAACCGGCTCAGCACGCCAATCAGTCCGCCGGTCAGGAGATAGCACTGCAAGGTAAGCCCTGGTGTCGGCAGGTCTATCGGATAACCCGATTCGCGAAAGAGATTCGCATACGTCGCCACACAGGTGTGAAACGCTTGCATGTTCTCAGGGACTCGCGAGTCATAGGGAAGCAGCAGGCGTCGAGCCGACGCTCTGGTGCGCAGTTGCTCGTTACATTCGAATAGGCGCTCCAGACGAGGCACGCCAAACATGAAGACAGTACGATTACCCGAGTCCGCCAGTTCCTTGAACCAATCGCCGGCTCCGCGCGGTGGCATGCGGGCACCTGGCTCGACGAGGTGGCTCGCCTCCTCGAACATCACAACGCGCGTACCAGCAAGATTTAACTGGTCCAGCATCCTGCCGCGCATTGCCACCGTCGTAATACTGCGTAGCACTGGCAAGCCAAGCGCGGCGAGAACGCTTGATGGCAACTGTAAAGGCGATACGGGGGTGGGCACAGGCACCACCAGCACCGGCACATGGCGTCGTCCATTCACTGGCGTTTCGGGAAATGCGCGCCTCAATGCATTGATAAGCATCGACTTGCCGACGCGCGACGGCCCCATGACACGCTCAATGCGACTCGCCCCTCCGTCTATCGCATCCTCAATGCGTCGCCTTAGCGGCTTGAAGTGCTCCAGGAACAGTGGATGAGGGAGTTCGCATTTTTCGATTGCGACGCGTAATTGCTTTGCGGGTGTCATTACAGTAAATCTCCGCTACTACGGTCCAGCAAGGGTAGTGGGGACACGTCGTCAAGCATTACTGCCATAGGCGGTAGCGCAGCAGGTACCATGTCCTTAGTCGCCAACGGTTTTCCTGCTGGTGGCGGATGCGGGACTGGTTGCCTGGAGGCACGCTCGATGGCTTGAGCCTCCTTTGCACGGCGCGCGGTCTCGCGGTTTCGTTCGCGCTTGCTCGACTTTTTCCCCCTGCTCGCATGCGAGTCGGCGACGACTTTATCGCGCATGTCTTGGTCGAATTTTTCGGCTTGTGGTGCCTGCTTGAAGGACGCCTTATGCTTCTTGAATCGCTCCTTCGCCTCAGTGAACGACCAGGCCGGCGTTTCGGGTCGAAGGTGCTCGAACGAGAGCGTGACGACAGGAAGGTCGTCGCCTTCATAGACGTAGACGTGCCTGAAGTCATCCGGGTTGAACAGCACCCTCAGGAATTTTTGCTCGCCATATTTCTCAAGCAATGCTGGTATGTCATTGCCCTTGTAATGCAACCCCTCTATCGTGATGCCGGTCTTCCGGCTCAACCTGCGCTCCGTGTGTTCGTAAAGCGTCGCCAGCCATTCCGAACGCGACGGCGGTAGCGAAATCGCGAAGCATGATGACTCGAAGTGCTTCCAGCGCTCGGCCGGCGTATCGCCGGTCACCGAATCCGTCAGGACGACGTCCCACTGCAGACGCTCAAGCGGCGTGTGCACCCACTTTTCGTAGTACCAGCGGACAATCCAGCGCTCAAGCGCATCAAGCGTCATGAGCTCGTCGCCAAGCGCGATGGGGTCACGCTTTCCGTCTTCTCCGTCCACACGCGTACAACCAGGCAGCCCCTCCATGCCATTCTTGAGCGAACGGTTCGAGCGCTCGATGAACGGCTTTTCTTGAGGATTTCTTGATTTACAGTGTTTGACGTCCGTGCCAAGTTTCTCCAGGTTCTGGATACGGCTGCCTTTGGCCTCTGCACCGTTATCGAAGATGAGTTGTCCCGGTGTGCCACACACGTTCATGGCGTGGTCGATGGCCAGTTCCTCGAAACGCTTCACCTTCATGGCTGACATGTACATCTCCGCACACGCGAGTGTGTCGGCATCGACAGGTGCGCCGACAACCAGGCGCCAACCGAGTGGATAACTCGTGCAGCAGTCAATGGCATGCACAAGGTAAATCGTGCTGCTGACACCGCCTGGCGTTTGCACGACAAACGGCAGGTGTAACGCGTCCTGCTCGACACGCTCAAATGGCAGTTCTGCTCGGATGCGCCTTTTGGCGAGCGACTTGGCTGCGCCGACATCACTCGGGAGCATCCGGTCGCGCTCCGTATCCGTCGTCACGAAGCGCTCAATGGTCCTTCTGACGAACCTGGAGCTTATCGGAGGGTGCGTCGCAGGCAGGCATGTACCGCGCACGGCATGGTCGACATAGTCGGTCAGTCGCGCCAGCGACCACCGAGACATTGGCACAAGAAAATGCTGCTCGGCAGCTGTACATATCGTATTGATGACTTCCGCGGGGTAGCGGGGTGTGCGATTGCCCTTGTTCTTGTCCCCACGAAGGAGCGGAAGTCCAGCCATGTCGCACTTCCGGTATCGATACATGGTGGATTGCGGGGGGAAGGGCGGCGACTGCGGCGTGGCTTCCAGGTTGTACGCATCCTTCGCGATAGCGTATGCCTGCCGGAAACTGAGGCCTCGCTGTTTCTGGATAACGGTGATGCGCCGCATGACGTTCGAGAGAAAACGCGTTCGTTCGTGCAGTGCCTCGTCGTCGGGTTGCGCCGCGAGGCTGAATCGCGGCTTTCCCGTCCGAAGGACGGTTAGCTTGCCGGCGTAGAGGTCACCGAGAACGGACGCTACCTCGATGTACCTGTCCTCGCGCCTGTTGGCATCGAACACCTTGACGCATCCTCCCCTTGGTTTGGGGTCAAGGACTTCTAGATAGGCATCATGATTTCCAGGCGGAGCGAGCCTATCGTGAAGAAGCAATGTGTGGGTCACTTTTCGACGCCCTCCAGCAGGCAGAGGTGGTCGAGGTCGCCATACGCGAGAGACAATTCGAGCGTGCCGCAGATGCGGTGACGCACGAGGTCCGCACTGAGCACACCAGCCACTAGCAGGACGGGAATTAGACCTGGCAAAAGCGCGAGGTCCGAACACAGCACATGCAACAGGACGGGGCCTTGTTCACAGCGACGTGTGACGCGCTCAACGAGTTCGTCGGTCAGGTACGTACGAATCTGGTGCGTCGCCTGTTTGAGCGTCCACGAATTCATCCGTACAGGATGGGCCTCGCTCGCAGGAAGGACGACTGTGCGCAGTGGGTAACCATTGGCAGCCAGAATCGAACGAGCCCGGGCGACCTTGGCCCAGTACACGTCGTCGCCCTCAAATCCCTCGACCTTGACCTCAACGGCATCGTGCAAACCGTCTTGCCAGTCGATACTGAAATCGGTCGTGTAGAACTTTGGCCCTGGCACGTCGCGATGCCTGTGCCACGCGTCCCGCACAGCCTGCCGCGTAAACAGCAGGCGCTGGTCAATCAAATCGACGCAAAACGGTTGCGGCTGAAAAGCCATGACGCGCGGGTCAATGGCAAGAAGATGAGCGACGAATCGTTCAGCATCGGATTCGACGATGAGATGGCCATCCCCCTTCTCGCAATAGGTGCCGAGCTTGGCCTTGCCGTAAGTTGAAGCGTTGTGACGGATGCCGGTGTTGGCCGAGTTCAGACGGCCGCGCCGGCCGTAGGATGCGGGCGTTGGACTCACAGCGCACCTCCGGCATTGCGCCGCAGTGCGTTGCCCGGGGTGCGCGTTGTGACGCGTGCAAACCACCCTGTGAAAGTGGGCACGTACGAAAATGAAGTGCGGTTGCTGTTGAGCATCAGGCGGTCAATCGAGCTATGAACCGCGCAGCTTACTGAAGTATTTTCGCAAAAAATAGATGTGCCTTCGCCGACGTTACACGCGAACTCGCAAAAAATGATTAACTGCGAAGGGATTTTTTCGGTAAAAATATTTTTTGCGTTACATCCTTGTAACGTTAGCGTTACAAGGTGTCGGAAATCGGAGTTGCGGCGCCCAACATGGTGCGGGGGGAGACCAGGATTTACGTGGCCGAAGGACGGTTCATGACATCGAACCTTGCCTAGTTTGTGGCAGTGACAAATTTGGCGACAACCGCTGTCTTGGCACGATTCCCCCGTGTGCGCCCCAGCAGCCTGTTGCTGTCCGAAGTGAATGGCAGCAGCATCCGTCGAAACGGCGACGGTATAAGCGTATCCCTCGGCGTCGCGCCACAAGACGCCCCACCGAGCCCTCCAGAAGATGACCTGTTCCATTGCCCGCTCCTGCGTCGTACCCTCTCATAAATAGGGCTCGGCCGCGAGTGCGGGCACACTGCTAAGACAGGTTCATTTCATCAAACTGAATATCAGCGTTGCGCTGATACAAACCTAACGTAGTCAATGCGGAACATTTTTTCAAGCTAAACGGATAATGCCGCTGATTCTTCCGCTTCCCATCCGAATTCCGAAGGTTTTCTTCGAGCATCGAGACGACGTGGAAAAACTCAGCCCAAGGCCACTCGCTTACGATTTGCACAATTCGTGATATACGAGCTCGCCGAGGTATCTGCTAGTGCCAACCATGAACTTCTTTCCCCGGTAACCGCCCCGTGGCCAGCATATTGGTGTCAAACCGATGCGGCACAGCATTGAGGTTCCAGTAGAACGAAGAGAGGTCTTCGGCCGTGCGTCGCGACCGCCAACATTCAATCTCGGTCGCCACACAGCCCACCAGCATTCACGCCGACAACTTCTTCTCTATAAAGTCGTATTCGCGCTTGGAAGAGAGGATGAGCAGCCGCTCGAGGTCTGACTCACTGCATTTGAGGATTGAAGTCTTCTCCTGCACTGTCCCAGTCGTCAGGGCAATGTTTCCTCGTGCCTTCTCGTAGCCAGTGGTGACGTCCTTGCGAGTCGCGATTGGGACGATGAGGAAGCGCCCATATCTGAGGGCGGCTCGGCTTGCGTGTAGGCTCCCCCCCCCCTTGTCCGACTGGGTCATCACAACTGCCCGCGACAATGCCGCTTGTATCCGGTCTCTCTCGACGAAGTGTCCAGCGAAGGAAGGCGTCTTGTAGCTGTATTCTGAAACCAGCAACCCGCCTTTTTTCAGAATGGACTCGGCCAGAGTAGCATTTTCCTTTGGATATATCGTGTCTAGTCCGTGAGCGAGCGCCGCAACTGTTGAGCCTTCATGGAGTAACGTTTGCTTGTGAGCAACCGTGTCCAAGCCTAGTGCCAGCCCACTGACTATTTGCCAACCAGCCGTAACAAAGAATTCCGTTATGCGTTCGGCTGTGACTATGCCGTGCAGCGATGGCTTGCGAGTGCCGATAACCGCGAGCGCCTTCGATGAAAATCGCGACGAGTCACCGGCCACGTACAAAAGCGCCGGTCTGTCGTCGGTCTGGGCAAGTAATTTAGGATACGTGGAATCTAGGGGACACAGAATCGCATGACCGTGCTCGGTTGCTTGCCGGACATCCTCCTCAGCTTCCCGGAGCGCCTTCTCATAAACCAGACTGGCGGGCTGAAACGCAGCCAGTTCGGGGAAAGTTTCGGCCAGTTCTTCAAGCTTGACTTGGAAAAACAACGGCTCCATCGTCAATGCTCGAAGAGTCTTGCGCCCGACTCCCTTAACTTTGCTTGCTATCAACACCCTGCTTGTGTAGTCGGATACGGGCACTATTCGAGATTTTCAGTATTGTTACAGGACGGAGTCAGATTGTAGCCGCTGCAACCCCAGAACCGTGAACCGTCTTTTCGGTTCATCCGGCGCACCATTGGGCGACCACATGCAGGGCAAGCTTTCTTCTGCATATCCTCCGTGTAGGCGCATGGGTTTTCGTCTGCGCCGTAGCCAGAGCACCCCCAAAAGTGGCTTCCATGGGCGGCATTTCGCCGAATACGCATCGTTCGCGTACACATTGGACAGATTTTATCGTCCTGTTGGACGCTGACCGTTTTCGCAAACGCGAGCCCTGTCACGGAGGCCGCCCCGGATTGCTCCATCAGGTTGATAGCTCGCGATAGCGTCGACCCGGTTGTGACCACGTCGTCGATGACTAACACGTGCTTCCCCGCGATACGGCCGCCGGCGTTTTCAGACAACTGAAGGGCCCGCACCGCTTCAATCGCACGTTGGTCACCCGACAACGTCTTCTGCTTCTGCGCGTCGTTAACGTATTTTAATAGGGTCCCATCAAAGCAGGTATCCGAGAATTCCTTCCCGGCTTGCTCTTGAACCCGTGTGAGGAAATTTTCAAGTCTCGGATGCCCTCCCGCCTTGCCAGGTACGACCGAAATAAGGTCGAAGGGATGCTCATTGCGGAAAATATATTCCGGCCCCTTCCGAAGGACGTGCAACACCACGTCCTCCCAGTAGTCTTGCAACTCAAACGAGGGAGTACTCTCCTTGAGCACAATGTGCTGCGACAGCGCGTGCGATTCATGAAGAGTGGCAGTGACCACCGACTTCTGGTTGAAGTATCGGCCCAAGCATAGAATCCTCATTTGCTCGACAACGGTAACAACGTTGCCTGAAAGGTCGAGCGGGAGGAAAAAGGTCGCGTTACGCGGAAACTCTATGGAAGCATGCTGGGCGGCACGCTCCCCAAACAGCTGAAAGTTCGTGGGGTCGTCAAAGTAATCCATCACATTTTTCGACGACAAGGTAACCGCCGGTGCCGTCGAAACGGTCTCGCGAGATGCCCAGCTTGGAACGACTGGCGTAACGCCCGCGTTATAGGCAGCGACAATGTCGATATATTCGTCGCCAACGAACAACACGTGAGGGCCGGGTTCTACGCCTAGCGCTTCCAAGGCGAGCAGGATTCCATCCGGTGCGGGCTTGGGCTGCTTCTGCGCTCGTTTCACGTCGGTGTAGGAAACAACAACGTCGAAGTCGTTCACCATGCCTAGGTGGTCAAGTACGCGGTCAATGTAGCCACGCCCCGCATTTGTGACGATTCCAACCAAGACGTCTTTTGCTTTCAGCGCCTTGAGCAACTCCGGGACCGGGCGATACGGTTCCACACGCTGCATCGATTCGCTCGTCAGCGCATCATAATCGAGCGATTCTCGTATTTCGCGAATCGACTTTGTTTTTGCCAAGGTGCTGTCGAAATCGAAAAGGACGACCTTCTTCATTTTTCCATTGACCTCATTTTGATTTTTTGATGGCGCACAGGCGAGAGCATCCTAGTCCAACCGGCTACGTCAGTAGCGATGTGAGGGCTGCCTGACTGCCAGAGTTCGAGGCACCGGTAAGGGCGGCGTGTGACCAAGTAAAGTTGTTCGGACTGACCGGTGCAAACGGGTCGCTGTCCAAGTCAATCTGGTAAGCGCTCAGTCGGTTTCCGAATTTGCCAAGAGCAATGCCAGTCACGGACTCTGCGCCGGCTTTCAGAAGAAACGCAGCGGCTACGCCGAACGAAACGCCGTAAGTTGTGCAATCATCAACGACAACAATCTTCTTACCCCGCAGGCTGCCGTTTTTTCGATAGAACGGGTTCAAATGCACAGTCGTCATTTGTCCGGTTGGGTCATGCCTATCGCCCGTGTAACCGCTTCCGGAACGCTTGACAGACGGTGCATGGCGAACGAAGAGGGGCTCCCCCCGCTTTGCGTAATGAACGCGGGAGACCGTCGTTCGAAGTCGATGCGTGAAATCACTCAGCGTTTCGTCGTCCGTGTTGCTGCTGTTAGAGGATGGGTAGACACCCCAGACGAAGTTCTTCACCTCTCCGGCACCGAGCATGAGGAGCGAGCGAGCCGTAACCGCAAGAAGCGCGTTGAGGTGAACGCCTCCCCCTTTCACCGTACTTTTCAGTTTTCCAGCGAAGACTTGCTGGTCGAACCCTTTGCCCAACTGAGACAGGTCCGCCAATGCATAAACGCTATAACGCTGCGCGTTTCCCTGGTACCACCATTGCCCAGGCCAGCCGGCCGTCAGCGCAATTACCTGCGAGAGGTCCGTCGGGTTGGCAGCTCGAATGCCAAGGTCCGAGACGGTTTGATTGCTTGACCATCCAGCACCAATAACAACCGCACGCCCATTCTTCGCCATCTGGATGTCCTCTAGCTTGCTCGCAAGGACAAGCACATCGTGGCTCTTCAGGTTGAAGCGTTGCGCATTGTGGGCCACCACACCACCGTCCTGCCGCCCCGGACTGCGCAGGAACTGAACTTGCGAGTTGACAAATGTTTGTTTAAACCAAGCTGGCTCGGAGTGGTTCGACAAAAGTGCCACTGGATTTCCCAACGCCGCAAAATCCGATAACACTTCAGCAATGGCAGGACTTGGAATCCCCGCAACCAACACCGCATCCGGCGACGTCAACAACATTTGCATATAAAAGTCTCGCTGATTTCAATTGACGGAGCAAGCGCGAAGCGAGCGACCGAGCGCAAGCAACGCGCATCACTGCGGCATCATCAATGTCTTCTGGGGAACAACGATTAAAATGCGAAACGCGTCGCTCGCCAGGCCCTCGGGAGCCCAGGCAGAAACATCCGAGACAGTCTTTACGAGAAACAACGTGTTCTGTCGGCGTCCGGACTTGCATCTAGAATTTAGTCTTGTCTCGATAACTGCTATGAAGTACTAATTTTTAAACAACCACTGCAGCGGCGCTGATTCAAAATGATTCTATGGCCGACCGCTGTACATATCAAGTGGATTTACTGGCTCCACTGTGACGGTAGAAGCCGCGCCTAAACCGGCGGGGTAAATTCGGCGATTGAGTAGCGAAACATGACCTTTACCGCTTTCGTGGGAAGACACGCTAGCGCTGCTTTGCACCCCTGCAGCGCTCGGCCCCCGACGAAATCGAAAATTCTCGTCTTTATCAAAAAGCTCGAAGGCGGCTCCGTGTAGCCCCCTCGGCCAAACCCTAGTCCCGGACACCGCGCCGTACACGGTGTCCGGGAACAACTAGCACGGTTCCGATTCCGCCGCGTTAACCGGAGCGCAACATGCACATTCCAGCCGCGCTATGCGCCGCGTCCACATCAACTGGTGTGGCGGCTTAAAAACGTGCTCGGTCCACCCCTCACTCCGGTCGAACGGACCAGTGACGTCACGAAGCAACATGACGAAGCCAGCCACACCAGCCATAAGCGACGAGAAAGCAAACGGAACGTCAGCTAGTTCACCGCTCTTTGCCACCTGAAGCTTCCCAATGGCACACGCAAGTGGAAGCACTGAGCGCAATGGCTCACCAACAACTCGGTCGATTGGCAGGCCTGCCGTGGCCGAAACTGTCGTCGCCTCCGCTTGCGTGAGACCGCGCGCGCTGTCCAGCAGCTCGCGAACGACGTGAGGAGCCAGGCCAGTGATTTGATGAACTTCCGCGACTTCGTCATGCAACTTGCTGACATCCTCCAAATAGTCGCAACCGAGACACGCGCTCTCGTCTGTCGGAAAATATCGTGCAGCCCCAATTCGTACGCCCTCAGTCCACATATTGACGCAGTGCCCCGGATACTTTAACGCGGCGTGTCGGCGTGACTCAGCGGAATCAAGACCAACAACATAACGCGCTTCGCCATTCGGGTAACCGTGTGACGCGCAATGGGTGTTCAGGTCCTCCGCATATGATTCCAAACGCAGGTTAGGGTGCACTGCAGCCAGCCGCGCTCGTACGGCTTCAACCTTCAGTTTGCCGGCATTGTCTGAACTCATGAACGCGTAGCGTTGCCCGTTGGACGCGCTGTACGAATCAGCATCCACCAAACGTGCGTCGCCAGTGACAGGAAACGGCCAGCGCTCAAGGACACCCATCAACCCGTGCGTTACGGCGCCAACGCCTACGAAGGTCGTGTGCGATAGATGCAAATCAGTAACTTCAAGGCCAGGCGCGCTGCAAATGGTCCGCACGTCGAAAACGCAGCTTTCGATTTCGCACGCTCCCGTGTCCCGGAGTTCCAGCTTGAACACCTGTAAGAAAAGCTGCGCGGCGCCTAATGCCGCGGCGAACGCCGGACCGGTTGGATTTGCGCTATCCCCGCAACTCGCATTTTCACCTATCGTCGCCCCCCATCCGTCGGCCCCAATGCGTACCGTTGGGCTGACCTGGCTTGGCGCGTCGCATCCGACCGCAATAACGCACGCGTATGGCGGACTCCACTGCGACGTAAAGCCAGTCGTGACACCTCCGCCCGACCTCGCCACACCCACAGCGCGCTCGACTAGCTGCTCATTGCCTTCACCAACAAAGTCGATTTGCGGCCAGAGGCGCGCAAGGCAATCGACCAAGAAGTCGGCGAGCAGCAACGCCGCCTTGGATGCCTGCGACGGAGGCATAACGACGGCGATGCGTGTACCAGCCAGACGTAAGGCCAGGTCTTTGGACTTGAAGAGTGATTCAAGCGCCTGCACGTTTTTGTCAAAGGCCTGAGTCATACGCGCACCAGACGAGTGGAGGCTTCCGCCGGCGTCCACAATCGCCAACCCGCTTCTTCGCGCTCATAGACATTCGCCCCATCGAACGAACTAAGGCCGCCGCGACCGTAGAACGGAACAATGATACTTAGCGCACCAACGTGCCGGACAACTTCCCATTCACGGTCCAAATCCGACATGCGCACATCGGGGCCGGGGTGTGTGTGAAGCTGGACGACGGACCGCTCACCTCTCGCGTAGTTGTCGACTTGAATCCGCTGTAATTCGGCCCCGGGGATATGCACGTAGACGCCGGTAGGCGTTTCGCCTGGCTGCTGTTGCGGTACGACACTTCGAAGGACGTTAGCATCAACGAGAGGATTTTGTGACGCCGAGGCCGTCCAGATGACGAAGACTTCGTGGTTTCCTGAAATAAACGCCCTCTCGGTCTGCTCAAGCACAGCAATCGGTATGAACCAAGTTCCGAACTTCATGATTTGGTTACCCCTGGACGGTTTATGTCCTGATGCAGCTGCGCGATGAGCCCACAAACGCCGTAGCGTTTCTGCGAGCGCAGTGCAGCCCAAGACACCTGCTGATGGCCGGGATGGTCGTGATATTCCCGCCAACCGAGAAAGCAGAACCAGCAACCCGGCTCATCGGTGACGCGATGGTGATGAAATCCGGGGCCGTTTGGAACGCTGCCTCGGCCAGAGAGAAGTGGATTGCCGGCGTGGTCAATCCACCAGCCGCGAACTGGTCTGTAGCTGTAATCCGTACCGTCGATGCGCAAACGGATGCTGGTGCCGTGCAAATGCCAGCCCAGTTCGACATCGAGGTACGGATACTCGAACGCGATAACTACGATGCCCGCGCTCGAGTACGCATCAGCTTCAGACAGTAGCGGCCGAATCGCCCTCGTGAAGATGTCTTTCGACTTCTCGGGGTTGACGATGGCCGCTGTGCTCATTTCGCTCCACCTCCGCCGTCTTTCTTGGTAATGGACAGAACGTGCCCGTCGCGAACACCAGAGTCATGGAGCGTTTTTTCCGGCTGCAGCGGATTCATGCCCAGATGCGTGTCAACCATTTGAAACGAGTCGACATTGTCCCGGTCCGCGCGGGGGAGGCAGCGGCGAATCGCTTGACGAACCGTGATACGCGAAGGGAAACGGCGCTTTTGCGCCTCGCCGTCGACGAGTACGGTGACATCATAGCGATGGTCATCGCTATGAACCGTGAAGAAGTGGTCAGCCTCTTGGACCACAACGCGCTGACCACTTTCGAGACGCACGTCGGCGAGACCCTCGAGGTCACACCACAGGTCATCGTCCTCGCTTACGCCAGCGAGATGTTTCAGTTGTGCACCGAGGAATTTCGCATGGGGCCCGTGCGACGACGCGGGCACCGGTGCATCGTTCAGAGTGAAGCGTACCGGCTTACGCAGCACGGGGTTTTCGCCGATATTGCCTTTCGCTGCGATGCTGAAAACTTCGCCGCCGCGAATAAAAACGATGTCGTCGTGGCCGACGGGCACATCCACATCCCCGTTGACCTCGAGCAGCACCTCATCGCTGTCCGAGACCTGGCCGACTTCGCGCAATTGACGCCCATAAACGGCACCGGGTTCGATGGAACGACTGGTGCGGTCTACCGTAATACTTACATGTTTGGCTGGCATTGTTGACAATCCTTTAGTCAATAGTTGCCCATTCCACTCGACCGAGTGGGCAAGTAGTTGCTTGGAAACGCTAAAAGGATTGACGCCGCGCACGAACACGCCGAAACTCGAGGTTCTGACGCCGAACGAGCCATTTTGGCGAGTTCGCACAAGGGTCAATCGAAAGGTTGACCCTTTTTTATTGGCTGGTCATTTTTCCTCCTGTGGTCGTTGCCGCATAGGTAAGTGCTTGAAACACTCTACCACGGCTCACGATATTGGTAAACGTCACATGCGATTTTCCACATGCTGCCATAATAGCACTTTCATGTGATTTTTACTGACATTGTCATTATGGATGACATTTTGCTCGCAGGAAAACCTTGCACTCGATGTCAACATTATTGACATTCGGCTCACTGGCACCTACATTAGAGGCGCACTGGGGAGAAAAGAAGTGATAGACGACCAACTCTTATATAAGACGATTGGCTCGAAGGTTCGCGAATTGCGCGAAAACGCCGCAGATGGGCGGAAAACCCAAGCTGAGCTGGCCGAGCTAGTCGGGCTCGAGCGTACATCGATAACAAACATTGAGAAGGGCACTCAAAAAGTGCCTTTGCATGTGCTCTACCGGATTTGTAGCGTCTTTGACGTGCCTCTGAACGAAATGCTTCCTGTTCTCGAGCAAGTGCAGCAACCAACAGTTGAGAGACCTGCATTGGAGAAGTTCGCCTTCGGTGAGCAAGTATTCCAGACGACGCCGAAAGTTAAAGAGCTTCTGGACACCTTACTGAACGCACGAGGCAGTAATGGCTAATTATTCTGCTGAGGCAATCGAACAAATCGCACAGGAAACGTTGCGCTACGCTGGCGCAGTCTCTACTCCTGTGGACTTAGGTCGGGTGGTGTCTGCCTACAACACGACCCTTCGATATGATGAATTGGAGCCACAGGTGTCAGGCGCCTTGATAGCTAAGGGGAACGAGTGTCACCTTATTGTCAACGCTGCGCATCATCCCAATCGACAAAGATTCACCATCGCTCACGAGTTGGGCCATTTAAGGCTTCATCATCGAAGCAGTGACCGGGTATTTATAGATACCGAGATGCGTATCTATCAGAGAGTGGGGCAACCGGGGGAATACATGGCCCCCGACTCAACGACGACCCCGCAAGAAGAACGTGAGGCAAACAGGTTTGCTGCAGCGCTTTTAATGCCCGCTCCACTTCTCCAGCATGCCGCGCTTCAACGCAACCTCTGGGACGAGCTAGATATTGCCGCAATGGCAAAGATGTTCGGCGTCAGCGAGCAGGCTATGTCTATTCGTTTGTTGCAACTGCGAGTCGTGGAATCCGCTATCGACGACTTGATTCCGGAAGGTAGCCCATCTGGGATTGGCCTGTCGGTTTGACGACAACCTGCGCGGCGTACTAGTGGTGAAGAGGCAACGCCAGCCGCAGCTCGCTACTAGTTCGTCGAATGTCACGACGCATGCATTGCATCTTCTGACGCGCGGGACGCGTCCCGCAAACTCGCAACTCGACAGTTCGATTGCTTTTGGCTTGCAGGTTGTACAACGTCGACCTCGACACACCGAATTGTCGACTGATTTCAGCGACTGATATGTCCCGGTTCTTCATCATCGCCAACGCGGCTTTGTGCTGTTTCGCATTCCGTTCACCGTCACCAAATTTGCCTAATTCCGCGTTTTGTCTACTTTGAACTGACAGACGTCAACGACCGCGCTCGTGAAATCCGACGAGCACAGATGTGCGCTGATGAATCCGAACTATAAATAGAAAGGACCCATAAGTTTCTCAACTTATGGGTCCTTTTTTCTCGGGTTATGCGTCTATCTACAAAAAAACTCAAACATCAATATTCCCGGCCCGCAGCGCGTTCGTCTCGATGAATGCACGGCGCGGTTCGACGTCGTCGCCCATGAGCGTGGTGAAGATGCCGTCGGCAGCGATCGCGTCTTCGATCTGCACGCGCAGCAGGCGGCGGACCGTCGGGTCCATCGTGGTTTCCCACAACTGCTCCGCATTCATCTCGCCCAGCCCCTTGTAGCGCTGCTTCGAGACCTTGCTCTCGGCATCGGCCATCAGCCACTTCATCGCCGTCTTGAAGTTCGACACCGGCTGCGAACGCTCGCCGCGCCTGATCGTCGCACCCTCGCCAATCAGCCCCTTGAACGTCTCGGCCGTCTTCTGCAACTGCGCGTAGTCCGCCGACTGCAGGAAGTCCTGCGTGATCATGCTCAACTTCACGTTGCCGTGATGCCGACGCTCCACACGCAGCGCCGCCACCGGATCCGCATTCTCGACGTCTTCCATCACCGCCGTGATCGTGATCTCCGGCGCCAGCGGATCGTCGCTCAACGCAGCCTCCAGCGCCAGCGCCGATTGCTTCGCCGCTTCCTCGTTGTCGAGATTGATCTCGACGCCTTCGGTCACCGCCGTCAGCACCGACGCCTCATACAGCCGGCTCAATCGCTCGATGACGCTGTCAGCCAACTGATAGCTGCGCGTCAACTCGCCCAGCGCATCGCCCGAAATCGGCGCGGCGCCCGTCGACGGCGTCAGCTCGGCATTGTTCATCGCCAACTTCAGCATGTACTGCGCCAACTCGCCTTCGTCCTTGATGTAACGCTCGTCCTTGTTGTGCTTGACCTTGTACAGCGGCGGCTGCGCAATGTACACGTAACCGCGCTCGATCAGCTCAGGCACCTGACGATAGAAGAACGTCAGCAGCAGCGTGCGAATGTGCGCACCGTCCACGTCGGCATCGGTCATGATGATGATCCGGTGATAACGCAGCTTGTCGATGTTGTAGTCGTCCTTGCCGATGCCGCAACCAAGCGCCGTGATGAGCGTCACGATCTGCTCGCTCGAAATCAGCTTGTCGAAACGCGCCTTCTCAACGTTGAGCACCTTGCCACGCAACGGCAGAATCGCCTGGAACTTGCGATCGCGACCCTGCTTCGCCGAGCCACCCGCCGAGTCGCCCTCGACCACGTAAATCTCGCACAGCGCCGGATCCTTCTCCTGGCAATCCGCCAGCTTGCCCGGCAGACCCACGCCGTCGAGCACGCCCTTGCGACGCGTCATCTCACGCGCCTTGCGCGCCGCATCCCGCGCGCGCGCGGCTTCGACGATCTTCGAACAAATGATCTTGGCGTCGTTCGGCGTTTCCTGAAGGAAGTCCTCCAACGCCTTCGCCACGTATTCCTCCACCGGCGCACGCACTTCCGACGACACCAGCTTGTCCTTCGTCTGCGACGAGAACTTCGGCTCCGGCACCTTCACCGACAACACGCACGTCAAACCCTCGCGCATGTCGTCGCCAGTCGTCTCGACCTTGGCCTTCTTGGCCATCTCGCTCTCAACGATGTACTTGTTGATCACGCGGGTCATGGCCGCGCGCAACCCCGTGAGGTGAGTGCCGCCATCGCGCTGCGGAATGTTGTTCGTGAAGCACAGCACCGTCTCGTTGTAGCTGTCGTTCCACTGCATGGCGACTTCCACGCCGATACCGTCGCGCTCGCCCATCACGTGAAACACCGTCGGATGCAGCACCGTCTTCGACTTGTTGATGTACTCGACGAAACCCTTCACGCCACCGCCAAAGGCAAAATCGTCTTCCTTGCCCGTGCGCAGATCCGTCAGACGAATCCGAACGCCATTGTTCAGGAACGACAGCTCGCGCATACGCTTGGCGAGAATGTCGTAGTGGAACTCAACATTGCCGAAGATCGTTTCGTCAGCGAGGAAGTGCACTTCCGTGCCGCGCTTGTCGGTATCGCCCAACACCTTCAGCGGCGACGTCTCGACGCCGTCGACCACCTCGATCTCGCGATTCTGCGGCACCCCACGGTGAAATTCCATGAAGTGCTTCTTGCCATCGCGACGCACGGTGAGCTTCAGATACGACGACAACGCATTCACGCACGACACGCCCACGCCGTGCAGACCGCCCGACACCTTGTAGCTGTTCTGGTCGAACTTGCCCCCCGCATGCAGCTCGGTCATCACGATTTCCGCCGCGCTACGCTTCGGCTCGTGCTTGTCGTCGAACTTGATGCCCGTGGGAATGCCGCGACCGTTGTCCGTCACGGAAATGGAGTTGTCCGCGTGAATGGTCACGTGGATGTCATCGCAGTATCCGGCAAGCGCCTCGTCGATCGAGTTGTCCAGCACCTCGAATACCAGGTGATGCAGGCCCGTGCCGTCCGACGTGTCGCCAATGTACATGCCGGGACGCTTGCGCACAGCCTCCAGACCCTCGAGGATCTGGATGGAGGCTGCACCATAGCCGCTTTCGGCCTGCTTTTGCTGTTCGCTCATGACAATCTTCCGGTTACTGCGTCATTAACTGACGAATTACTGCTTCATGACCTGTCGTCTCCGTGCGCTTTTGGCGCCACGAAGTCGGCTTATCCCGCAAAAGGATAATTCTCTAGAAACGCCAAAGGGGCGCTCGGCCCCTTCGCGCATGTGACGGCGCGTATGGCGGAAACTCCGCTCAAATGCGCATCGGCATCACGACGTACTTGAAATCGTCGTTGTCCGGCAAGGTGATCAGCGCGCTCGAATTGGCGTCGCCAAGGCTCACCTTCACCTGCTCGACCTTGAGGTTCGACAGCACATCGAGCAGATACGTGACGTTAAAACCGATATCCACCGATTCGCCCGTGTAGTCGATCTCGATTTCTTCCTGCGCTTCTTCGTTCTCGGTGTTGTTCGCGCTGATCTTCAGCAGGTTCTCGCTCACGAGGAAGCGAACCCCCTTGAACTTGTCCGACGTCACGATCGCCGCACGCTGCAACGAGCGATGCAACTCTTCACGGCTGATCACAAAACTCTTGTTGTACCCCTTCGGGATCACGCGGTTGAAGTCCGGGAACTTACCCTCGACCAGCTTCGACACCAGCTCGACGTTCGCGAAACGGAACTTCACCTGGCTCGGCGCCACGTCGATCTGCACCGGATCGTCGATGTCCTCGAGCAGACGCTGCAACTCGAGAATCGTCTTGCGCGGAATGATGACTTCCTGACGCGCGAACTTCTCGCCCGCGATCGTCGTGTTGCAGTACGCCAGACGGTGACCGTCCGTGGCGACCGCCTCGATCTTCTCGCCCTCGACCACGAGCAGCATGCCGTTCAGGTAGTAACGGATGTCCTGCTGCGCCATCGCGAAGTGCACCATGCCCAGCAGTTGACGGAATGCCCGCTGCGGCAGCGCAAAGCTCGCGGCGTAATCCTTCGCCTCGGCCACCGTCGGGAAGTCTTCCGCAGCCAGCGTCTGCAACTGGAAACGGCTCTTGCCTGCCTGCACCGTCAGACGCTTGTCCGACAGCGACAACGCCACTTCGGCGTCCGGCATGTTGCGCAGAATGTCGAGCAGCTTGCGCGCCGCCACGGTCGTCGCCACATCGTCGGCGCCGGCACCGCAGTCGGCGGTGGTGGTGATCTGCAACTCGAGGTCGGTCGACAGGAACGAAATGTCCTGCCCGTGCTTGCGAATAAGCAAATTGGCCAGAATCGGCAACGTGTGGCGACGCTCGACGATGCCACTCACAATTTGCAGCGGCCGCAGCAGATTGTCTCGTTGAGTTTTGACCAATTGCATATTTATCCTTCGTAGTAACTGTTAACGGGTGCCGGTTGCGGCTGAAAACCCGAAGATTCCCTTATCTATCAATCGCTTGCAGATGGGATAACAGGGCGGAAAACACGGTGGACGAGCCGGGGACGCGTTGTGCGCCGATCCGCTATTGTGCCCGAAAACACCAGTGCCCCCCAAACCACCCCCAGCTTATCCACAGGGACGCCGGCGACCCCGCCTCGCCGTCCCCCGGACACACCGGTTTACCCCTTGAGCGTCTGCTCCAGCACGTGCAACTCGTGATTGAGTTGCGCATCCTTGCCTCGCTCTTCCGCAATCTTGCGTACCGCATGCAGCACTGTCGTGTGGTCGCGTCCGCCGAACAGCTCGCCAATTTCCGGCAGGCTCTTCTGGGTGAGCTCCTTCGCCAGGTACATCGCAATCTGACGCGGCCGCGCAATATTGGCAGGCCGCTTTTTCGAATACATGTCGGCGACCTTGATATTGTAAAAATCGGCCACCGTCTTTTGAATGTTCTCGACGGAAATCTGACGATTCTGAACCGTCAGCAGATCTTTCAGCGCTTCCTTGGTCAGCTCGATGGTGATTTCCCGGCCGTGGAACTTCGAGTACGCCAGGATCTTGCGCAACGCGCCTTCCAGTTCACGCACGTTGGAGCGCAGGTGCTTGCCCACGAAGAACGCCACGTCCTCCGACAAGCCCACACCCTCGGCCTGCGCCTTCTTGATCAAAATCGCCACGCGCATTTCGAGCTCGGGCGGTTCGATGGCTACGGTGAGGCCGGAATCGAAACGCGAAATCAGACGGTCGTCGATCCCCGTGATTTCCTTCGGATACGTGTCGCTCGTGATGATCACCTGCGCACGATTCGCGATCAGCGCCTCGAACGCGTAGAAGAATTCTTCCTGCGTGCGGCTCTTACCCGAGAAGAACTGAATATCGTCGATCAGCAGCAGATCGAGCGAATGGTAGTAACGTTTGAACTCGTCGAACGCCTTTCGCTGGTATGCCTTGACCACGTCGGACACGTATTGCTCCGCGTGGATGTACCGGATTCGCGGATTCTGTTTCTCGGCCAGCAATTGGTTGCCGATGGCATGGATCAGGTGGGTCTTGCCCAGGCCGACGCCGCCATACAGGAACAACGGGTTATACGACGTGCCCGGGTTGTTCGCGACCTGGATCGCCGCCGCGCGCGCCAACTGGTTCGACTTGCCCGTCACGAAGTTGTCGAACGTGAGCACCGGGTTGAGCTTGGAACGCTCGTAGATCGACTCGGCCTCGCTGATTTGCGCGGGCTCCTGCGGCGTGACGCGCCAATTGCGGCGCACCGCCTCCGCTTCGCTCGCTTCCAGATCCGGACGCTCACCGTCGAGCGACGCCACATCGGCCGCATGCGCACCGGCCACCGCCGTTTGCGCCGCAGCCGCGGCCGGATTCTGGCGCGCCACGCCGGCAGGCACGGCCGGCGTGGTCGGAACCGGTACGGGCGCCGGGGCGGGCGTCGACGAGGGAACACGCACGCCCGCCTTGGGATCGAGCACGAACGTCACCTCGATCGGTCCATTCCAATAGTCCGACGCCATGCTCTGGATACGCCCCGAGAATTGGCTCTTCACCCAATCCAGCTTGAAGCGATTGGGTGCGCCGATCTTGAGCGTGCGCGCCTGTTCGTCGAAGTCGAGCGGCGCCAGCGGTTTGATCCAGGTGCGGAATTGCTGGGGCGTCAGCTCTTGTTCGAGACGTGTCGCGCAGTGTTGCCAGAAGTCGTTCATGCAGCGTGTTATCCAGGGTGGCGCGGGGCTTGTCCGAGGGCTTCGTCCGGCGCTCTGGCCATCCACCATCCGTAACATTGGATATGGGGGCAGAACGGCCAGAACCAAGCCGGCGCGCCCGTCTCGATGCGTAATTCCGACGGGGTCACCGGCCAGGTCGTGTCGGACCGGCGGCGCAATGCAGACCACCGGCAATCCTCGACCATGGCGCTGCGTTCGGGCCTTGTCTCGCGCGGGCGGCCGGCTTCGGCGCGCGCAAACGACAAAACCCGGCGCGCTATCCACATGGCGGCGTCACCGGTACTCTGCTGGGTAAAAAATTGATGGGGGATTTTAACGCCAAAGCGTCGGCAAAGCGAGTTATCCACAGGAATGCCCACAGCACCGGCATCTCCGGGCGGCCTCGCCGCGTTAACCGGCCTGACTTCGCGCGACGGCTGCGCATTTGCGGGGCAATGGTGTCGTTTTGCCGCGAGCGCGTGAATATCTCCCCTGAACGGCATTTATCCACCGGCAGAAAAAGATGCCCCGTCGTTTTCCTGCCATTATCCACAGCCCCGGTACCGCCGGATGGCGCGTCTGCGAGAACCCAGGCACCGATCGTGCACATGCGCATCTTCCGTGATGGCTAACCTATTGACACACAACGGAAAAGCCGATTAAATAGCGGGTTCGTTAGAAAGATAACCGGATTCCTATCCAACTCCCGACGGCTGGGCCGAGCGTGAAAGTCCTTGAATTTGCAGGTTTTCACGGTGCTCATGTGGCGTTTCACGATGCTGCTGCGCGGGAATTTTTTCACACAGTGAGTGCATCATGAAACGTACTTTTCAGCCTTCCGTGACGCGCCGCAAGCGCACCCATGGCTTCCTGGTTCGCATGAAGACCCGTGGCGGCCGCAAGGTCATCGCCGCTCGTCGCGCCAAGGGCCGTAAGCGCCTGGCCGTTTAATCGCGGATCTCGGTCGTACCGCGGTTTGCGCGTCAAATCCGCAAGGCGCGAAGTCCCGGCCCTGGGGTTTCCCAAAGCCGCGCGACTTCTCAAAACGGATGAGTTCTCATCCGTTTTTAGTTTGCGCCCCCTGCGTCGCAGCGCGCACTTCGTGTTGTACATGCGCCGGCGCGACAGCGCGCCGGACACCCCTGTCGATGCCATGCCTCAAGAGGGCCGCATCGGCATTGTCGTCGGCAAGAAGCATGCGCCTCGCGCGGTCACTCGCAACCTGATCAAGCGTCAGGCGCGCGAGATGTTCCGTCAGCGCCGCGCGGCTCTGGCGGGCTGGGATTTCGTGCTGCGATTGACCCGGCGTTTCGACAAGGGGACGTACACGGCGGCGGCGGCACCAGTGTTGAACACACTGTGTCACGCGGAATTCACGCAGCTCTTCGATGCTGCGGAAAAGGCCGCCCGCAGGCATCGCCCGACCGGCGACAAGACGGAAGGTAGTTAGTCCTCACACGGTAGCGCCCGACTCCCGGGCATGCGCCGCCACCCGGCCTCTCGGCCGGACTGACAGGCGGAATCGAGATGCGAAGCGTGCTGTTGTTGCTCCTGCGCGGTTACAAGCTGGCGATCAGTCCCTGGCTGGGGAACCGTTGCCGCTTTCATCCGAGCTGCTCCGACTACGCACGCGAGGCCATCATCGAGCATGGTGCCGGTTACGGCACTTATCTCGCGGCCCGGCGTCTATGCCGCTGTCACCCGTTTCACCCCGGTGGTTTCGATCCCGTACCGCCGGCACGACACGTCTGCAACGTCCCCGACTCTCCTGCCGAAGGCGCCGACACGGTTGCCGGAAGCGATGCGTCGCGAGCGAAGCGGACGGTCTCGACCGGGCCCGCGGCCGCATCGGCAGTTACGCGCCGCGCGCCGGGCCATTCCTGAGTTTCGTCCACCACGAGTTACCGCATGGACATCAAACGCACCGTACTCTGGGTCATTTTCGCGCTGTCTGTCGTGATGCTTTTCGACAACTGGCAACGCGCCAATGGCCATTCGTCGCTGTTCTTCCCGACGCCCGAGGTTTCGACCCCGGCCGCCACGGGCACGAACAAGACGCCGGCCAACGACCTGCCGCAAGGCGCCAACGCCGGTGCCGCCGCGGGTAGCGCACCGGGCAACGCGCCGGCCGCCGCCACCGCTCAAAAGGTGCGCATCACGACCGACGTCTACGAGGCCGACATCAGCACGCAGGGCGGCACGCTGTCGTTCCTCGCGCTCACCAAGTGGCCCGACGCCGAGGAAGCCGACAAGCACGTCGTGTTGTTCGACAACACGCCGAGCCAGCAGTATTTCGCGCGCACGGGTCTGATCGGCGGCGACTTCCCGAATCACAACGACATCTTCACGCAGGTGCCGGGTCCGACCACGATGACGGGCGACACCCTGACGGTGAAGTTCGAGTCGCCGGTCAAGGGCGGTCTGCAGCTGGTACGTGCATACACGTTCCACCGCGGCAGCTATGTGATCGACGTGTCGAACACGATCGTCAACAAGACCGACGCCGCCATCAAGCCCACGCTGTATATGGAACTGGTGCGCGACGGCCGCGAGATCAGCGGCGCGAAGTTCTCGCACACGTTCACGGGGCCCGCGGTCTACAGCAGCGACGAGAAGTTCCAGAAGATCACGTTCAGCGACATCGACAAGGACAAGGCCAAGTACATCAAGCAGTCGAGCGACGGCTGGATCGGCATGGTGCAGCACTACTTCGCCACGGCCTGGATTCCGAAGGAGGGCGCCGAGCGCGACAACTACATCGGCAAGCTCGACAACGGCCTGTATCGTGTCGGTGTGAAGCAGCCGCTCGCGAGCATTCCTGCCGGCGGCACCGAAACGGTGGATGCCCGTCTGTTTGCCGGTCCGCAGGAAGAGCACATGCTCGAGCAGATCGCGCCGGGCCTGGAGCTCACGAAGGACTACGGTTACTTCACGATCCTCGCCAAGCCGCTGTTCTGGCTGCTCTCGAAGCTGCACGGCCTGCTGGGCAACTGGGGCTGGGCAATCATCGCGGTGACCGTGATCATCAAGCTGATTTTCTTCCCGCTCTCGGCCGCCAGCTACAAGTCGATGGCGCGCATGAAGGAAATCACGCCGCGCATGCAGGCGCTGCGCGAGCGTTACAAGAGCGATCCGCAGAAGATGAACGCGGCGCTCATGGAGCTGTACAAGACCGAGAAGGTCAATCCGTTCGGCGGCTGTATCCCGATCGTGATACAGATTCCGGTGTTCATCGCGCTGTACTGGGTGCTGCTGTCGTCGGTGGAAATGCGCGGCGCGCCTTGGTTGGGCTGGATTCACGATCTGTCCACGCAGGATCCGTATTACATCCTGCCGGTGCTCATGGCCGTGTCGATGTTCATCCAGACCAAGCTGAACCCGACGCCGCCGGATCCGATGCAGGCCAAGATGATGATGTTCATGCCGCTGATCTTCTCGGTCATGTTCCTCTTCCTGCCCTCGGGCCTGGTGCTGTACTACGTGGTGAACAACTCGTTGTCGATCGCGCAGCAATGGTCGATCAACCGAATGCTCGGCACCAAGAAGGAAAAGAAGGCGACCTCCTGACGCTTCGCGTCCGGACCGTCTGACGATGCCGCCCGCGAGTCTCTCGCGGGCGGTTTTGTTTGGTGCATGTCAAAATAAGCCTCTGTTTTCCACGAATCCTTCCATGAGCGCCTCCGTCTCCGCCGTTCCTGTCGCCGCCATTGCCACCGCCCCCGGACGCGGAGGGATCGGCGTGGTGCGCGTGTCGTTCGGCAAGCATCGCGGCGACGCGGTGCAACGCGTGATCGCGCGCCTGGTCGGGCAGCCGCTCAAGCCGCGCCATGCGTCGTACCTGCCTTTTCTCGACGCCAACGGCGAGGCGCTCGATCGCGGCATCGCGCTGTACTTCCCGGGGCCGAATTCGTACACGGGCGAAGACGTGCTGGAGCTGCAGGGCCACGGCGGTCCCATCGTCCTGCAATTGCTGCTGCAGCGTTGCCTCGACGAGGGCGCCGAGCTTGGCGTGCGGCTGGCGGAGCCGGGCGAATTCACGCACCGCGCGTTTCTGAACGACAAACTCGATCTGGCGCAGGCCGAAGCGGTGGCCGATCTGATCGAAGCGAGTACCGAGGCCGCGGCGCGCTCGGCAAGCCGCTCGCTCGATGGCGCGTTCTCGCGCGAGATTCATGCACTGGTGGATCAGGTGATTCATTTGCGCATGCTGGTCGAAGCGACGCTCGACTTTCCGGAAGAGGAGATCGATTTTCTGGAGGCGGCCGACGCGTTCGGTCAACTCGAACGAATTCGTGCACAACTGGCGCAGGTGCTCTCGCAGGCGCGCCAGGGGGCGTTGCTGCGCGAGGGCATCAACGTGGTGCTGGCGGGGCAGCCCAACGTCGGCAAGTCCTCGTTGCTCAATGCGTTGGCCGGCGCGGAACTGGCCATCGTCACGCCGATTGCCGGCACCACGCGCGACAAGGTGCAGCAGACGATCCAGATCGACGGCATTCCGCTGCATATCATCGACACGGCCGGGCTGCGCGAGACCGAAGACGAGGTCGAGCGCATCGGTATCGCGCGCAGCTGGAGCGAGATCGCGAAGGCAGACGCCGTGCTGCACCTGCTCGACACCCGTACTGGCATGACGCCGGAAGACGAGGCGATCGCAAGGCAGTTGCCGAAGCACGTGCCGATCGTGCGCGTGTACAACAAGACGGATCTCGCGGGAGAACCGGCGACGGTGCTGCCCAAGGAGGGCGCGGCGCCACTCGGCGTGCGTCTGTCGGCCAAGGGCGGGCAGGGGATCGATCTGCTCCGCGCGGAGTTGTTGCGGATTGCCGGATGGCAGGCAGGTAACGAAGGCGTGTTTCTCGCCCGTGAACGTCATCTGTCGGCGTTGCGCGCCGCGCGCGAGCACATCGAAATGGCGGACGCACATGCGCGTCGCAACGCGAATGCGCTCGATCTCTTCGCCGAGGAACTGCGTCTTGCGCAGGAACAGCTCAGCACCATCACCGGCGAATTCACTTCCGACGATCTGCTCGGCGTGATTTTCAGCCGGTTTTGCATCGGGAAGTGACCCCCTGCATACGAAAAGCGTAATGCTTTGAAACACTTCCGACACGTGTCGTAATTGCCCGGGAAGGCCGTCGCGCCTAGACTCGGGAGCATGAACACCTGAGCGGTATCGCGTCGCGAAAGGTCGCAAGCCTCTCGTTCGCGACGCGTATCCGCGATGCGGAATCCACCGCGTCCGGCGTTCGTTCTTCGAGGTCCGTGTCGTGAAACGTCTTCCTGTTGTCCTCGGCCTGGTCGCCGTGGCCGCTGCCGCCGTGAGCAGCAGCGCCTTTGCCTGGCATGGCCGCGTGGGTGTCTGGGTCGGTCCCGGCTATTACCCCTATCCCTACAGCTATCCCTATTACCCGCCGCCGTCGTACTACGCGCCGCCGGTCGTCGTCGTGCCGAGTCAGCCGCAGCAGTACATCGAGCAGCCGCAACCCGGCGCACAGGGCAATCTCCCCGGCACCAACGGCGACACCTGGTACTACTGCGACAAGGCGGGCGCCTATTACCCGTACGTGAAAACGTGTCCGGCCGGATGGCGCGAAGTGCCCGCGCAACCGGCGTCGAACTGATCGGGAGACACGCCATGGCCTTTGCTACTCTCGTTCGCGGCGCGCGCATGTCGCCGTCGTCGGCACCCACACACATGCGTCGCAACGAACACCCACCGCGAGCGTGGCGCCGCCTCGCGCCACTCGCCGTGACACTTGCCGCCGCCGCGCTCGCGGGCTGCGCCGTCGTGCCCACCGGTCCGAGCGTCATGGCGCTGCCGGGTACCAGCAAGACCTTCGACCAGTTCCGGCGGGACGACTTCAACTGCCGCCAGTTCGCGTCCGGCCAGAACGGCGGCATGGACGCGGCAACCGCCGCCAATAACAGCGCGATCGGCAGCGCCGTGATCGGCACGGCCATCGGCGCCGCGGCCGGCGCCGCCTTCGGGGGCGGCTCGGGGGCCGCCATCGGCGCCGGTGCCGGCCTGCTCACCGGCAGCGCCGTCGGCATGGGCAACGCGCAGTCGTCTGCATACCTGACGCAAAGCCGTTATGATCAGGCCTACGTTCAGTGCATGTATGCGAGCGGCAACCGCGTGCCCGTGCGCGGGGACATGATGCCTTCGCAACCGGTGCAACGGTACGCGCCGCCGCCGCCCCCGCCTCCGGGATGGCGGCCGCCGCCCGGGTACTGATTCCACACATAAGGCGTGACGCCGACGCTGGTCCCGCGACGGGCCGTCGCCGGCGAATTCGCGTCGCTTCATCCGAGACACCCAATGGCCCGCCATTCACCCGTAACGCTCGCTTCGCCAGTTTCGTCCGCATCGCGTCTCTCGCGCACCTCCCGCACCTCGGTCGCGACGCTCCCCGTGCAAACGCCGTCGCTGCGCAAGTCGTCATGGCGCATGCTGGCCGTCGCTCTCGCAACGGTGGTCGCCTCGATCGCGTTCGCGCCGCGCGCCCACGCGCAGAACACCGCAGCCCCGTCGAGCGCAGGCACGACCAACAGCGCCGCAGCGGGCGTGGCACCGGGCCAGGCGATCAACCCGAGTGCCGACATCTCGCGCGCCGTCTCGCGCGACATGACGGACACGGCGATCCAGAACAACTGGAACAGCATCATGCACCCGCCGGTGCAGGCCAGGCCCGAAGACAAGCCGGCGGAATCGCCCCGTCGCGGTCGTCGTGGCATTACGCCCGGTATTTCAACGAACTGATCGCGCGGACCGTGCGGAGCGCGCGGCTGGCATTCGACCGGACGCGCGTCTACTATGAGAGTCATCAGCAGGTTCCGATCCCTGGTGTTCTCATGCGACTTTTCCTCGCCCTGTGGCCTGGGCCGGGCGTACGCGCGCAGCTTCACGAATGGGCCGTGTCGGCGCATGCCGAATGCGGCGGACGTGTGCTGCGCGCCCAGACCCTGCATCTCACGCTGGCCTTTCTCGACGAAGTGGATCCGGCCCGCCTGCCGATCCTTCTGGCACTCATGCAGCGCACACCGCTCGCACCGTTCACGCTCACCTTCGATCATCTCGGCTTCTGGTCGGATCGCAAGATCGTTTGGGCCGGTGCGGCGGCCGTGCCGGACAATCTCGTCGCGACACGCGATGCGCTGCTCTCGCAATGGGGCGCCACCGGGGCCCGCGTGCTCACGCAAGCATTCCGCCCGCACGTGACACTGCTGCGCCATGCGCGGCGCGCGCCGTCGGACCCGCATCCGCGTCCGCTCCTCTGGCAATGCGACGGCTATGCGCTCGTTCATTCCGTTCGCACGCCGCGCGGGCCGCACTACCGTGTGCTCGCCGAGCATCACGGCACGACGCCGGAAGGCTTTTTGGCCGCGCCGGACGAGAATTCGTCAATGCCCGCAACGCAATACGGTATAGTCGGATGACGACGCGCCGGCCGAACGGCAGCACGTCGGTTTTTCGTCATTCGCAGGAGGTTCAAGTGCAAGTCGGATCGATCGTCAAATCCAATCACATCGCAGTACCGCAAGGCGCCATGGGGATCGTGACCCGTGTACTGGGCGATATGGCGATGGTGCGCTGGTACTCCGGACAGCCCGGGGCATCGAAAGAGCTCAACACCGAACCGTTTTTCATTGTCGACCTGATCGAAACGGGCGATGTCATGCCAGTAGGAGGCAGCCCCATCCTGCACTGAACAGCGTGCCGCGCCGACAGGCGCCCGGATACCGAAACGCCGGCCCGTCGAGAGACTGGCCGGCGTTTCTGCTTTTCCGGTGCCCGCGGCTTTCGCGCCCCCATCAGACGGGCCCCGCGCGCTGGCGCACGAGCGCGTCGAGACGCGCCGCCATCCGCTCGCGCCGCCGACGTGACGTGCGGTAGAGCAACACCGCCATCGCAAGCAGCACGACGCAGGCGATGGCAAACACCCCGTACGGCAACGTGTCGCCGTGCAATCGCATGCTGACTTGCGCACGTGTCTGTGTCGTGCAGATGATCGTGCCCGCGCGCATGCCCGTGTAGTGCATGCCACAGACGGCGACAGCCATCACCAGCGCCGCCAACGCGCGTTGCAGGCTTGTCTCCAGGTGAAACGCCAGCCAGAGCGCCACACTGGCCGCCACGATCGCAATGAGCACCGACAGCGCCACGAGCGTCGTGTCCCATTCGAAATACGCCTGCGTGCGCACCGCGCTCATGCCGAGATAGTGCATGCCGGCAACGCCGAGCCCGCCGGCCACGCCGGCGATCACGCATCGGATCGCATTGCGATAGGGCGCCCTGGCCACGTACCAGAGCGCCGCCCCCGAGACCAACACCGCCAGCACCAGACTGCCGAGCGTCGGCCAAAGGGAATACGACACGGGGAACGGCATGCGTTGCGCAGCCATGCCGATGAAATGCATGCCCCAAATGCCGATACCCCCCAGCGCGAGTGCCGATACGGTCAGATAACCGAGGCTGATGCCGCCGTCGTCGTCGCGAATGCGCGACGCCGCCACCAAAGCGACATACGCGCCCAACGTCGATATCACGAACGAAAGCAGAACGAGAAACTCACTGTATTGAAGGGGAACGACGCTTCCTGGCTGCATAGGCTTGTCCTGTGATTTTGCTACCGTCGGAACGCCCCAAAGGACGACGAAGAGCGATCTATTATTTGCGCCTGCACGACTACGCCCAGGGGGACACGACGTGGCATCGAACACGTCGGGCGTCAGCGCGATTCAATCTCGACGGTCCGTCGGCGTCAAGGGGTAAAACCGACCATGATTCGCCAGACGACGTCGATTTGCCGCACCGGCGCCGAAACCGTCGAGCGCATCGTCGCGCAAGCCCCCGCCCGGCGCACGATTGCCGCAGCGCGCGACGCCATCCTCGAGCCGTGGAGGGTTGGCACCGACATTTAGAGTCGGCGTTCCAAACCCGCGTCGCACATGGGCGCCGAACTGCGGCACCATCCAGGTTGGACACTGACCGGGCCCGGCGAGGCTCGGCCGCCATTTCAGGGAGACGTCTCACATGACCGACGCGGTCACGACCCATTCCACCGCCACCCCGGCGCCGCAGGGGGCACCGCTGACCGGCGCGCGACTGGCACTACTCACGGTCGGCCTTGCGCTGGGTACGTTCATGGAAGTGCTCGACACGTCCATCGCCAACGTGGCGGTGCCGACCATTGCGGGTAGCGTAGGGGTCTCGAACAGTCAGGGCACGTGGGTGATCAGCTCCTACGCCGTAGCCGCCGCCATCGCCGTGCCGCTCACAGGCTGGATGGCCCGGCGCGTGGGCGAGACGAGGCTGTTCGTGATGTCGGTCGCGGCCTTTACCGTCGCGTCGATGCTGTGCGGCCTGGCGCCGAACATGGAGACGCTCGTCCTCTTTCGCCTGCTCCAGGGCCTCGTGTCCGGCCCGATGGTGCCGCTCTCGCAGACCATCCTGCTGCGCAGCTTTCCGGAGAAGAAGCGCGGCCTCGCGCTCGGTCTGTGGGCGATGACGGTGATCGTCGCACCGATCTTCGGCCCGGTGGTCGGCGGATGGATCACCGACAACTACACATGGCCGTGGATTTTCTACATCAACGTGCCCGTGGGCATCTTCTCGGCGATATCGTGCTTCATTCTGCTGCGCGGGCACGAGACGAAGACGCAGAAGCTGCCGATCGACCTGATCGGCCTCGCGCTGCTCGCCATCGGCGTGGGCTCGCTGCAGATGATGCTCGACCTCGGCAAGGATCGCGACTGGTTCAACAACAGCCTGATCGTCACGCTCGCGCTCACGGCGGCGATCTGTCTGTCGTTTCTGGTCATCTGGGAGCTCACGTCCGACAAGCCCATCGTCGACCTCACGTTGTTCAGGGATCGCAACTTCGCGCTGGGCGTGGTGGTGATTTCCTTCGGCTTCATGACGTTCTTCGCCTCGGTGGTCATCTTCCCCCTGTGGCTGCAAACGGTGATGGACTATACGGCGGGCAAGGCGGGTCTGGCCACCGCGCCTGTCGGCCTGCTCGCCCTCGTGCTATCCCCGATCATCGGTCAGAACATGGAGCGGCTCAACCTTCGCGCGGTCGCCTCGTTCGCATTCTTCGTGTTCGCGGGCGTGTCGTTCTGGAATTCGCATTTCGCGCTGAATCTGTCGTTTGCGAAAGTGATCGAGCCGCGGTTGGTGCAGGGCATCGGCATCGCCTGCTTCTTCGTGCCGGTCACGACCATCACGCTATCGAGCATTTCCGACGACCGGCTCGCCGCGGCCTCGGGCCTGTCGAACTTCTTTCGCACGCTTTCGGGGGCCATCGGCACCGCAGTGAGCACGACGATGTGGGAAGACCGGGCCATTTACCATCACGCGCGTCTGGCCGAGAACATCACGCCGTATTCGAGCGCAACCACGAGCTACCTCGACCAGTTGCGTCAGGGACTGGGGCTTGGCAACGGGTCCGACTTCGGCATGCTCAACGATCTGGTCACCCGCCAGTCCTTCATGCTGGCCACGAACGACATCTTCCACCTGTCCGGCTACGTGTTTCTCGCCATGGCGGCGCTGGTCTGGCTGACCCGGCCGAAGCGCGGCACCAAAGCCGCCGTGGGACACTGACCCGGCGCCGGCCGGCGATCGTTCCAGAAAAGCAACAGTACTTTTCGGCTTGCCGGCTTCTGGCCGTCACGCCCGGGCGCTACCATGCCGTATTGCGCCGGATTGCGCTCACTCTTCTTGCAACAGGTGTCGGCATGCTGTTCGAACTGATCGCCCGCTACGGACTCTGGCTCGTCTTTCTGAACATCTTCGGACAGGCACTCGGGCTGCCCCTGCCGGCCTATCCCACGCTCATCGTCACGGCGTCGACTTCGCTTTTCCCGGCGATGCTGATCGTCGCACTCGCCGTCTTCGCGGCACTGCTGGGCGACACCCTCTGGTTCCTCGCCGGGCGGCGGTACGGTCATCACATCCTGCGTCTGATGTGCCGCCTGTCGATTTCGCCGGACACCTGCGTGAGCCGTACCGAAGGGGCAATGGGCCGTCACGGGGTGCGCGTGCTGATGTTTGCGCGCTTCGTGCCGGGTCTCTCGGCCCTGTCGGTGCCGATGGCCGGCGCGCTTGGTGTGTCCTGGCGCACGTTCCTGCTCTACGACGCCATCGGCGCGCTTCTGTGGTCGGGTGTCGCCGTGGCGCTCGGCGTGGTGTTCGCGTCGCACATCGTGTCGGTGCTCGACGCCTTCGACACGCTCGGTCGCGGCGTGCTGTGGCTCGTGGTGCTTGTCTTCGTGCTGTACCTGCTCAACCGCTGGCTCAACCGCTACCGGCTGCTGCGCTCGTTGCGCATGGCGCGCATTGGCGTTGCCACGCTGGAATCCTGGATGAAGGACGAAGTCACGCCGGTGGTGATCGACGTGCGTTCGGCCGCGCGCCGCGCCATCGATCCGTTCACGATTCCCGGGGCGCTCGCCATCGAGCCCGACGAGATCGGCGAAAAACTGCGCGATATTCCGCGAGATCGCCGGATCGTGGTGTTTTGCGCCTGTCCGAACGAGGTGACGGCCGCACGCCTGGCGCAGCAACTGCGTCAGCAGGGCTTCGCCGAGGTGCGGCCGCTGCTCGGCGGGCTCGACGCATGGCGCGACGCGGGCTACACGGTGCAGAAGATCGACGGGCTGGAAATGCTGGTTCCCGCACATTGATACATCACCGATTGCGCAATGCATTGCGAAATGCATTGCGCACAACTCAATGACGCGCGCTCATTCGAAAGACAGCGCGTGTTTTGCGTTTCAGGCGTCGGCCAGCGCGTCACGCAGTTGCAGCAGCAACGTACGCAAGGCCTTCTGCTGGGCGTCGGACTGACCGGTGACCGCCTGCACCTGGGCGGGCACCTGACGCGCCTCACGACGCAAATTCACGCCGCGTGGCGTGAGGTCGATGAACACCTGACGCTCGTCCGCTTCACCACGACGGCGCGTCAAAAGTCCCATGGTTTCCAGTCTTTTCAGCAGCGGGGTGAGCGTGCCGGAGTCGAGTCCGAGGCGCGCCCCCAACTGATTGACGGCGATATCGTCCTGCTCCCATAGCACGACCATCGCGAGATATTGCGAGTAGGTCAGACCCAGCCTGTCGAGCATCGGCTTGTGTGCCTTTGTCATGGCAAGCGACGCCGAGTACAACGCGAACCCCAACTGCTCTTCCAGACGCACTGGGGATTTCTGTGCGCCCTTTTTGCTAACGGCCATTCTCGTACGACGTCTCAATTCCATTTCGATTGCGCGCCATTCTATTTCACCGCGTGGAATGTCGCCAGTTGCGTGATGGCAGTGACCCACCGACGACAAGCCGCCTTCCACGAAAGCAATTTACGGTTACCCGAATACGGCTCGGTGTCGGCGCCGTGCTGCGGTTACGCGCAGCCGCATTCGACGCCGCCGCAGCTATCCACTCGCGCGAGCTCGGCACCGATCGGCATCCGGCAGGCTGTGCGCTCACTTCCGACACCATCTGTCTGCGAGCCGATCCCCCGGCGCATGGCGTTGAAAAATGCTTTATCTGAGGCCGCCTCAGTTTCAGGAGGAATTCGCCCGGGACAAGCGGGGGTGAGAAGCCGGGGTGAGAAGCCGGGGTGAGAAGCCGGGGTGAGAAGCCGGGGTGAGAAGCCGGGGTGAGAAGCCAGGGAGAAAGGCGGGGTGAGGCCGGGAGCAGGTTCGGGATTCCGGTACGCCGGATGCCTGAGGCGATGCGGAGCCATCCCGCGAGCGGTCCGTGGCGCGAATGGGATCATGAAATCGCAGGGGCGGCTTTCCGAGCCTGTCTCGAGATCCCGGAATGGGTCGCACGCCGCCGCCAACCGAAATTCGTCGGGAAAAAATGCGTTAGCTGAGCAATCCTCAGTTTTGAGCGCCAATCGTACCGACGCCAGCCGGTGTGGCCGGGGTGTGCTTTCAAAAATGGGCGTCGGTCGATACCATGAGACCCAATTCCGATCACGACCGTCTCCTATCCGTGTCAGCAGTATCCGCCTGGGCCAAGTTGCCCGTCGTTGTGTGGGTGCGGCGTCAATTCGCACCGAACACCCTGCAAATCACGCTGCTGCTTGCCGGCATCGTCGGTCTGCTGGGGGCGTTGGCAACCGTGGCGTTTCGCGAGGCGCTCTCCGGGATGCAGTTCCTGCTCGCTGGGCATCGCAGCGGCATGGTCGAACTGGCGCAGAACCTGAACTGGTGGCAGCGGCTGCTGCTGCCGACCGTCGGGGGGCTGGTGGCTGGGCTGATCCTCCAGTACGCCACGCTGTGGGTGCCGAAAAAAGGCGCCGACGACTACATGGAAGCGATCGCCATCGGCACCGGCGTGCTGAGCCTGCGCCAGACGCTGGTCAAGAGCCTGTCGTCGCTGTGCTCGGTAGCGTCGGGCGCCTCGATCGGCCGCGAAGGGCCGATGGTGCAGCTCGCCGCGATGTTTGCCTCGCTCGTCGGCCGCATCCTCGCATTTCCCCCCGAAAGGCTGCGCCTGCTCGTTGCCTGCGGCGCGACCGCGGGGATCACGTCGGCATACAACGCACCGATCGCCGGAGCGCTGTTCATTTCGGAAATCGTGTACGGCTCGATCTCGACGGCAACGCTCGGACCGCTGGTCGTCGCCTCGGTCATCGCGAACATCGTGATTCGCCAGTTCCTCGGCTACGAAGCGGTGTACCAGATGCCGCGCTTCGATTTCGTCTCCGGCTGGGAAGTCTTCTTCTACGTGGGCCTCGGCGTGCTCGCCGGGATACTGGCGCCGTTGTTCCTTCGTTTGCTCGATACGGCCAAGCAGCGTTTCAGCTCGATGCCGGTGCCGCTGTTCCTGCGACTCGCGCTGGGCGGACTTGTGGTCGGCGTGCTCTCGTTGCAGGTCCCGCAGGTCTGGGGCAATGGCTACAGCGTGGTGAACTCGATCCTGCATACGCATTGGGCCTGGCAGGCCCTCGCGATGGTGCTGGTCTTCAAGGTGCTCGCCACGGCGTCGTCCGCCGGCTCGGGCGCGGTGGGCGGCGTATTCACGCCGACGCTGTTCGTTGGCGCGGCGCTGGGCAGCCTGTACGGCATTGCCATGAACGCGCTCGCCCCGTCCACCGCATCGGTGGCGAGCAGTTACGCCGTGGTCGGCATGGGGGCGTTTCTCGCGGCAACGACGTACGCGCCGCTGATGTCGATTCTGATGATCTTCGAGATGACGCTGAGTTATCAGGTCGTCTTGCCGCTGATGCTGGCCTGCGTGACGGCGTACCTGACCGCGCACACGCTGCGATCGGACTCCGTCTACGCCAAGTCGCTGCGTCGCAATCAGGTCGCGGGCCGCTGGCTTTCGATGACGGGTGAGGGCAGCGAGATGCGTCTGTCTTCGCTCGCGGTCGACAATGATTCGGTGGTGAGCGCCGCCGAGCCGGCGGATGCCATTGGCGAGCGCTTCATCGCCACCGGCTACCGCAATCTCGTCGTGCGCGCGGAAGACGGGCGTCTGGCCGGCACGCTCGACGCCGCGAACTGGTGGCGACGGCAGGCCACCGGCGAGCCGGCGCAGTGGGCCGACGCCATCACGCCTTGCAAGGCGCTCGATGGCGACATGGCGCTTGTGAGCGCGTTACGCTCCGTGGGCAAGATGCACGCCGACTGGGTGCCGGTCGCCAACGCGCAAGGCAAATGGCTTGGCGTGGTGTCGCTGCCCGGGCTGATCGAGATCGTGACCGAAGAGCGGGGGGCCGAATGAGCCGGCGTCCAGGCGTCGGCCCGATCCGGCCGGCCGAACCGGCAACCGCCGACGACGGCACGCCGTACTCCACGGTATTCGACGACGTCTACCACAGCACCGACGGCGCACTCGGTCAGGCGCAGCATGTTTTTCTGGGTGGCAACGATCTCCCGGAACGCTGGCGGGGCCGCGAGCAGTTCGTGATCGTGGAAACGGGCTTCGGCCTGGGTCTGAATTTCCTCGCTACCTGGGCCGCGTGGCGCGACGACCCGCAGCGCCCGGAAAGACTGCATTTCGTCTCGGTGGAGAAGTCGCCGTTCCGGGCCAAGGATCTGCGGTGCATGCTGGAGCCCATGCTGGTGCTGCCCGGCATGACGGCGCTCGCGCCCCTGATGCAGCGGCTGTGCGATGTCTGGCCATCGCCCGTGGCAGGGTGGCACCGACTCGAACTTGCGCCGGGTGTGATCCTGAGCGTGGGCTTCGGCGAATTCTTCGACCTCATGCCGCTGTTGCGCGCCGGGGCCGATGCGTTCTATCTCGACGGCTTCGCCCCGTCGAAGAACCCGGACATGTGGTCGGCGGAGGTCTTCAGGACACTCGGGCGCCTGGCGCGCGACGGCGCGACGATCGCCACCTATACCGCCGCGGGACAAGTCCGGCGCGACCTGATCGCCGCGGGTTTCGACGTGGCACGGCGCCCCGGTTACGGGCGCAAGCGCGACATGCTCGCGGGCCGTTACGCGCCCCCCTATCGCATGCGTCGCCACGATCCGCCGCCACCAGCGCCGCCACGGGCGCGGGAGGCCATCGTCGTCGGCGCCGGCATGGCGGGGGCCGCGATGGCGCGGCGTCTGGTAGCGCGCGGCTGGCGAGTCCGGCTGTTCGAGCGTGCGCAGGCGCCCGGTATGGCGGCCTCGGGCAATCCCGCCGGCGTGTTCCATCCCCAGCTCTCGGCCGACGACAACGTGCTGTCTCGACTGACGCGCGCCGGCTTTCTTTACGCGCTCTCGCAATGGCGCACGCTCCCTGGCGGACTGCCGGGGCGCGCGGACGGCCTGCTCCAGGTCGCCACGAGCGAGGCTGAGGCCGAGGCCATGGCGCAACTCGTGACCGCGCATGGCTATCCCGAAACGTATGCGAAGTGGGTCGACGCGCAACACGCATCGGCGCTGGCGGGCGAGACGCTCGCCCATGGCGGTGTGTGGTATCCCGAGGGGGGCTCGCTGGCGCCGGCGATGCTCTGCCGTGCCGAATTGGTCGCGGCGGGCCCTTCGCTAGACGCACGCTACGGTGTGAGCGTCGAACGTCTCGAAAGGGTGGGTGGCGGTGCGGACCCTGTAGCCGGTGACGGACGTGGGGCCACCGCCTGCCGCTGGGCTGCGCTCGACGAAACCGGCCGCGTGCTGGCGGAGGCGGACGTGGCCATCGTGACCGCCGCCGACGTCTCGCAAACCTTGCTCTCGGCCTATCTTCCGCCCGAATTCGTACCCGTCAAACGCGTGCGGGGGCAGTTGACGTTCCTGCCTCCGGACACGCTTGCCGGGCTGCGCATCCCCGTGTGTGGCGACGGCTACGTCGCGCCGCCTCCGCTCGGCGGCGCCGGCCCTGTCACCGGAGCGACGTACGGCTTCGATGACCCCGCTGAAGACGTCCGTGTCGGCGATCATCAGGCCAACCTGCGACGTCTCGCGGCACTGTTGCCGGGCCACGCCGACGCTTTCGGCGAGGCCGGCCTCGCGAGCGAACAGGCCGCCGCCGAGCTGGGCGGCCGCACGGCGTTCCGGGCGTTAATGCCCGACCGGTTGCCGATGGCGGGCCAGTTGCCTGATCTCGCTGCCATCGAGCCGCAGCGAAAACGTCTGGCGGGCGGGCACCTGCGTGACATCCCGCGCCTGGACGGGCTCTACGCGAGTTTTGCCTTCGGCTCTCGCGGGCTGGTCTTCGCGTCGCTTTGCGCCGAGCTGGTGGCCAGCCAGATCGAAGGCGAGCCGTGGCCGATCGGCAGCGATCTGGCCGATGCGGTCGACCCGGCGCGCTATCTCATGCAATCGCTTCGGAAGGCCTGACAAGCCCCACGAACCTTAACCGCCCCAAGTCCCCGGCCGCCAGGAATACTTGATGTGGACGGCGCATCGCTCTGAAATTTCAATCTGACCCTCAATGGGTTGATAGCCCGCTCCGTGCGGGGGCGTCGCGCCATCGGCGCGCACGCCTCATGCCGGTCGAGCGGCCGTTTGAAAGCGCCGCAAACCGAGTGTGGCAAAATGAGCCCAACCCTTCGGGTTCGTCGCGCATTTGTCCTTTATCTGCAACCCCGCGCGCGACTTTCTTTCCTTTTCACCACTTGATGCGCCGTCAAGCGGCGCAAAGCGAGCATTAATGACGTCGGAACTGTCCCTTTTCCCGGGCTGGCCGCCGGCGCCCGATCCCGTTTTCTTCGCCGGGCTGGCACTGGTATTTGCCGGCCTTGCGGGGGAAATCTGTTTCCGGAGACTGCGCCTGCCGCGCATCACCGGTTACGCGGTGGTCGGGCTGGTCGGTGGCACCCTGGGTCTTTCATCGATGCTGGATGCGCAGACCAGCGCTGCCATACGGCTACTGATCGACCTGGCGCTCGGCCTGCTGCTGTTCGAGCTGGGCAGTCGCCTCAATCTGAAGTGGATGCGGGCCAATCCCTGGATCATCGTCACCAGTGCGCTCGAAGCTTTGCTCACGTTCATCGCGGTCTATGCCGTGCTGCGTGTCTTCAGCGTCTCTGCCCTGACGGCGGTGCTCATCGCGTCCATCAGCATGGCGACCTCGCCGGCGGTGGTCATCCAGTTGAAGAACGAACTTCGTGCCGAAGGCCAGGTCACCGAGCGTCTGATGGCCCTGGCAGCGCTCAATAGCGTGTACGCCGTGGTGGCGGTCAAGCTGGTCTATGGCTGGATGCACCAGGCGTACCACTCCAGCTTCTGGGTGGTGCTTTTCCACCCGCTGTACCTGCTCGTCGGCTCGATCGTGCTGGCGTTCGTGCTCGCCAAGGCCTGCAATCTGGTGTTTCGCAAGTTCGGCAGCCAGGATCATCACGCCTTTGTGATGCTCATCGGTCTGATCATGCTGATGGTCGCGCTGGTGCACATGCTCAAGCTGCCGAACTCGCTCACGCTGCTGCTCGCCGGGATCATCTTTCGCAATCTCGACGAGCGCCCGCAGCTCTGGCCTGCCTACTTCGGCACCGCCGGCTGGCTGCTTGCCGTGGTGCTTTTCGTGCTCACGTCGCTGGCGTTCCAGTGGGAGTACCTCGTGCTCGGCGGACTCGCCGCACTGGCGATCATCGTCGTGCGCGGCCTGGCCAAGGTGGTCGGCACGGTGGCCGTGGCCCACCAGGCGGGCATCAGCTACAGGCAGGCCGTCGCGCTCGGGATGTCGCTGTGCCCGATGGCCAGTCTCGCGTTCGTACTCGTTGCCGACACGTACGACATCTACCCGCAGTTCGATCCAATGCTCAAGGCCGTGGTGATGTGTGCCATCGCGCTGCTGCAACTGGCCGGACCGCTGGTGGTCTATTGGGCATTGGCCCTTGTCGGCGAACGGAAGGATTAAGCCATGTCATTAGAAGAATTCATTCCTTCGAAGCCTTGCACGTTCGGTGTGGAGCTCGAGATGCAGCTGGTCAATCGTCACGATTACGATCTGACCAAAGCGGCCGCCGACCTGATGCGCCTCGTCGCCAAGGAGACACACCCCGGCGAGATCAAGCCCGAGATGACCGAGAGCATGATCGAGTTGTCGACCGATATCTGTCATCACCACAGCGACGCCGTTACCCAACTGCGCAGGGTGCGCGACGTGCTGGTCGGCGCCGCCGAGCAGCTCAACGTCGGCCTGTGCGGTGGCGGAACCCACGCGTTCCAGCGGTGGAGCGAGCGCACGATTTACGACTCGCCACGCTTTCACTTTCTCTCGGAACTGTATGGCTACCTGGCCAAGCAGTTCACGGTCTTCGGCCAGCACGTGCACATCGGCTGTCCGGACCCGGACAGTGCGCTCTACCTGCTGCACGCGATGTCCCGTTACATCCCCCATTTCATCGCGCTGTCGGCCTCGTCGCCGTATGTCCAAGGGGTGGACACCGGGTTCCATTCAGCCCGTCTGAACTCCGTTTTCGCGTTCCCGCTGTCAGGTCGCGCGCCGTTCGTGCTCAAGTGGGAAGACTTCGAGACGTATTTCGACAAGATGGTGAAGACCGGCGTCGTGGAGAGCATGAAAGACTTCTACTGGGACATCCGTCCCAAACCGGGTTTTGGGACGATTGAGGTCCGGGTGATGGATACCCCCCTCTCGGTCGACCGCGCGGCCGCCATCGCCTGTTATATCCAGTCTCTGGCCCGTTATCTGCTCGAGGAGCGTCCGTTCGTGCTCAGCGAAGACGATTACCTCGTCTATACGTTCAACCGTTTCGAGGCCTGCCGTTTCGGTCTGGAAGGCGCATACGTGAATCCACAAAGCGGTGAGCGCACCACGTTGGGGCAACACATTGCGCAAACGCTGGAGATCATCAAGCCCCATGCAGCGGTGCTCGAGGCCGAAGCGGCCTGCGACGAGATCGCGCAACTGGTGTCATCGGGCAAGAACGACGCCGTGTGGTTGCGCGAAGTGCATGCCGACGCGAAGTCGCTCAACGAAATGGTGCGTCAGCAGTGCCTGCGATGGGCTGCATGACCTGAAGGCACCGCAAACCGTGGGGTTCACGCCCGGTTTGTAGTCGGCAGTGCCGGTGGTTATGCCGTCGGTGTGAGGAAACCCCGCCTTGGCGGGGTTTTTTATTGCCCGGGCGTCGCCGGCCCTGCCGTTTGTGCGGCACCCGGCAGGAAGTGCTTCCGTTTTGTGCCGCGTGGGGGCTCCGGTGCGCTGGACAGGCTCGAATCACGCATCGCGAGCGCTGCGTTTTCCACCGTTCAGGCAGCACCGGTTTTCCGCTTTTCGCGTCGCTCGTAGCAAGGTTTTAAGGTTTTAATAGGTTTACTGTATGTATACATAGTAGTAGTTAACAAAGGCGGTCCATTCCTGTGGATAACCACAGTTAACGCTGTGTAAACAGGACATTGGAGTAATGAGAACTGGATGGACAAACAGCGGGTATCCCGGGAACAACTCGGAACAGTTTTTGGCCCCTGTGGAAAGATTCGGAAGTTATCCCGAACCCGTGCACATCTAGTCCGACAACTTATCCAGAAAGTTATCCACAGGCGCCTATTTTTTGTGCATCGGGGTGCCGAAAACACGGTTTTGTGGATAATTTTGATGTTTTTGCGTGACCCGTCTGGTTCGCGGATACAATCTCGCCACTTCGATTTCCGACTTGCCGTGCGTGGTGTAACAAATGATTGATGCTGGTTTTGCTGGCGGTAACGAGCGAAATCGCCGGTACTGTCAAATTTCTCTTGCTGCGTGTCCCGAAGCGTTTTCGGCGGACGCGCGAATCCGACTTTTTTGCTGATCGCGGCCTTCGGTCACTGACGACTGACGGTTGCGTTTCGAATCATTTGCGTTCTGTCCGAATCGCAGGACGGTTGGTGCGCGCCCGAAAAAGTGGGCGACGCGCGACAGGGCGCTTCGAGGATCGAGAGAAATTTCCGCGCGGCGCGTGCGGGAACGCAGGGTGGGTGAAAGGATCGCCAAGGGCTGTGAGCCATGCCTGGCGAGGCTTCGCACGAAGACGGGATTTTGGTGAGGGATACGAGGCGGTTCTGCGTGACGTCGTGCGGCGCATCTGTTTGACGCCTCATGTCGTTCGCATGGGATGCGAAGTGTTTTCGGACATGCGACGCGGCTCGACGTCAGTGCGCAGGACACCAATATTTTGTAAACATCCTGAGTAGGATTTGGGAGATCAGTACAAGAACTGATACGCCAAAATCCAACTCAGAACACACAATGGAATCGTGGTGGGGCGGCAGGTTCAACAGCGACTTGCCGTCGCGTATCGACACGGAAGTGGTCGTTTAGGGTTTCCCCCGGGCGGGGCGCCGAAATATCAGGAAAGTTGTTGATGAGACGTGTGATGCACCGCCTGTGAGTTTATTTGACAAGCTGTTTTACCGACGTATAGTTTTTAGAAATCCTAACGAAAATCATGGCTACTCCGACCCCACTAGATGAAGCGCTCTCCAAGCGAGTGACAGCAGGTTTGTTGCGTATGGGGACCGCGTTACGGAGCCACGCCTGGGAGGGCGCGGCATTGGCTGGATTGACACCGACACAGGGGGAGATCCTCACGCTCTTGCTCATGCGCGGCGTGCCGATGCGTTTGGGCGAGATCGCGGAGGACGCCGCGCTCACGTCGGCCACGGTCAGCGAGGCCGTGAGCACGCTGGAGAACAAAGGGCTAGTCGAGAAACGACGTGATGCCAATGATGGACGCGCCCTGGCGCTGCGCCTGACCGCGCGTGGCAAGACGGCGGCCAAGAAAGCGTCGCAATGGCCGAACTTCCTGACGAGTGCCTCGGACTCGCTTGGCGAGAAGGAGGGCGCTCAGCTCTACCGTTCGCTCGTGAAGATGATCTTCATGATGCAGGAGCGCGGCGACATGCCGCCGCAACGCATGTGCCTGACCTGCAGCCACTTCGAGGTGTCGGCGCGTGGCAAGGCGCAATACCACTGCAATCACTTCAACGTCACATACGACGATTCGCGATTGCCGCTCGATTGCAACGCGCACGAGGGCGCCGACATCGTCACGCAGCGCAGGGTCTGGAAGCTGTACAGCAAAACCTGAGTTGCGCCGCGGTCGTCCCGGCGCACGCAGGGCGCCACAGAGGGGGGAGAGAACGTCATCCGCAACCGGGTGACGTTTTTTTTCGTCGCGACTTGTCACGCACATGAACGTCGCGTGCCTGTACACTGCGCTTTTTTGCATCCACGAAACCTCGTCGCATACAGATGGCAGCCAAGCGCAGAATCGAAGTCAGGAAATCGGGCGTCCACGGGAAAGGGGTGTACGCGGTCAAGCGGCTCAAGAAGGGCGATCGCGTGATCGAATACAAGGGCGAGATCATTTCGTGGCGCGAAGCCTTGCGCCGACATCCGCATGATCCGGCGCATCCGACGCACACCTTCTATTTCAGCCTGGAAGATGGCCGTTGCATCGACGGCAAGGTTGACGGCAACAACGCCCGCTGGATCAATCACGCCTGCTCGCCGAATTGTGAAGCGCGGGAAGAGGGAGAGCATGTCTACATCTACGCCACGCGCGACATCGAGCCGGGCGAAGAGCTGTTCTACGACTACGGTTTGGTCATTGACGCGCGGTACACGGCAAAGCTCAAACGCGAATACGCCTGTCATTGCGGCAGCAAGGACTGCCGCGGCACGCTGCTCGCGCCGAAGCGCTGAGCCTGTGATTTCGCCCGGCGGCGCTCAGCTCGAGGCGCGGTCGCCGGCGAACTGGTCGATTTCACGTGCGAGATCGATGTCGCGCTGGGTCAGGCCGTCGGCGTCGTGCGTCGAGAGCGTAATGTCCACACGGTTGTAGACGTTGAACCACTCGGGATGATGATTCATCTTCTCGGCGCTCAATGCGACCTGAACCATGAAGCCGAAGGCTTCCCTGAAGTCGTGAAACGTGAAACTGCGCTGGATGGCGTCGCGGCCGACCACCTGGTGCCACTCGGGCAGCACTTCGGCCAGGCTCGCGCGTGCCTCGGAAGAGAGTCGTGTTGTCATGGCATTCCTTTCAAAGACCGGCGGGGGTGCCGATTCATGCGATCTATTGTTCCACAGGCGGATGTGGCGCGTGTGTAAGCGCCTTCCGATAGTGTGAAACCGGGATCGCGCCGGGCGGCCCGGGTGGACGGAGTGGGCGTGACGGAAAATTCGGCCCGGACGACCCGGGCCGTGCCATCATGCCGGCAGCAGGATTGGCGTGTCGTCGACGCGACGCTCGCCGGCTTCGAAGGCTGCGGTTTGGGCAAATGCCCCGAACAGCGCGGGCAGGTCGGCGCGCATGGCCTCGAACAACTGGGCGAAGTCGTCGATCACGAAATAGGTTTGCTGGAAGGTGTCGATACGGTATTGCGTGCGCAGCACCCGTTCGAGCGAGAACCCGATGCGGTTCGGCTCGCGCGAGGTCAGCGAGAATTCCGTCTCCGCGCGGCTCGAGACGATGCCCGCGCCATAGATGCGCAAGCCGTCGCCGTCACGCATCAGACCGAATTCGACCGTGTACCAGTACAGGCGTGCCAGCAGCGGGAGCGCCCCCAGCGATTGCGCCACCTTGCCGGCTTTGCCGTAAGCCTGCATGAAGTCGGCAAACACGGGGTTGGCGAGCAGCGGCACGTGGCCGAACACGTCGTGGAAACAGTCGGGTTCCTGAAGGTAATCGAGCTGGTCGGGACGGCGCATCCACCACGTCGCCGGAAAGCGCCGGTTGGCAAGATGGTCGAAGAAGACATCGTCGGGCACCAGGCCGGGCACGGCCACCACTCGCCAGCCGGTGGCGGTCATCAATTTTTCATTCAGACGTTCGAACTCCGGCACGCGGCGTGCGTCCATGTCCAGAGCGCGAATACCGTCCATGAAGGCATCGCAGACGCGGCCCGGCAGCAAGGCTGTCTGACGTTCGTAAAGCTGCTGCCACACCGCGTGATCGACCGCGCCGTATTGCTCGACGGGCTGATCGATGGTGAAGTCGGGCCGGGTCGTGAGACCGGCGGCGAATTGCTCTTCGAGCATGGCAGTAAGGGACATGATGCGAACGACTCAATCAAGCGGTGACAATGATTGAAAGTGTAGTGCGCATGGCATGCGAAATGGGCGCATAATGCGCCTGTGGTGAAAGGCGTTTGCATAAATTTCGCATAAAAACATGATTTATTGCGGAGATTCGTCATGCTTGATCTGGATAGCTTCGATTTGGCCCTTCTGGATGCGCTGCAGAAGGAGGGGCGTGCCACCCATCACCAGTTGGCGGAACACGTGGCGCTCTCCGCGTCGCAGATCGGCCGCCGCCTGCAACGGCTTGAAGCCGCGGGCGTGATCGAGGGGTATCGCGTGGTGTTGCGACCCGAGGCATTGGGTCTGGCTGTGACGGCATTCACCACGCTGCGCTTGCAGCATCATGGCGATCAGGTGATCGAACGATTTCAGGCGGAGATCGATCTGCTGCCCGAAGTGCTCGAATGCCACGCGGTGGTCGGCGAAGCCGATTACCTGCTACGGATCGTCGTTCCGGACCTGAACGCCCTGTCGGCGTTCGTGATGAAGCGGCTGATGCAGGTGCCGGGCGTCGAGAACGTGCGCTCGAACATCGTGCTGAGCGCTTTCAAGCGCAGTAATGCACTGCCGCTGCACTATCTGGCGAACCGACAGTCGCAGCGCTGAAGGGAGGCGACGAGGACCTGTCCGGGCTTCTTGTAGCGTCTGCGAGCCCAAGGCTCGATCACGCAACGAGACGGTCCGACATCAGTCGGCGGGCATCAGCCACGGCTTCACGTAGCGGCCATAGACCAGCGACTGGATGAGGGCGACGGTCGAGCCGACCAACACCTCGATCACGCGCAGCATGGCGAGGCTGAGCTCTTCGTGCAGTCCTTGTCCCTGACCGCTCAGGGCGGCCGACATCAGAATCACGACCGTGGCCGGCCCGAGGCGCCAATTGGCGGGATAGTTCTGCACCAGCATCGCCGCGAGCGTGGCGACGGTGATCCCCACGAGCATTGCCGCCAAACCCGGCCCCATGATGAGCAGCACCGCACAGGCCACGACCGCACCGGTGATCGTGTTGATCGAGCGTGCCTTGAAGTTGCTGCGCGCCTGCAGGGGATCGGGTTCGGTCACGATGATGAGCGAGATCATGGCCCAGTACGGCTCGGGGAAGCCGGCGGCACGAAGGCCGAACCACACGATCAGCGACCCGCTCAGTATCTTGACCAGATAGACCAGCGCGTTTTTCTTGGGATGGAGAAAGGCGATGGACATGAGGGCGCACAGTCAGGCACGGGAAGACGCCAGTGTGACATAGCCCGACTTCGGACGCAGACTATTCCGAGGGGTCCATGCCACGAATCCCAAATGTCGTTTTCCGTCTCACATTGCTTGGGAAACGGTTCGAGATGCCAAAGACTGCGAGTTAGAATCGCCTCACCTGAACTCGAGAGGAGTCCGGCATGTACAGCCGATCGCAACGCGTTTGGCCGGCCGCGCCGCTGGCGTGGGCAGCACTGTGTCTGGGAATGTGGGTCACGCCGTTCGCGCATGCGGCGCGCGTTGTCAGTGTCAGCCCGCAAGGCGAGGTGGCAACGGTCGATCAGGTGGTCGTCAAGTTCGACGAAGCCATGGTCCCGGCGGGCGACCCGCGAGCCCAGGCGCCGGCCACCGTGCGCTGCGCGGATGCATCGCTCACCGGCGACGGCCATTGGCTCGAACCGAAGATCTGGGTCTACGATTTCAAGCAACCGTTGCCGCCGGGCGCGAAGTGCTCGGTCGAGATGCGCAGCACGTTGGCGGCGGTCTCGGGCACGGCGCTTTCCGGCACGACACGCTATGGCTTCAACACGGGCGGCCCGGCTGTCACGTCTATCCGTCCGTCGTACGGTCCCATCGACGAAAACCAGATTTTCATCCTCACGCTCAATGGCGAGGCTGCGACCGAGACGGTGCGCAAGAACGCCTGGTGCGAGACCGAAGGGTTGGGCGAGCGCATCGGGGTGAAGTCGATCGAAGGCGACACGCGCACGGCCTTGCTCAAGCGATTCAACCTCGAAAAGCAGGCGCCGCGCGTCGTCATGCTGCAATGCAACCGCACCCTGGCTGCCGGGGCAAAGATGCATCTGGTATGGGGTGCGGGGATTGCCACGCCGTCGGGGGTGCCGACGAAGCAGGCGCGCCGGTTCGAGTACGAAGTGCGTGAGCCATTTACCGCCAGCTTCAGTTGCGAGCGCGAGAACGCCAATGCACCGTGCACGCCGTTGCGGCCGCTGCGTCTGACGTTCAACTCGCCGGTCGCGCGCGACATGGCCGCCAGGATCCGCCTGCAGGGCGCCGGGGCCGAGCGCTCGCCCAAGTTCAGCGACACCGACCGCACGTCCAGCGTGAGCGACGTGACATTCGATGCCCCGTTCCCCGAGAAAGCCGAGCTCACCCTCACCTTGCCGAAGGGGTTCACCGACGATAGCGGTCGCGCGCTCGACAATGCGGGCGAATTCCCGTTGAAGACGAAGACGGCGACCATGCCGCCGCTGGCCAAGTTTGCCGCGGCGCCATTCGGCATTGTCGAGCGCTTCGCGGAGCCGGGCATGCCGCCGATGCTGCCGGTCACGCTGCGCAAGGTGGAGCCGGCATTGCAGATCCAAGGACTCGGCATGTCGGGCCAGGTGGCTGCCACGGCAGCGAACGGGCGCACGATGCAGTTGCGCGTGGATGACGATGCCGAGGTCATGAACTGGCTCTCGCGGGTGCGGCGTTTCGACGAAACGACGATGACGCGCAAGCAGATCGCTCAGGAGATGCCCTCGATCCTCACCGCGCCGGCGGCGAAGGAGGCGTTCGGGCCGAACGCGGCGGCGATCGTCCAGGACAAGGTCACCCGCTACGACACGCGAAGTCTGTCGCTGCTGTCCGGCTTGCCGGGCGTGCAGGCGCTGACGTTGCCGGTGCCCAAGGAGAACAATCCGCGCCCGTTCGAAGTGGTTGGCATACCGTTTCAGAAGCCCGGCTTCTACGTGGTGGAACTGGCTTCACCGTCGCTGGGCGCGGCACTGCTCGGCAAGTCGTTGCCGATGTACGTGCGCACCACGGTGCTTGTGACCAATCTGGGCGTGCATTTCAAGATGGGCCGCGAGAATGCCGTGGCGTGGGTCACAACGCTCGACAAGGGGCAGCCCGTGGCCAACGCAAGAGTTCGGGTGCTCGACTGCGACGGCAGCGAAGTGGCCACCGCCGTGACCGACAAGACCGGTGTGGCGAAGATCGACAAGTCGCTCGAGAAGTACCGATATTGCGAGAAGACGATGCGTTCGGGCTACTTCGTGGTGGCGCGCACGCAAGGCAGCGACCCCGACATGGCGTTCGTGTCGTCCGACTGGAATCGCGGTATCGAACCCTGGCGCTTCCACGTGCCGACGGACGGCGGCGACAGTCCCACGATTCGCGCGCAGACGGTTTTCGACCGCATGCTGTTCCGCGTAGGCGAAACCGTCTCGATGAAGCACTTCATTCGCCAGGAAACGATGCGGGGACTGGCGTTGCCCGCCAGCCTGCCGTCGCAACTGACGATTACGCACGAAGGCTCCGGGCAGACCTATACGCAGCCGGTTCAGTGGCGTAACGGACGCCTGGCCGAGAACACTTTCCAGATCCCGCAAGGGGCGAAACTCGGGGAGTACTCGGTCACGCTCGATTACACCGACACTGATTCGCGTCCGAAAGCGTATCCTTCGTCGCTCGACGCCGGGCATTTCCGAGTGGAAGCCTTCCGCTTGCCGGTGCTGGCCGGATCGATCGGCGTGCGTGACGCGGCGAAATCGCCGCTCATCAACAAGACCGAAGCGCCCGTGAACGTGCAGGTCAATTACGTGGCCGGCGGCCCGGCCGGTAACCTGCCGGTGCGGGTGTCGGCACTGTTGCGCGTGCGTGACCTGACGTTCGACGGATACGACGACTTCAGCTTTACGCCGTATCGGCCGCCTCAGGCGCAGTCGGGAGCCGGCGACGATGAGCCGGGCAACGACGAGAGCTCGGGGTCGAGCGACCAGAAGCTGGTGGCCGACAAGCAACGTCTCGTGCTCGATCGCAACGGTGCGGGCAGCCTCATGCTCAAGGACCTGCCGAAGGTCGACCGTCCGAGCGACCTGGTGCTCGAGGCCAGCTTTGCGGATCCGAACGGCGAGATTCAGACGCTTCGCGGCAACGCAACGCTGTGGCCCGCGAACCTGATCACCGGCGTGCGCAGCGAAAGCTGGGTGTCGGTGACGAACAAACTGCCCGTCAAGGCATTGGCGCTCGATCTGCAAGGCAAGCCGAAATCCGGCGTGGCGATGGACGTACGCGCCGAGGCGCGTATCACCACCAGCAGCCGCAAGCGCATGGTGGGCGGCTTCTATGCTTATGACAATCGAACCGAGGTGAAGGACCTCGGCACGGTATGCAGTGGAAAGACCGACGAGCACGGCCTGTTGTCGTGTGATGTCTCGCTCTCGCAGCCGGGGGAAATCACGCTGGTGGCGCAGGCGAAGGACGACAGGAACAACCTGAGCACGTCGACAACGAGTGTTTGGGTGACAGGGCGCGGCGAGGTGTGGTTCGGGGGCGACAACACCGACCGCATGGACGTGTTGCCCGAGCGCAAGACCTACGAGCCGGGCGAGACCGCCAAGCTTCAGGTACGCATGCCGTTCCGGTCGGCCACGGCGCTGGTTGCGATCGAGCGCGAAGGTGTGATGGAAACGCGCACGATGGAGATCTCGGGCAAGGACCCGAACGTTTCGCTCAAGGTCGAGCCATCGTGGGGACCGAACGTTTACGTGTCGGTGCTCGCGGTGCGCGGGCGGATCCACGAAGTGCCCTGGTACTCGTTCTTCCAGTGGGGCTGGAAGCAACCGCTGGAATGGTTCCGGGCGTTCTGGTACGAGGGACGGGAGTATCAGGCGCCCACCGGCCTCGTGGACCTGGGCAAGCCGGCCTATCGCTTCGGCTTGACGGAATTGCGTGTCGGCACGGCGGGGCAGCGGCTCGGCGTGGAAGTGAAACCGGATGCCGCGACGTATCCGGTGCGCGGCCACGCAAAAGTGCGCATCAAGGTGACCCAGCCGGACGGCAAGCCCGTTGCGGCAGGCACCGAGGTCGCGGTGGCGGCCGTTGACGAGGCGTTGCTGGAACTGGCGCCGAACACGAGCTGGAATCTGCTCGACGCCATGTGGCAACGCCGCAGTTACAGCGTGACGACCGCCACGGCGCAGATGGAGATCATCGGGCGCCGGCACTACGGCCGCAAGGCGGTACCGGCGGGCGGCGGCGGTGGCAAGAGTCCCACGCGCGAATTGTTCGACACGTTGCTGTTGTGGCAGCCGCGCGTCGTACTCGACGACAAGGGCGAGGCGAGCGTGGACGTTGCGCTCAACGACGCGTTGTCGAGCTTCCGCATCGTGGCCGTGGCGGACGACGGCAAGCCCGGCGCGCAGGCGCTCGGCTGGTTCGGTACGGGCTCGGCGACCATCCGCACCACGCAGGACCTCCAACTGATCTCCGGCTTGCCGCCGCTCGTTCGCGAGGGCGACAACTACCGGGCGCAATTCACCGTGCGCAACACGACGCAACACGCCATGCAGGTGCAGTTGACGGCGCGTGCGACGCAACTGACGCTGGCGCCGCAACGCATCGATGTACCGGCCGGCGAGTCGCGCGAAGTGGCGTGGGAAGTCACGGCCCCGACGGGCGCGGCCGACACGCGCGCGCAGCGGCTGGTGTGGGAAGTCAGTGCGCAGGCACCCGCGGCAGGGGGCGCGCCCGCCGCAAGCGACGCGATCAAGGTTGGCCAGGACGTGCAGCCGTCGTTGCCCGCAAGCGTGCAGCAGTCGGTGCTCACCCAGGTCGAAGGCAGTCTCACGCTGCCGATGGCGCCGCCTGCCGGCGCCGTGGCTGACAGTACGGGCAAGCTGCGCGGCGGCGTGCGCGTCAGCATGCAGCCGCGTCTGTCGCAGGGGCTACCGGGCGTGAGGCGCTGGTTCGAGCTGTATCCGTACGCGTGTCTGGAACAGCAGGCCTCGAAGGCGCTCGGCCTGCGCGACGTCGCCCAGTGGAAGCGCGTCATGGGCATGCTGCCGTCGTATCTCGACGAAGACGGCCTGGCGAGCTATTTCCCGCCGCAGGAAGGATTTGCGAGCCAGGGTAGCGATACGCTGACCGCCTACCTGCTGGCCGTGAGCCATGAGGCGAAGGCGCTCGATCCCGCGTATGGACTGCCCGACGATGCGTTGGCGCGAATGGAAGACGGTCTGACGGCGTTCGTGGAAGGGCGTCTCACGCGCCGCTTCTGGGCTCCGCGCGACGACCTGACCCTGCGCAAGCTCACCGCCATCGAAGCGCTGTCGCGCTATGGCCGGGCGAACGCGCGCATGCTGGGCTCGCTCACGCTCGCACCGAACGACTGGCCCACGTCCGCCGTCATCGACTGGTATGCAATCCTGCAACGGCTGCCGGATGTGCCGCAACGGGCCGAGCGTCTGGCGCAGGCCGAGCAGATCCTGCGTGCGCGCCTGTCGTATCAGGGCACGCGTGTCGGGTTCTCGACACAGGGCAGCGACGGCCTGTGGTGGCTGATGGTGGGTCCGGAAACGAATGCGGCCAGACTGGCGCTTCTGATGAACGCGAACCCGGCGTGGAAGGACGAGATGCCGCGCCTGGTGATCGGCCTGCTGGGATTGCAGACGCGAGGGGCCTGGTCGACGACGACCGCCAATGTCTGGGGCGGTCTGGCGGTCGATCGCTTCTCGGCTCGGTTCGAACGCGACACGCCCACGGGGCAGACGGCGATTCAGTGGCAGCGCGACAACCAGACGACTGGCGGTGTGCAAACCGTCGACTGGGACAAGCTCAAGGCGGGCACGCTGCCGCCTGCGGTGTCGCTGCCCTGGCTGGGCCACGCGACGGCTGGTTCGGATTCTGCGCGCGACGTGCTGCGTCTCGAGCAATCCGGTGCCGGCAAGCCGTGGGCGACGATTCAGAGCCTGGCCGCCGTGCCGCTCAAGGCGCCATTCTCGGCAGGCTATCGTGTGACGCGCAGCGTTCAGGTGCAGGACGCCGCCGAGCGCTCGGGAGAGAGCTTCGTACGCGGTGCCGTGCTGCGCGTGCGTCTCGATATCGACGCGCAGGCCGACATGCGTTGGGTAGTCGTGAGCGATCCGCTGCCGGGTGGCGCGACGGTGCTGGGCGGCGGGCTGGGACGCGACTCCGCCATTGCCACACAAGGCGAGAAGAGCGAAGGCGCCATGCCCGCGTTCGAGGAGCGCGCGCAGGACGCTTACCGCGCGTACTACGATTACCTGCCCAAGGGACAGCACCGCATCGAGTACACGGTGCGCCTGAACAACGTTGGCAAGTTCGCCACACCGCCGACCCGCGTCGAAGCGATGTACGAGCCCGCCATGTATGGCGAGACGCCGAACCCGCCGGTGCAGGTGGTGCCAGCGAAACCGTAATCAGGGGAGCCCGAGCGTCATGACGTCGAAACTCCTTGCACCGGCGGCGGCGCTGCCTGGCGAAGCACGCCGCTTCTGGTGGCTCGCCGCAATGGCCGGCGTTGCGTATGCGGTGTCGTTGCGCGGCGCGCCTTATGCGGATCAGGCCGTCGCGAAGGTCCTCATGTGTGCATTGTTGCTGTTCTCGGCGATGTATCACCGCGCGCCGGGCGAACGGGGGTGGCTGTGCGCCGCGCTGATCTTCTCCGGCGCGGGCGACGTGCTGCTGGCGCTGCCCGCGCTCTCGCAGGGGTTTGTGTTGGGGCTTGGGGCATTCCTGCTGGCCCACGTCGCGTACTTCGTGCTGTTCTGGCGGGTACGGCGTCGCTGGCGGCAGGTGCCTGGCTGGCATCGGATCGCCATCGTGCTGGTCTGGGTGGCGGCAGTGCTGGCCTACGTCATGTACTGGCCGGGCATGGGAGAACTCAAGGCGCCGGTGGCGTGTTACGTGGTGGTGCTCTCGATGATGGCATCGGCGGCACTGCTGGCCGATCTCGAAGGCGAATGGGCAGCCGTGGGCGCACTGCTGTTCACGGTCTCCGATGCGCTTATCGGCACCACGCGCTTCGTGGGGACGATCCCCGCTCAGGACTACGCCATCTGGATCTTCTATGGGCTGGCGCAACTGCTGCTCGTCGCGGGCATCATGGCGGTGCGCACGCCACGGTTGCCATACCATGCGCAGCGAAAGTTGCCGCAACTGACGAATGACAAAGGATGAAGCGAATGTGGGCGTGGTCTGAGGGGCGCGGCCGTGGCGTCGCGCGTCATGTGGTGTTGAGCGTTTCGCTCGCGCTCGGACTGCTGCACGCGTCGGCGCCGGCGCGGGCGGTGCCTTCGTTTGACGAAGTGCGTCACGACTGGCGTGCCTCGGATTGGATTCTGCTCGATCGCCGGGGGGAGCCCTTGCAACGCCTGCGCGCGGACATGCAAGCGCAACGTGGCGACTGGGTCACGCTCGCCGACGTCTCTCCCGCCTTTCGTCGGGCGTTGGTCGTCTCGGAAGACAAGCGCTTCTACGAGCACAGTGGCGTGGACTGGCGCGGGGTGGCCGCAGCAGCCTGGGGCAATCTCTGGCACTCGCGCACGCGCGGCGCGTCCACGCTGACGATGCAGCTCGCCGGCCTGCTCGACGACGATTTGCGTCCCAGCGCGCGCAATCGTTCCGTCACGCAGAAGATCGGGCAGGCCGCAACGGCCCTGTGGCTGGAGCAGCGCTGGCGCAAGGACCAGATTCTGGAGGCCTACCTCAACCTCGTGCCGTTTCGCGGGGAACTCGTTGGTATCTCGGCGGTGTCGCAAACGCTCTTCGGCAAGCTGCCCAGCGGGCTCGATGCGCGCGAATCGGCACTCGCCGTGGCGCTGCTGCGCGCGCCGAATGCGCCGGTCGCCCGCGTTTCCCAGCGGGCTTGCGGCATTCTTCGCGACGTGGGGCAGAGCGCGGACTGCAACGGTCTGGACGGCTACGCGCAACTCGTGTTCTCGCGACCTGCCAGCGTGATGACGACGCGCGACGCCGTCAATCTCGCTCCGCACTTCGCGCGCCGCGTCTTCAGCGCAAGCCGTCCGCCGCCGGGCACGACGATCACCAGCACGCTCGACGTGAATCTTCAGCGCATGGCAGTTACGACGCTGCAACAAACGCTGCGCGAACTGGGCACGCCCGGCCGCTCGCGCAACGTGCAGGACGGCGCGATCGTCGTGATCGACAATGCGAGCGGTGACATCCTCGCATGGGTCGGTTCCTCCGGCGTACTGTCGGCCGCGGCACAAGTCGATGGCGTGACCTCGCTGCGTCAGGCCGGCTCGACACTCAAACCGTTTCTCTACGCGCAGGCGATCGCGGAACATCGCCTGACGGCGGCCTCGCTGCTCGACGATTCTCCGATCGACCTGCCCACGGGCGGCGGCCTGTACATCCCGCAGAACTACGATCGTCACTTCAAGGGGTGGGTCAGTGCCCGTACGGCGCTGGCCTCGTCGCTGAACGTGCCGGCCGTGCGCACGCTCGTCATGGTCACGCCGCGCCGGTTCGCCAATACGCTCGTGTCGCTGGGGCTGCCGCTCACGCAAAGCGGTGACTATTATGGCTTCAGTCTCGCGCTGGGCAGCGCCGACGTCACCCTGCTGTCGCTCGCCAATGCCTACCGTGCGCTGGCCAACGGCGGCATCGCCAGTGGTGTGAACGAACGCATGCCCGAGACGGTGCGCGCTTCCAGCGCCCCCGGCGCCGGTACGCCAGGCACCCCCGGAATGCGCTCGTCGCCGCGCGATACGGCGCGCACCACGGTCTTTTCGCCGCAGGTCAGTTTCATCGTGTCCGACATGATCTCCGACCGACAGGCGCGCACGCGTACCTTCGGCCTCGACAGTCCCCTTTCGACCCGCTACTGGACCGCCGTCAAAACGGGGACCAGCAAGGACATGCGCGATAACTGGGCCGTTGGCTACTCGCGTCGCTACACGGTCGGTGTGTGGGTCGGCAACGCCGACGGTGCGCCGATGTGGGATGTGTCGGGCGTGTCGGGCGCGGCGCCCATCTGGCACCGTGTCATGGACTATCTACATCGCCGCACGGCGAGTCTGCCACCGCCCGCACCGCAGGGGCTGGAACATGTCGCGGTGCAGTATGCCGAGCACGTGGAGCCGTCCCGCGAAGAGTGGTTTCTGCCGGGCACCTCGCAGCGCACGATTGCGTTGTCGTCGCTGGCGACCAAGGCGCCGGGCGGTCCCCTCTGGCGCATTGCCGGACCCACGGACGGCACGATCGTCGCACTCGATCCCGATATCCCTCCCGCGAACCAGCGATTGTGGTTCCAGGTGGCCGCCGCCTGGCCCAAGGGGGCGGCATGGCGGCTCGACGGCAAGCCGTTGGCGGGCGCCGCGCGCGTGAGCTGGTTGCCGTGGCCGGGGCGTCATACGCTCGAACTCGTCGATGCCGCAGGAGCCGTGCGAGACAGCGTGCGTTTCGAGGTACGCGGTGCGACGCTCAACGACGGCAAGCGCATGCGCAATGCGAGTCGCTGAGCGCATGTGCGCATTGATCGTACGAAATGTCGCCAAAAAATTTTGATGTGGCAGACGCGTTGACGCGATGCGCGCTACACTGAATTCAGACTTGGCAAAGCGTGACGCAATGTGACGGCGACGAGTGCGAATTCCGCCGCCGATGGCGCACGCCTCGGAGCGGAGACATATCGATGATCACGCTGGACGCGCATCAGACCGCGCAGCTATTGCCTTATCCCCAATTGGCCGACGGCATCGAGGCCATGCTCATGGAGATGCGCTCGGGGACTGCCCGTGCCCCGGAGCGTCTGCATTTTTCCCTCACCGAACCGGAACGTGGCCGCCGAGGTGGCGTGCTGCTGGTCATGCCGGCCGTCAATCGCGATGTCGCGATGACCAAGCACATCACCGTGCATCCCGAGAACTGTCGCGTGGGCAAACCGTCGATCATCGGCGAAGTGATGGTGTTCGATCCGCACACGGGCGAGCGCCTCATGTTGCTCGACGGTCCGACCGTCACGGGACGGCGTACGGCCGCCGTCACGCTCTTCGCCGCACGGAAGTTCGCGCCGCGACCGAAGGGGCCGGTGCTGATCGTGGGCGCGGGCGTACAGGCGCGGGCGCACCTCGAGGCGTTTGCCGCCGGCATGGGCACGCGTCACTTCATGATCTTTTCCCGCAGCCCGGAGCGCGCGCATGCGCTTGCCGAGCACGCCGCGGGTCTTGGCGTGGAGGCGACGGTCGTCGATGCGATCGAGCCGGTGCTTAACACCGTGAGCGTCGTGATCGCGGCAACGACCAGCAGCGAGCCGGTACTGCCCGACAGCGATGTGATGCGCTGGCGCGACGATATTTTCGTGGCGGGCGTGGGCGCATTTCGTCCCGATATGCGCGAGTTGCCGCCCCAGCTCTGTCGCGATGCTGCCGTGCGTGGCACGCTCGTGGTCGACACATGGGAGGTCAAGCACGAGGCCGGCGACCTCCTGCATGCCGCGATCGACTGGGGCCGCGCGGCGCCGCTCATGGACGCAATCATCACGCCCGACCGTTTTCGCTCCAGTGGGCCTGTGCTCTTCAAGAGCGTGGGCTACGCGTTGTGGGATCTGGCCGCCGTGCTGTGCGCGCGCGCCAATCTGGAAAAGGACGGCGTGCCCGCTGCCTGACAGGCGCGGCGCAGCGGGTTACCACCGACAGTCGGCCGTCGTGCCCCTTTGTGTGTCGCTGTGTATCGCTGCTTATCGCTGCTTATAGCTGCGTATCGCTGCGCATCAGGCGGGCAGCGCGAACGGTACGCCCGAGCCTGCGCCGGAAAGCCCGGGCGACATCCCGGGCGTGATGACGTGGACCGGCAGTCCCAGCGTCGATTCGATGAGATCCGCGCGCATGACGTCGCGCGGCGCGCCGGTGGCGAGAATGCGTCCGTCGGCAAGCAGGGCCATGCGGTCGGCATGACGCGCCGCGAGGTTGATGTCATGCACGATCGCCATCGCGCCGAATCCCCACGATTTCGCGAGCGATCGCGTGAGCGCGAGCAAGTGGTGCTGATGGGCGAGATCCAGCGCCGCCGTCGGTTCGTCCAGCAGGAGATAGCGAGGCACGCTGGGGGCGACGGCGGCGGCGTCGGGCCACAGTTGCGCGAGCACGCGCGCGAACTGCACACGCGCCCATTCCCCACCCGACAGTGTCATCACGTCGCGCCCGAGCAGTGGCAGGGCGCCCGCGCGCTCCAGCGCGAGCGTGGCGATTTCGACATCGCTTTTCGCGGGTTGTCCGGCGCGCGCTCTCGATCTCGGAAACGGCAAACGCCCCATCGTCACGATCTCCAGTGCGCTGAACGGAAACGACAGCTGTGCCGTTTGCGGCAGAACGGCGCGCAACCGGGCCAGCGCCGCCGCACTGTATTGCGTGAGCGGCGAGCCGTTGAGCGTGACCGCGCCGCTTACCCGCGCGCGGGGCGGCAACGGTTCGCCCGCGAGCGCCTTGAGCAGGGTGCTCTTGCCGGCGCCGTTGCGCCCGAGCAGCACGAGTAGCTCACCCGGTCGGATATCGAGTGACAGGCCGTCGAGAACGGGCGAATCGGTGTGCGCAATCGTCAGGTCGTGGGCACTGAGCATGGCGAAGTCCTGTGTCGTCGGTGCGGCGGCGATTTCGTGGTTCCGTATCGTGCGGACATCACAGTCCGAACTCGCCACGGCGGCGCCATAGCAGCATGAGGAAGAAGGGGGCGCCGAGCAACGCCGTGAGAATGCCCAACGGCAGCTCGGCAGGGGCGACCCACGTGCGTGCGACGAGGTCGGCGACCAGCGTCAGGAAGGCCCCGAAAAGCGCCGCCGCCGGGAGTACCGCGCGCGGATCGGGACCGACAACCAGACGCACGATGTGCGGCGCGATCAGTCCGATGAAGCCGATCATGCCGCTCGAGGCGACCAGCGCTCCCACGCACAACGCGCAGGCCACCATCACGCGACGTTTGACCGACTGGACCGCAACGCCTAGGTGCAGCGCCTCCGCCTCGCCGAGCAGCAAGGCGTTGAGCGAGCGGCACTGCGTGCCGAGCGCAGCGATCCCCAGCGCGACCGGCCACACGATCACTCCCAGCATCGGCCATTGCGCGCCACCCAGACTGCCGAGTGTCCAGAAGGTGAGTGTTCGCAGTTGGGTGTCGTTGGCGAGGTAGGTCAGCAATCCGATGGCCGCACCGGACACCGCGTTGATTGCGATGCCGGCGAGCAGCAGCAGCGGCAGTGCCAGACGTCCTCGCCCCGCGGCAAGCCGGTAGACGAGCGCGGTCACGCCAAGTGCGCCGACGAAGGCGGCCGTGGGTAGCATCCAGAGGCCGAGCGACGCGCCGAGCGCGGCCGGCAACATGGCGCTGCCGAGCACGATGACACCTGCCGCGCCGAGCGCGGCGCCGCTGGCCACACCGATCAGGCCCGGGTCGGCCAGCGGATTTCGAAAGAGCGCCTGCAACGCGGCGCCGGCCGCGCCGAACCCGGCGCCCACCAGCACGCCGAGCACGATGCGTGGCAGACGTATCTGCAACATCACGCTGCGCGCCTGGTCTTGCGCAAAGTCCCCTGTCGCGCCGCGGAACAGCGCCGCCACGGCGTCGCCCGGGGCGATGCGATACGCACCGCCGCACAACGCCGCCAGGACAGCGAGGGCCAGCAGTCCCGACAGCGCCGTCATGACCACCCATCGGGGCGCACGGCGGCGAGTCACGCGGGTCGCGTGGGTCGCGCCGCGAGGGCCACCGCGGTGGCTCGGGGGCGCGACGCCGCCCGGTATGCCCGGCGAGGTGGACGGCGTCGTCTTGGGGATCGAAGGAGCGGCTGACATGGCTTCGTTGGCTGGCGGGTGACGGGATACGGTTGGGATTCGGACGGGACCGGCGTGGTCGGGGGGCATCGGGCGATCCCCTCAGGCCACGCCGGGCGCATTCACACGGCGTGCACGCGTTGCGCGAGATCGGTCACCGCCTGCGGCAGGCGAGGGCCGAAGCCGAGCAGATACAGCGCGTCGAAGCTCACGACACGCTTTGTACGCCCGGCGGGCGTATTGGCGAGGCCGGGCTGTGCCAGCAGCGTCGCGGCCGGATCCGCAGGCGATGGCCCCGTCGTGGTCGTGAGCAACACGTCGGGTCGTGCGGCAACGGCCGCCTCGGCCGTGAGCGGCCGATAGCCGGTGAAACCTTGTAGCGCGTTCTCGGCACCGGCAAACGCGAGCATGGCGTCGGCCGCCGTGTCCTGTCCGGCAACCATGACCTGATTGCCGGTGTGTCCGAGGATGAACAGCACACGTGGTCGCCGCGCAATGCCGTAGCGCTGCTCGATTTGCTCGCGAGCGCGTCGCCAGTTCGACATGAAGTCGCCGGCGACACGATCCCCGGCGTCGGGCACGCGCAGCGCGGCGGCAACGCCGCGAATGTTCTGGTGCACCAGCTCGGCGGTGTAGCCGTGGTTAAAGCGTTTGACGGGCACCCCGGCGGCCGCGATCTGCGACAGCACATTGGGCGGTCCGGCCTCCGCGCCGGCGAGCAGCAGGTCGGGGTGGAGCGAGAGCACGCCCTCCGCGGACAGCGTGCGCAGATAGCCGATCTTGGGCAGCTTCGTGGCGGCTTCGGGATAGAGGCTAGTCAGATCGTTGGCGATCACACGGTCCTGCGCGCCGAGGGCGTAGACGATTTCCGTGAGAGCGCCGCCCGCGACGACGACCCGTTTCGGGCCGGCGGGCGCCGCGCCCGGCGCGCCGGCATGCGCCAGCGACGGCAGCCGGGCGCTCAGGCCAGCCCCCGCCACCAGCGCAACGCCTGCGCCCAGCAGTGCGCGCCGCGACGCGCCATGCGCATCGAGCCGCCCGTTCATGCGCGAGTCTCCGGCTCGGCCTGTGCGGCTTGTGCGACTCGCGCGAGCGTCTCGCGCCAACCGTCGAGTTCCGGTTGTCCGGGCTTGCGCTCGCCGAAGAACATGGCGATGACCATGCCCGAGGCGTCGAGCAGTTCGAGCGACGAGACGATGCCGTCGGATGTCGGCTTGCGCACGATCCACGCGGTGTGGACCAGATCGTCGCGCAGGTGCAGATTGAAGCCCGGATCGAGCACGTTGACCCACGGCCCCATCACGCGAATCGTCTTCACGGGGCCGGTGTGAATCTGGATCATGCCGGCATTGCCGACGAACACCATGATCGGCAGGCCGGTGCCGGCGGCGTCCTCGAGCAGGGCGCGCACCGACGCCGCGCTCACACGGCGGGCGTGCCCCTCGGGGGCGAGGCGCAATGCCTGAGCCCGCGAGACGCCGTGGCGTTTGAGCATGTCGAAGAACTGGTGCGTGTCGGTCATGGCCAGCCAGTCGCGCTGGAAGGCGGCAATATCGATCTGCGCGTCGGGCGTTTCGGGTTTCGGGGTGTCGGCGGCGCTCACGTGCTGGCCCGGTGTCTGATCGCTGGCGCGAAAGCGTGCGACGAGCGCTTCGTACGCGGCCACGTCACTGTGATCGCGCAGGAACATCTTGTGCACGGCGGTGCCGGTCTTGTCGAAGAATTGCAGCGAGCGTCGCGGGCCCTGTTCCGTGGGCGTCTCGACGGCGTATCCGTATGCCCACTGATGGTAGAAGATGCGCAGATCGAGGTCCTTGCCCAGACCGAGACCGATGGTGCCCTGATGCGAGAGCTTCTCGTACTGGCCGTCCTTTTCGTGCACGGCCGCGGCGTTGCGTGTGAGTGCCATCACGCGGCCCAGCGCGGGCAGCGCTTCGATGATCTCCGGGAATTCGGGGCGCAGGCGCACGACGTGTTCGCCGACGAATGCCGCGACCGTTTCGCCCTCGGACACGCCGAGTGCCGCGGCGGCGTCGCGATCGCGCAGGTTCCGTTCGGTCTTCACGCGTTGAAATTCGCTGCGCAGACGGGCGACGTCGGCGAGCGCGGGAAATGCCGGGTGGGCGGCGGCAGTGGCGTTTTGAGCGTTCATCATGGCGATTCCTTGATTGCGTGTTTGCTGGCAGTGGCTGGCAGGCGTCGGGGCGGCCCCGTCTGGCGAAGGCTGGACCGCACCGACGCAGGTTCTGAAGTGAGACGACATTTAGTACTGGAGCTTCAGGCTCACGGCCACGCTGCGGCCGGGCGCCGAATACGCGTCCTTGAGCGTCGAGTTCTCGGCGAGGTTGCGAACGTCCGACCAGTTCCAGTACCGGCGGTCGAACACGTTGTAGACGCCGGCATAGACCGTGGCGTGCTTGTTGATGTGATAGCCACCCGACAGGTCGAGCACGACCGATGACGGAGGTGCCCAGCAGTTCTGGTTCTGCTGCGTGCCCGACGTACAGGTCTTCGCGATCTGGCCTTGCGACTTGGCGGCCTGGAAGAGCAGGTCGGCCTGTGCGAACCACGTGCTGTTCGGCTCGTAGCGCACGCCGAGCACCATCGAGAACGGGTTGACGGTGTTCAGCGGCTGGCTGGCCGATCCGTCGTCTTCGGTCGTGCCGTGCGTGTAGGCCATGGCGGTGCGCAACGTCACCCCTGACTTGAGCGCCCACGTGGCCCGGCCTTCCCACCCCTGAATGCGGGCGCGGCTGAAGTTCACGTACTGATAGATGAGGGGATCGTTCGGTCGACCCGAGCCGCTGATGTTCTGCTGCGATATGAAATTGCGGTAATTGCCCGCGAACACTGCCGTGCTGTACGTGACCGGGCCGAGCGTGGTGGCCAGGCGTCCGCGCAGACCCAGCTCGACCGTGTCGCTGGTTTCGGGCTTGAGGTTCGGGTTCGCGATCGACATGTAGCCGAAGATCGGATTCGAGAAGCCGTTGTTGACCTGATCCGGTGTGGGCGTGCGGAAGCCCCGCGCGTATTGCACGTACGGAATCAGCGAAGGGGCGATTTCGTACATGATCGCCAGGCGCGGCGAGAAGGCCGAATCGTTGGACGAAGTCGGTTGCACGCGCGTGCCTGAGCGCGTTTGCGACACGTACAGCGGGTCGTTCTGCTTGGGCGATAGCCAGTACGCGTCGTATCGGATGCCAGGCGTGACGGTCAGCGAACCATAGCGAATTTCATCCTGGAGATAAGCGCCGAAAAGCGTGTAGTCGGTGTCGGGGAAAGCCTTGTTCGGGAACGATTCGCCCACGCCCGGCACGGTGCCGTTTCGATAGCTGGTGATGTACGCGAGGCTTGCATCGGTGCCATACACGAGCTTGTGGGCGAGCGGGCCGGTCACGAAGTTGCTCTGCGCCTGCAGCGAGCCGCCCACCGTGCGTTCCTTATACGTGTTGTCGCGCGTTCGGTCGCCTGCCGTTCGATTCTCGTAGGAGTACTGACTGTTCTTGGCATCCTGAAAGTAGAGCAGGGCGTGAAGGTTCTGCACATAGGCCCGCGACGCGTCGTTGAAGTCGTAATCGAGGCTGATGCGATTGCGCTCGAGGCGGTCGCTTGTGGTCAGGCCGAGGGTGGTCGGCGGGTTGATCGCCGACAGCACGTTCGAATCCACGCGGCGGCGCACGTTCTCTCCCGTGAGCTTGAACGTCGAGAACGGCGAGGCCTTGAAAACCAGCTTGCCGAGTACCGAGTTGCCGTTGGTGTCCTGGGGATTGGCAGTGGTGCGTGCGGTGCTGGCCGAGTTGTTCGTGCCCTTGCCGTCGAGCTCGTGCCCCTTGTTGCCGTCGACGATCACCATGCCCTGCCATTGCTCGCCGCCCCACGCCGCCTGGGCCGTCGTGCCGAAGCTGCGGTCCATCGAGTTGTAGTACGGGCGCAGCGAGAAGTAGGTCGACTTGCCGAACACGTCGAGCAGGTCTTGCGGGTCCTTGGTGAGGAAGTTGACCACCCCGGTCAGGCCATCGCTGCCGTAGAGCGAGGAGGCCGGGCCGCGCAGGATTTCGATGCGACGCAGCAGGTCCATGCTCAGGTAGTCGCCGCGCCCCGCTTCGAGTGGGCCGAACGCATACGACGAGGGCATGCGGATGCCGTCTTCGAACAGCGCGACGCGGTTGCCTTCGAGGCCACGGATGTTGATGCTGGCGTTGCCGTCGCGGCCCCCGCCGGCGGCTGCGGAGGCGGGGCGATACGGCGCGCGGCGCACCGTCACGCCCGGCTCGTAGCGTAGCGCCTCCTTGATGTCCTGCGCCTGCTGCTCCTCGAGATCCTGATCGGTGATGACCGAAATCGACGCCGGCGTGCGCTCCGCTTCAGTGGGCGTGCGTGTTGCCGTTACGTTGACCTCGCGCAGGTTGGCTTCCGCGAGCTGCAACGATGCCGCGGGCGCCGTCTGGGCGAAGACGGCGGGCCACCAGAACGCGGCGAGCACCGCACCGGCCACCGGGTGAAGGCGCCGACGACCGGCGCGGTTCGGATGGCGTCGCGACGATGGTTCGGCGAAGCCCGGGTTCGCGCCGTGTCCCCGGCGCAAGGTCATGAAAAATGCGCGGCCCCCGCCGCTCGACGACTGCTTCACTGCTGGCTCCCAATGCTAGAAAACCCCGTTTCTGGCTGGCGAGCGCTCGTGGCAGTCTGCGTGCGAACAACGCCGGAATCGACGCTGTGAGACACGCTGGCAGGCGCGGCTGGCGAAATGTTTCGTGCCACCCGGCCGCGGATGTTCGGCCTAGGGACGAAATGCTTTTGATGAAACTCAAATGAGAATCATTTGCATTTTTAACGAAGATGCCCGTCTCGTCAAGGGCGTTGTCGCACAAAGTCGACAGACGGATGGGATTGGAAAGGCGCGCCGGTCAGATCGGCAGGCTTGTGTCGAACTTGATCTCGCGCAGCACGACGCTCGTTTTCACGTTCGCCACGGCGGGCAGACGGAAGATGTGCTCGTGCAGAAACGCGTCATAGGCCTTGATGTCCGGCGCAACGATCTTGAGGATGTAATCGGCTTCCCCGGTGGTGCTGTAGCACTCCGTGACTTCGGGGCAGGTACGGATTTCCCGCTCGAACTGCTCGGTGCCGCCTTCCGTGTGGCGCGTGAGTTGCACGTGGGCGAGGGCGCATACGTGCAGGCCCAGCTTTTCGCGATCGAGCAGCACCGTGTAGCGCTGGATCACGCCGCTCTGTTCCATGTCCTTGATCCGCCGCCAGCACGGCGTCGCCGACAAGCCAACGTTTTCGGACAGCTCCTGCGCCGAGCGGCGTGAGTCGATCTGCAATAGCCGGAGAATCTGTCGAGCGAAGTTGTCGAGTAATTCCATTTTCCAAATCCGATTTTTTCGAAATGAACGTTTCTTATTGTGCGCCATCAGGAGTGAAATAGTAAAAATCTTTCTCCTGCCTCCCCATACACTGCTTGCATAACCGACGCGGCCGGGTGCGATGCGCACGCGGTGGGTCGAGATCAACAGAACATATGCCCCCGAAGTCCGGCCATTGCCCTCGTCTGTCCTGACCTGGTGCGCGCCGCGGGGATCAGGAGATACACGATGAACGCCCCCATGCGCGCCACATTGGCGACGCCCACGGCCAACCCCCTGGCCCATCCCGATTACCAGCTCTCCGACGCCCTCACGGCGCGTCGCGGGCAGATTTTCCTGACCGGCACGCAGGCGCTCGTGCGCATCCTGCTCATGCAACGCCAGCTCGACGCGGAGCGCGGCCTGAATACGGCGGGGTTCATCAGCGGCTATCGTGGCTCGCCGCTCGGCGGCGTGGACCAGCAACTGTGGAAGGCGAAGAAGCTGCTCGATGCGGCGAACGTCAAATTCCTGCCGGCCATCAACGAGGAACTCGGTGGCACCGCCGTCATGGGCACGCAGCGCGTGGAAGCCGATCCGGAACGCACGGTCGAAGGCGTGTTCGGCATGTGGTACGGCAAGGGCCCGGGCGTCGATCGCGCGGGCGATGCGCTCAAGCACGGCAATGCGTATGGCGCGTCGCGTCATGGCGGCGTGCTCGTGGTCGCGGGGGACGATCATGGGTGCGTGTCGTCGTCGATGCCGCACCAGAGCGACTTCACGATGATGTCGTGGAGCATGCCCGTGCTGAACCCGGCGGACATCGGCGAGCTCGTCGAATTCGGACTGTACGGTTACGCGCTGTCGCGTTTTTCCGGCGCGTGGGCGGGTCTGAAGGCCATCTCCGAGACGGTCGAGTCGCGAGGCACCGTCGATCTCGACAAGATTCGCACCGATTGGGCCGAGCCGCAGGACTACGTGGCGCCCGCGGGCGGGCTGCACAATCGTTGGCCCGACTTGCCGAGTCTGGCGCTCGAGGCGCGTCTTGCCGACAAGCTCGACGCCGTGCGAGCTTTCTCGCGCGTGAACAGCATCGACAAGTGGATCGCGCCGGCGCCGCATGCCGATATCGGCATCGTGACGTGCGGCAAGGCGCACCTCGACCTGATGGAGACGCTGCGCCGCCTCGACATCACCGTGAGCGATCTCGAAGCCGCCGGGGTGCGCATCTATAAGGTGGGCTTGTCGTTCCCGCTGGACATGTCGCGTCTGGACGCGTTCGTCTCCGGTCTCAGGGAAATCCTCGTGATCGAGGAGAAGGGCCCGGTCGTCGAGCAGCAGATCAAGCAGTACCTCTACAACCGCACGGCGGGCACACGCCCGATCGTGCTCGGCAAGACCGACGCCGATGGCCGTGCGTTGCTCTCGGCGCTTGGCGAGCTGCGTCCGTCGCGTGTGCTGCCGGTGTTCGCCGAGTGGCTCGCGAAGCATCGACCGACGCTCGATCGCCGCGAGCGCGTGGTCGATCTGGTGGCGCACGAGATCCTGTCGAACGCGGCCGACGGCGTGCGCCGCGTGCCGTACTTCTGTTCGGGGTGCCCGCACAACACGTCGACGAAGGTGCCGGAAGGCTCCATTGCGCAGGCGGGCATCGGCTGTCACTTCATGGCGTCGTGGATGGATCGCGACACGACCGGCCTGATCCAGATGGGCGGCGAGGGCGTGGACTGGGCGGCCCACTCGCACTTCACGAAGCGGCCGCATGTGTTCCAGAACCTGGGCGACGGCACGTACTTCCATTCGGGGCTGCTCGCGATTCGTCAGGCCGTGGCATCGAAGGCGAACATCACCTACAAGATTCTCTACAACGATGCCGTGGCCATGACCGGTGGCCAGCCGGTCGACGGTTCGATCTCGGTGCCGCAGATTGCGCGTCAGGTCGAAGCGGAGGGCATCGCGAAACTCGTGGTGGTGAGCGACGAGCCCGAGAAATACATCGGCCACGAAGGCCAGTTCCCCAAGGGCACCACGTTCCATCACCGTAGCGAGCTCGACGCGGTGCAGCGCGAGCTGCGCGAAATCCCGGGCGCGACCGTGCTCATCTACGATCAGACGTGCGCGGCCGAGAAGCGTCGTCGTCGCAAGAAAAACGAATTTCCGAATCCGGACCGGCGTCTGTTCATCAACGAAGCCGTTTGCGAAGGTTGTGGCGATTGTGGCGTGGCGTCGAACTGTCTGTCGGTGGAGCCGGTCGAGACCGCGCTCGGACGCAAGCGTCGCATCGATCAGTCGTCGTGCAACAAGGACTTTTCGTGTGTGAATGGCTTTTGCCCGAGCTTCGTGTCGGTCAAGGGCGCGCAATTGAAGAAGGCGCTCGCCGCCGCGTTCGATCAGGCGGCATTCGAGCATCGTCTGAATGCGCTGCCGCAGCCGGCGGCACTTGCCGGCGACGCGCCTTTCGACATCATGGTCACGGGCGTGGGCGGCACGGGTGTGGTGACGATCGGCGCGCTCATCACGATGGCTGCGCATCTGGAGGGAAAGAGCGCCTCGGTGCTCGACTTCATGGGTTTCGCCCAGAAGGGTGGTGCGGTGCTGTCGTTCGTGCGGTTCGCGAACACGCCGCAAGCGCTCAATCAGGTGCGCATCGACACGCAGCAGGCCGACGTGCTGCTCGCGTGCGACATGGTGGTGGGCGCCAGTGCCGACGCGTTGCAGACCGTGCGCCGCGACCGTACGCGCGTGGTGGTCAACACGCATGCGATCCCGAACGCGACGTTCGTGCAGAACCCTGACGCCAGCCTGCACGCGGATGCCCTGCTCGCGAAAATGCGTCATGCGGCCGGCAACGGCAAGCTCGACACCTGCGACGCACAGGCGCTCGCGCAGCGCTTCCTGGGCGACACGATGGGCTCGAACATCATCATGCTCGGCTACGCGTGGCAACTGGGGCTGGTGCCGGTGTCGCTGCACGCGCTGCAACGCGCCATCGAACTGAACAACGTGGCGGTGCCGATGAACCAGCTGGCGTTGGCGATCGGGCGGCTGGCCGCTGGCGATCCGTCCGCACTGACCGAGACCACGGCCAAGGCGGCGCATGCGCCGATGCATGCGCCGGTCGCGGACGACATGACGTTCGATGCGCTCGTCGCGCATCGCGTGGAACTGCTCACGCAGTACCAGAGCGCCGCGTATGCCGCGCAATTCACCGCGTTCGTGAAGCAGGTGGTCGATGCGGAAACGCGTGTGGCCGGTGCACCGGGCCGCCTGTCGCGCGCCGTCGCGCAGCAGCTCTCGCGTTTGATGGCTTACAAGGACGAGTACGAAGTGGCGCGCCTGTATGCGCAGAGCGCCTTCGCCGATGCGCTGGGCGAGGCGTTCGAAGGCAAGCCGGGGCGCGATTTCCGTCTCGAGTTCCACATGGCACCGCCGCTCATCGCGCGCGGCAAGGACGGTGCGGTGCCAAAGAAGGTGACGATCGGGCCGTGGCTGTGGCCGGTGTTGCGTGGCATGGCGAAGTTGCGCGGCTTGCGCGGTGGGGCGCTCGATGTGTTCGGCTACACGCTGGAGCGTCGCATGGAGCGCCAGTTGATCGCCGACTACCGCACCACGATCGAACGCGCGTTGGCGGGGCTGACGGCTGACACGCTGGCGGATGCCGTGGCGCTTGCCGAAGTCCCCGCAAAGATTCGCGGTTACGGCCATGTGAAGCTGGCGAATCTGGCGATGGCCAAGCGCGTCGAGGCGACGATCGCCGCCCGTCTGGGCGTGACGCCGGCGACCGGCGACGCGGTCGAGCAGGCCCTCGCGCATGCCCGTGATACCGGAAAGTCGCTCAAGGGTATTCCGGTGGTGACGGCGCGCTAAGCGTATTCATCCGCGCTGAACCGGTGCATGAAACGGGGGCTTCGGCCCCCGTTTTTCATGGTTCTGCCGGAGGCACCGCCGTGTTCGGCGCGAGGGTTTCTGCACCATCACGCGGCCGACGCGATAACATTCGGGAGTTAAGGTTGATGCATCCGGGCGAACCGGATGTCCCATGGCACGGCTTCGGTAACATGCCGCCCACCGCCACAGGACTTCGCGTATTGCCATAAGCGCTTGATTACGGAGAGGAAAATGAGTGTTTCGAAGGCACCTGCGGATCGCAAGGTGATCCTCACGGGCGACCGCCCGACGGGGCCGCTGCATCTGGGTCACTACGTCGGCAGTCTGAAGAACCGCGTGGCCTATCAGAACGAGTACAAGCAGTTCGTGCTGGTGGCCGACGCACAGGCGCTCACCGACAACACGGACGATCGCGGCAAGGTGCACCGCAACGTCTCGGAAGTCGCGCTCGACTATCTGGCCGTCGGCATCGATCCCGACGTGACGACCATCTGCGTGCAGACCTGGCTGCCCGAGCTGACCGAACTCACCTTCTACTACCTGAACCTCGTGACGGTCGCGCGGCTCGAGCGCAACCCCACGGTCAAGCAGGAGATCGTGCTGCGCAACTTCGAGCGGGATATTCCCGCGGGCTTCCTCACCTATCCGGTGAGCCAGGCGGCGGATATCACGGCGTTTCGCGCCACGCTCGTGCCGGTGGGCGAGGATCAGTTGCCGATGATCGAGCAGACCAACGAAATCGTGCGTCGCCTGAACCGTCTGGCCGATCGCGAGATCCTCGTCGAAACCAAGGCCCTCGTGCCGCCCATCGGACGCCTGCCCGGCATCGACGGCAAGGCCAAGATGAGCAAGTCGCTCGGCAACGTGATCAACATTTCGTCGACGCCCGACGAAATTCGCGCCGCCGTGAAGAAGTGCTACACCGATCCGCTGCACCTGAAGGTGGAAGACCCCGGTCACCTCGAAGGCAACGTGGCATTCGCCTATCTCGATGCCTTCGACGAAGACAAGGAAGGCCTGCAAGCGCTCAAGGATCACTACGTGCGCGGCGGTCTGGCCGACTCGAAGGTGAAGGCGCGCCTGGAAGAGCGCCTGCAGGAGTTGCTGCGCCCGATGCGCGAGCGCCGCGAGCAGTTCGCCAGGAACCCGGACTACGTGTGGGACATGCTGCGCGCAGGCACGGAACGCGCGCGCGAAACCGTCTCGCAGACGCTCGACGATGTGCGCTCCGTCTTCGTCACGCCGGGTTGGAAGAAGTAATGCTCAGGATGGCATAGCAAATATCGCCGGCAACGCTTCCGGCGAGGCTGACGATGAAAAGAGGGCAGGTCGTGATTTCACGGGCTGCCCTTTTTGCATGGGGCGCGACGTGACGAGGCCCGGCCGTGCTTCACTGCGCGGAAGGAGGCACTGGGCCAGCCTCGGCCCGGACATCGGTGTCGGTGTCGTTGGCGGTGTCCGAATCGTCGTCGGGGTCGCTTGCCGTGTCGCTGTCGGTATCCGTGTCGAGATCCAGTCCGGCAAAGGCTCGGCGAATCTGCTCGTTCGTCGGCAGGAGCGAGAACGCGTAGTTGTTCAGTTGCTTGCACTCGGCCAGCGATGCCTGGAATCGCGCCTCCTGTTCCGGGCTCAGCGTTACGCCGCTGCGGGCCATGTCTTCCCTTTGGGCCGTGAGCGACGCGATCTTCTGGAGAATGACCTCCTGGTTCTCGCGGAAGCGGTTCAACTGCACCCGGCATTGCATGATGTCATCGGTCAGGCGCATGGCGCTGGCGAGCTGGTGACAACTTTGCGCCGCGCCGGACGGGGCGGGAGGTGGTTGCGGCGGCGGCAGGGCGTCGTTGATGTTGGGCATGGATAATCTCTCCGGTAAAGGGGAACGGACTCGTACATCATTTGCCTCGTCTGGGCGTCGTGCTCCCCAGCGCGCCGCCCAGATGGTCCAACTGCTCGACAACCCGCGTCTGCGTGCTCGACGCGGTCGTGATGTCGTCGTTGAAATGTACGGCCACGCGTCGTGCGGTGCCTTGCTCGTGATTCAGGTCGTACCGTCGGTGCGTTTCGATTTCGCGATGGATGTCGCGATGCAGGTGCTCGACCGTCTTGATGCATTCGGCCAACTCACTCCAGCCGGGATTGCGGGTGTAACCCACGATGCTGAAGATGCCGTTGCCGGTCGCCATCAAACCAGTGGCGGTCGCGCCGATCTTCAATCCGAGGCCTAGCCCAACGAGCGCGGGCAGCATTGGCGGCAGGAACATCGAGGCGATGCCCAGCGACGCCGTCACCAGCGCGAGGCCGAGCAGGATCGCAATCTTTGTTTTCCAGCGTCGCCGCTCCGGCGGAATTGCGGCCTCGGCCTTGGCGAGGAAGTTCTCGATGTGCGGCTCGGCCACGCGCAGAACCAGTCCGGCCGCGTCGAACGCCGCCGCGAGCTGGGCCCTTGCCCGTTTCGATGCCTTGCCGCGCGTACTGCCCCGAAGGGTGCGGCTTTGGACGTCGAGGCGACGCAACGCGCGCGCGGTCAGGCGGATCTGTGCCACCGCCCGGTCGAGTTCCGTGAGCACGCTCAGGGCGGCCTTTGCGTTGGGCGTCAGGGTGGCGTGATCGGTCGCGTGACGCTGGCCGCCCACCGAGCGCCACGACCCCCATGGGGCCTGCCGCGATCGATAAATACGGGCGATCGCTGTCTCGAAGCGAAGCATCAGGCGATCGATGCTGTCGGGGCCGTCGACCTGATGCGACTTCACGCTCGCGATCAATTCGCTGAGTTCGCCGAAGGCTTCCGGCAGCGGTGCGACCGCCAGATCGCAACGCAACTCCCTTGCCATGGCCGCCCAATCGTTGCCGATCTCGCGCAGGCCGCTCGTGATGGAGGCGCGCAACGTCTCCATGGTTTCGGGGTCCCGCGGCAGCGGCGTGTCCGGACTTCGCTGCCGCACGCTCACGCCCTGCCAGTCGTTGCGAGCCGGCGCGGCCGAGGCGTCCTTGAACCAGCCGTTGTCAACGACCGGAGGCATGCAGGGAAATTCGAGAGGCAACAGAACATTCGTCATGATCGGGGGCTCACGTTGTTCTTGTGATGCCAGACTAGGTCGCGATCCGTCGGGTCTCTTTCATTTTTCGCGCACCGCCGCGCGGTTGAGTCACGAAAAAAAACGCCGCGATGTTTTCACATCGCGGCGCTACGTCTTTCGCTTGTCGTGCTGTGTCGTCGCGGGGGTTCGAGACGCCCGTCGCCGAACGTCGCCCGAACGATTACTGCGGCTGCTTGGCGATCTTCCCGTCCTTGAACACCCAGCGAATGCCTTCGCCCTGGCCCGTGAGCACGTCGATCGATTCGAGCGGATTCCCATCCACGACCAGCACGTCGGCCAGCGCGCCGGCGGCGATCACGCCCAGTTCGCCCACGCGATTGAGAATCTCCGCGCCGATGACCGTGGCCGAGCGCAGCGTGTCGGCCGTACCGAGCACGTCGGCGCGAATCGTGAGCTCGTCGGACTGGTACTTGTGCATGTCGCCCAGCAGGTCCGAGCCAAAGCCCATCTTCACGCCCGCGTCGCGATAGATCGTGAGCGATTCGCGTCCGGCGCGCTGCACGCTTTCCACTTTCGCCACCGACTCCGGCGGCAAGCCCAGCGAGGCGCCGTCCTTGGCGAGCGCGTCGTAGGTCACGAGCGTGGGCACGACATACGCGCCCCTCTCGGCCATGAGCTGCGCGGTTTGCGCGTCGCACAGATTGCCATGCTCGATGGTGCGCACACCGCAGCGCACCGCGCGTGCGATCGCCTTCGGCGTGTACGCGTGGGCCATCACATAGGTCTGCGCGGCTTCCGCTTCGGCCACGGCCGCGCGGATCTCGTCTTCCGAATATTGCGTGTTGGCGATCGGATCGACCGGCGATGCCACGCCGCCCGAGGCCATCAGCTTGATCTGCGTCGCACCCTTCTGGATCTCTTCGCGCACGGCCAGGCGGATCGGATCGACGCCGTCGACCACGCGCCCGATCGCGCCCGCGCGAAACGCGCACGAGCACGGCTCGAGCGTGTCGCTGCGCGGACGGAAGTCGCCGTGTCCGCCCGTCTGCGACAGCGCCTTGCCCGACGGGAAGATGCGCGGACCCGGAATCACGCCCTGCTCGATCGCCTGCTGCAACGCCCAGTCGGCGCCGCCCGCGTCGCGCACGGTCGTGAAGCCGCGGTTGAGCATGCCCTGCATGATCGGCAGCGACTTGAGCACCGTCAGCACGTTCGGCTGGCTGGCATTGGTGCCGAGATTCGGGTGCGAGGCGAGCACGTGCACGTGGCAGTCGATCAAGCCGGGCATGACGGTCTTGCCGGTGACGTCGATCACCGTCGCACCGGGAATGTCGAGCGGCGTGGCGCTGACCGCGGTAATGCGCGCGCCTTCGATGGCGACGTCGTGACGTTCGAGCAGACGGCCGGCAGCCGCATCGAGCACATTGCCGCCGCGAAGCAGGGTAATGGACATGGTGGGGTTCCTTGATGAAATGCAAAAAGGCGCGCCATTCGATGTGGCGCGCCTTTGGGGGGAAGACTCAGGCCTTGTTGACCTTGGGCAGGGGCTTCACGAAGCGCGTGCCGATCAGGCTGATGGCGGCCGCGACGATCACGTAGATCGCCGGGGCCATGTTGCTGCCCGTGCGGGCGATCAGCCAGGTGATGATCAGGGCGGCGAACCCGCCGAAGATCGTCACCGCGAAGTTGTAGGCGACCGACAGGCCAGTCGACAGCACCTTGGCCGGGAACAGCTCGGCGAATGCCGCGAGAATCGGACCGGTGTAGCAAGCGATGAGCAGGCCGAACACGATCTGGAACGCGAGCAGCGAGTGCAGGCCCGGCGCCACGTTCAGGTAAGTGAACATCGGCCATGCAAGCAGCAGGATCAGCAGTGCCGAACCCGACAGGAACGGGCGACGGCCGAAACGGTCCGCCAGGCGGCCCACGACCGGTGCGAACACCAGGATCATCGCGCCACCGACCATGCCGGCGGTGAAGCCGTACGACGCGGGCAGATGCAGCACGCGCTGGGCATACGTCGGCATGTAGAACAGCAGCACGTAGGTGCAGATCGTCCACAGCACGACCATGGAGAAGCTGGCGAGCGTTTCGCGCGGATATTGCGAGAAGACGTCGCGCAGCGGCGTGTCGGACTTCTCGGCGTGCTGGAACGTGGGCGTCTCGTCGATCTTGTTACGGATGTAGAAGCCGACCGGGCCGATCAGCATGCCGACGATGAACGGCACGCGCCAGCCCCACGACTCGAGCGACGCCTTGTCGAGCTCGGTCGTCACGAACGTGCCCACCGCGGCACCGAGCAGCACGGCGAAGCCGATGCTCGACTGAATCCACGCCGAATAATAGGCGCGCTGGTTGGGCGGTGCGTATTCGGTCAGGAAGGCCGTTGCGCCGCCCATCTCGCCGCCGGCCGAGAAGCCTTGCAGCAGACGAGCCAGCACGATGATGAGCGGGGCTGCCAGACCGATCTGGTCGTAGGTCGGTGCCAGACCGATCATCGCGGTGCCGGCGGCCATGAGCAGAATGGTGAGCGAGAGTGCGGCCTTGCGACCCACGCGGTCGGAATAGATCCCGAGCACGATGCCGCCGACCGGACGCATGAAGAAGCCCACGCCGAACGTCGCCACGGCGAGCAGGAACGACGACAGATCGTCGCCGGTGGGGAAGAACTGCTTCGCGATGATGGCCGCGAAGAAGCTGTAAACGGTGAAGTCGAACCACTCCAGACCGTTGCCGATCACCGTCGCCACGATCGCGTGACGGCGCTGGCGGGCCAGGTTGTCTTGAGGCACTGCGTAGGTCGCCTGCATCTGGGTCTCCCGGGGGATGGATGGCGTCCGTCGCGTGCTTTGCAATCACGTCATGCCGGTAATACGCCTGCTTTTGTCGAATCATGTGCGCTCGCGGGGCGAAGGCACATGCGCGGATCCGTCACAAAGTAGTGCAGACAAAATGTCAGGCCAAACGATAATTCCGCATGTTGCCATGCGTACAGCGCATGGCAACTTTCTCTCGAGGGCGCCAACACTATGCTGGGAAACGAGTCTCGGCGTAAATCCAGTTTCGAAAAATACGCGCTGCGGCATGCTCGTGGCGATCGGCAGGCCACACCAGATAGTATCCGCCGCCCAGGCTCGCGGTGGCGTCGCAGGCGGGCACGAGCAGCCCGGCGTCGAGGCAGGGATCGATCATGTGCCGCCAGCCCATGACGAGTCCGCCACCTTCGATGGCCATCTGCACGAGCAACGGGTAGTAATTGGCGCTCACCATGCGAGGGAATTTCGGCACGCTCACGCCCTGCAGCTCGAACCAGTCGGGCCACGACATCCATTTGCGCTGACCGTCCTCGATGAACAGGAGCGTCTCGTTGACGAGATCGGCCGGCGCGAGCTTGCGTCCGTCGAGATACGCGGGGGAGCACACCGGAAAGACTTCCTCGTCGAACAGCCGTCGCCCGGCGAAATCGGGTGGCAGATCGTTGCGAACGTAATACACGCCCAGGTCGAATTCCGACGCGGCCAGCGTCGTAAGGCCGTCTTTGACGATCACCCGGATCTTGACGTCGGGGTGCGCCGCGCGAAAGCGCATGAGCTGCGGCGTCATCCACAGCACGGCCACGCCGGACGAGCATGCCACCGTGAGTTCGAGGTCGCCGCGCCGCTTCATCAGGTCGGCCGTCGCTTCGGCGCACTCGCCGAGCAGACGCTGGATCTGCTCGGCGTAGCGTTGACCGGCGACCGTGAGACGAAGCGTGCGGTGTTCGCGCGTGAAGAGCGCGCGCCCGAGAAACTCTTCGAGCTGCGCGATCTGTCGGCTCACGGCGCTCTGCGTGAGATTGAGTTCCGCTGCCGCCCGGGTGAAGCTCGCGTGCCGGACGGCGGCGTCGAACGCGATCAGACAATGCAGCGGCGGCAGCGGAGAGATAGGCATGCGCGGTGAACGAAGGGGGCGATCAGCGCTTGCCGACCATCTGCTCGGGGCGCACCCAGGCGTCGAACTGCTCCGCCGTCACATGACCCAGCGCCAGCGCGGCGGCCTTGAGCGTGGTGCCTTCCTTGTGCGCCTTCTTCGCGATTTGCGCAGCCTTGTCGTAACCGATGTGCGGATTGAGCGCGGTCACGAGCATGAGCGATTCCTCGAGCAGCGAGCCGATGCGTGCGCGGTTCGGCTCGATGCCGATCGCGCAGTTGTCGTTGAAGCTGACCGCGCCGTCGGCGAGTACACGCACGCTTTGCAGGAAGTTGTGGATGAGCATCGGCTTGAACACGTTGAGCTCGAAGTTGCCCATCGAGCCGCCGACGTTGATGGCCACGTCGTTGCCCAGCACCTGGCAGCAAAGCATCGTCATGGCTTCGCACTGGGTCGGGTTCACCTTGCCCGGCATGATCGAGCTGCCCGGCTCATTCTCCGGAATCTGCAACTCGCCAATGCCGCAGCGCGGGCCGCTGGCGAGCCAGCGCACGTCGTTGGCGATCTTCATCAGGCTCGCGGCGAGGGTCTTGAGCGTGCCGTGCGCGTGGACGATGGCGTCGTTCGCGGCAAGCGCTTCGAACTTGTTCGGCGCGGTGACGAACGGCAGTCCGGTGTCGCGCGCGAGCGTGGCGGCCACCTGCTTCGCGAAGTCCGGATGGGCGTTCAGGCCCGTGCCCACGGCGGTACCGCCCAGCGCGAGCTCGGCCACGTGGGGCAGGGCGTCGTCGACATGCTTCAGGCCGTGGTCGATCTGCGCGACCCAGCCCGAGATCTCCTGGCCGAGCGTGAGCGGCGTGGCGTCCTGCAGGTGGGTGCGGCCGATCTTGACGATGTCGTCGTAGGCGCGGGCCTTGGCCGCGAGCGTGTCGCGCAGTTGGCCCACGCTGGGCTTGAGATGGTTGACGAGGGCGTCGAGCGCGGCCACGCTCATGGCCGTGGGGAATACGTCGTTGGACGACTGGCCCTTGTTCACGTCGTCGTTGGGATGCACGAGACGTTCCTCGCCACGCACGCCGCCGAGCAGTTCGCTGGCGCGATTGGCGAGGACTTCGTTCATGTTCATGTTCGACTGTGTGCCCGAGCCGGTCTGCCACACGGCCAGCGGGAATTCGTCGTCGTGCCGGCCGGCGATCACCTCGTCGGCGGCCTGGATGATGGCGTCGGCCTTCTTGGCGTCGAGCACGCCGAGGCCCTTGTTCACCTCGGCGGCCGCGCGCTTGACCCGGGCGAGCGCGCGCACCAGCTCGCGCGGCATCTTCTCGGTGGAAATCTTGAAGTTCTGCAGCGAGCGCTGCGTCTGGGCGCCCCACAGGTGGTCGGCGGGTACAGCAATTTCGCCGAAGGTATCGCGTTCCATTCTCACAGACATGATCGACTCCTCGAAGACAGACTTGAATTCTAGAGCGTTGGGCGGGATATGGCTTGGCAGGCCGGCAAGGCGTGCCACGTCACGGGAATGATTTGCGGGGAACGTCGGCCGCTTAGCGTCGTTCGGGGCGGCGGCGAGCCGGGAGGCCGTGGGCGAGGACCTGAGCCGCCTGGATTATGCGCCTGATTCGCGGCGCAGGGACGCCTCGATGATGTCCGGAAAGTGCGTGCCGCGGAGGGTCGGCGCATATCCCCGGTGAATGGCATCGCGCACGGGGCTTTCCGGCTCCCGGCATTCCGGGAGCCTCGTCACGCCCAGACGGCGGCGATCAGTTGCAGCGCGGCGGCGATGGCAGGTTCGTCGCGTCGCGTGGCGAGCGTGACGAACGTCAGCTCCGTGGGCACGCTCACGCCGTCGGCGATCACCAGACCATGGGCTTGCGCTTCGCGCAGCGCGATCGAGTCGCGCACCAGCGACAGGCCGACACCGGACTTCACCAGGTCGAGCATCGACGGCTCCTGATCGACTTCCGCCACCTTCACGGGCGATACGTCCAGGGCGCCGAATATCGACGAGAGCAGGCGATGGTGGGCCGATTCGGGTGGTGTCCAGATCCACGGCAGTGCCGCGAGTTCGCGCCAGCCGCGACGCGCCACCCGCTCGCGCCAACCCGCGGGCGCGACCACCTGATACGCGAACGGCGTGAGCGTGATGGCATGGAAGCGCTCGGGATCGGGGCGCCCGAGGTAGAAGCCGACGTCCAGTTCGCCGCGCCCGAGTTGCTGGAGCACCGAACCCGACATGCCCTGGCGCAAAGCCGTTTCGATCTGGGGATACGATTCCACGAGGCGCTTCAGAAATGCGCCGAGGCGGGTGAATTCCGGGTCGAGAATGGTGCCGATGCGCAGGCGCCCCCGCACGGTGTCGCGCAGCGCGCCCGCGGCCTGCTGGAAGTCGGCAAGCGCCGCGAGCATGCGCTCGGCCAGCGGCAGCAGTGCCTGTGCGTCGCGGGTGAGGGCCAGACCGTGCGCCGTGCGGGTGAAGAGCGTGAGCCGAAGCGCCTCCTGCAGCGCCTTGACCTGAAGGCTGACGGCAGGCTGCGTCAGATGCAGGCGCTGTGCCGCGCGGGTGAGGTTGCCCTCGCGGGCAATGGCAACGAAGGCGCGGAGGTGGGCGAGTTCCATGGGCGGAGGGCGTCCCGCAGAACGCCATTCGGAGGCAACATAAGGGAATCTTATATTGCTTTTGATAATTTCTCATTGGATCGCGTGAATCGGCGGCAGTACGCTTGGCCTATCGTGGCGTATGCCGTGGGGCACGCGTCTGGCTAATCGAATGGGCGAGCGCGGGAAGTTCGCCGAATTCCGAGGGAAACGAACATGAGCAACGCTGATATTCCGACGGTGCAGCACTTCATTGGCGGCCGGCGCGTGGCCGGCGACGGCGCGCGTTTTGCCGACGTCTTCAATCCGGCCGAAGGGCGCGTGAGTGCGCGCGTGGCGCTGGCCGGCGTGGGCGACGTGGACGCCGCGGTCGCTGCCGCCAGGGCCGCGTTGCCTGCGTGGTCGGAGACGGCGCCGCTCAAGCGCGCGCGGGTGCTCTTCAAGTTCAAGGCGCTGCTCGACGAGCATCAGGACGAACTGGCACGCATCATCACGCGCGAACACGGCAAGGTGTTCTCCGATGCGCGCGGCGAAGTCACGCGCGGCATCGAGGTGGTCGAGTATGCGTGCGGGGCGCCGAGCCTGCTCATGGGCAAGCACAGCGACAACATCGGCGGAGGCATCGACAACTGGCATTTGCGACAGCCGGTCGGGGTGTGTGCGGGGATCACGCCGTTCAACTTCCCGGTGATGGTGCCGATGTGGATGTTTCCGATCGCGCTCGCGTGCGGCAACACGTTCGTGCTCAAGCCGTCCGAGCGCGATCCTTCTGCCAGTCTGCTGATCGCCGACCTGCTGCGCGAAGCCGGGCTGCCCGATGGGGTGTTCAACGTGGTGCAGGGAGACAAGGTGGCGGTCGATGCACTCATCGCGCACCCGGATGTGGAAGCGCTGTCGTTCGTCGGCTCCACGCCGATTGCCGAGTACATCTACAGCGAAGGCACGCGTCGCGGCAAGCGGGTGCAGGCGCTGGGCGGAGCGAAGAATCATCTCGTGGTCATGCCCGACGCCGATCTGGATCAGGCGGTCGATGCGCTGATCGGTGCGGCCTACGGATCGGCCGGCGAGCGTTGCATGGCGATCTCGGTCGCGGTGGCGGTGGGTCAGGTCGCGGATCGTCTCGTCGACGCGCTGGTGCCGCGCGTGAAGGCGCTGCGCGTTGGGCCGGGCGTGGACGATGCGTCCGAAATGGGGCCGGTCGTCACCGGGGTCCACAAGGCGAAGATCGAGGGCTACATCGCCGATGGCGTGAGCGCGGGCGCCACGCTGCTGGTCGACGGGCGAGGGTTGACGGTGCCGGGGCACGAACAGGGATTCTTCCTCGGCGGGACGCTCTTCGATCACGTCACGCCCGAGATGACGATCTATCGCGAGGAGATTTTCGGTCCGGTGCTGGCGGTGGTGCGCGTGCCGGATCTGGCGGCTGCCATTGCGCTGGTCAATGCGCACGAGTTCGGCAACGGCGTCTCGTGTTTCACCAGCGACGGTGGCGTGGCGCGCGCGTTCTCGCGTCAGGTGAAGGTTGGCATGGTGGGCATCAACGTGCCGATTCCGGTGCCGATGGCCTGGCAGTCGTTTGGCGGATGGAAGCGTTCGCTGTTCGGGGACCACCACGCTTATGGAGAAGAGGGCATTCGTTTCTACACGCGCTTCAAGAGTGTGATGCAGCGTTGGCCCGACAGCATCGGCAAGGGCGCGGAATTCACCATGCCCGTGGCGAAGTAGGGAGGCGGGGTAACGCCGGACCGACGCTTCGACGCTTCGATGCGAACAGAACGACAAAAGTGAACCTGGTGCGGGTGGCGGCAGTCCACCTCACTCGGGTGCCGCACCAGTGCCGGCACCGCACCCTGGCGAGTGCCGCGCCATCGACGGAGACATGCGGGAATGAGCAAGCAGGCCCCGAAGCAGGAAAGCTTCGATTACATCATCGTGGGCGCCGGATCGGCCGGTTGTGTGTTGGCCAATCGTCTCACGCAGGACCCCGACGTCAACGTGCTAGTGCTCGAGGCCGGCGGCAAGGACGACTATCACTGGATTCACATCCCCGTCGGTTATCTCTACTGCATCGGCAACCCGCGCACCGACTGGCTGTATCGCACGCAGGCCGAAGACGGGCTCAACGGCCGCACGCTCGCGTATCCGCGAGGGCGGGTGCTGGGCGGCAGCTCGTCGATCAACGGCATGATCTACATGCGCGGGCAGCGCGAAGACTATGACGTGTGGGCCGATGCCACCGGCGACGACGGCTGGCGCTGGGACAATGTGCTGCCGCTGTTCAGGCGCAGCGAAGATCACTACAAGGGCGGCACAGAGTTTCACGGCAGCGGCGGCGAGTGGCGTGTCGAGAAGCAACGGCTGTCGTGGCGCGTGCTCGATTCGTTCGCCGACGCCGCCGAGCAGATCGGCATTCCGAAGACGGACGACTTCAACCGGGGTGACAACTTCGGCATTGGCTACTTCGAAGTGAATCAGCGACGCGGCGTGCGCTGGAGTGCCGCGAAGGGCTTTCTGCGCCCGGCCATGCAGCGCCCGAATCTCACCGTGATGACCGGGGCGAGCGTGAGTCGACTGCTGTTCGAGGGCACGCGTTGCACCGGGGTGGCGTATCGCGGCGGCAATGAGGATTTCACGGCGCTCGCGCGCGCCGAAGTGATTCTGGCGGCGGGGGCGGTGAATTCTCCGCATCTGCTGGAAGTGTCGGGCATTGGCGACGGGGAGCGTTTGCGCGGATTCGGCATCGACGTGGTGTCGCATCTGCCCGGCGTGGGCGAGAACCTGCAGGATCATCTGCAGTTGCGCACGGTGTACAAGTTGCGCGGCGTGACCACGCTCAACCTCACGGCCAACAGTCTTTTCGGCAAGTTGAAGATCGGCATGCAGTACGTGTTCGCGCAGCGTGGTCCGATGAGCATGGCGCCGTCGCAGATGGGGGCGTTCGCGCGCAGTCGTGAGGACGTGACGCGTCCCGACCTCGAATATCACGTGCAACCGCTGTCGCTGGACAAGTTCGGCGATCCGCTGCACACGTTCAACGCGTTCACGGCATCGGTGTGCAATCTTCGTCCGACGTCGCGCGGGCATGTGCATCTCGCTTCGCCGGATGCGCGCGTCGCGCCGAGCATCGCGCCGCGATATCTGTCGACCGATGCGGATCTGCGCGTGGCGGCAGACGCGATCAAGCTCACGCGTCGCATCGTGGGCGCGCCGGCTTTCGCGCGCTACGAACCGCGCGAGTATCTGCCGGGACCGTCGTTCCAGAGCGACGAGGCGTTGATGCGCGCGGCGGGCGATATCGGCACGACCATCTTCCATCCGGTGGGCACCTGCCGCATGGGACGCGCCGACGATCCTGATGCGGTCGTGGATGCGGAGCTGCGCGTTCGCGGGGTGCGGAACCTGCGTGTGGTCGATGCGTCGGTGATGCCGGTGATCACATCCGGCAACACGAACTCGCCGACGATCATGATCGCCGAGCGCGCGAGCGACATGATCCGTGCGGCTCGCAAAGCCGGGCGGTAAGCGCGCAAAAGATCAGGACACCGCTGAGCCGGGGGAAAGGGGGCATCGGTGTCGGCGCCGACCGTCGTGCCCTGGTCCGGCGGAAAATTCGATGTTCGCGAGCCTCGTCGCGATTCCGGATTTCCGGACAATCGCCCAAATCTTACGTAGTAATACCTAATGCAGCGCGCGAGCACCCGCTCGCGCGCGCGGCGCACGACATTGAACGTGCTTTTGCGTATGCCGCAAAAGCCTTGTGCCATAAGGGCTTTGCGCATGCCGCCGGCATGTGACCGAACGTTCCTGAACGCGTGTGAACATGCGCGTTTCGAAGGGGGTGAGGCTTAGTGCAAATCCCAATGATCGCGTTGCAGCAAACCACACACAATAACGATTCCCTATGTGCGAACGAACCAAGAATTCGACGCCGCATGCGGGACGCGGGGCACCTCGCCGACGACGCAACAACATCGCGTCATCTGCCTGCCTTGCGGTTGTCACAGACGATGGTGCCGGGGCCCACTCATGCCTCGCACCGCCAACCAGGAATGTGGCAGGAGACATGGCGAACAACGATTACATTCTCGAAACCCGCGGGCTCACGAAAGAGTTCCGCGGCTTCACCGCCGTGAACGGGGTCGACCTGCGCGTCGCGCGCGGCACCATTCACGCACTCATCGGGCCGAACGGCGCCGGGAAGACCACCTGCTTCAACCTGCTCACGAAATTCCTCGTGCCCAGCGCCGGCAGCATTACCTTCAACGGTGAAGACATCACCCGCGAGGCGCCCGCGCAAATCGCCCGACGCGGCATCATTCGCTCATTTCAGATCTCCGCCGTCTTCCCGCACCTCACCGTGCTGGAGAACGTGCGCATCGGCCTGCAACGCAATCTCGGCACCGCCTTTCACTTCTGGAGCAGCAGCCGCACGCTGCGACAGCTGGACGAGCGCGCCATGGCGCTGCTCGCCGAAGTCGGCCTCACCGAATTCGCCCATACCCTGACCGTGGAACTGCCCTACGGCCGCAAGCGCGCCCTCGAAATCGCGACCACACTTGCTATGGAGCCCGAACTAATGCTGCTCGACGAGCCCACGCAGGGCATGGGGCATGAAGACGTCGATCGCGTGACCGCGCTGATCAAGAAGGTCTCGGCGGGACGCACGATCCTGATGGTCGAGCACAACATGAACGTGATTGCGGGAATCTCCGACACCATCACCGTGCTTCAGCGTGGCGAGGTGCTTGCCGAAGGGCCGTATCACGAAGTTTCGAAGAATCCGCAGGTGATGGAGGCCTACATGGGGACCGCGGATGGCGAATTGCAGGGAGCCCACGGGTGAGGACGTCTATGTACGGTAATGGCAACGGTAGCGGCGCGGCGAGCGTCCCGGCGCTGGAAGTCGAGGGGCTGCAGGCCTGGTATGGGGAATCGCACATCCTGCATGGCGTGGACCTCACCGTGGGCCGTGGCGAAGTCGTCACGCTGCTTGGCCGCAACGGCGCAGGGCGCACCACCACGCTGCGCGCGATCATGGGCCTCACAGGAAATCGTCAGGGATCGATCCGCATCGCCGGCGAAGAGACGATCCATCTGCCCACATACAAGGTCGCCCACCACGGCGTGGGCTACTGCCCGGAAGAGCGGGGCATCTTCGCGAGCCTGTCGTGCGAGGAAAACCTGCTGCTGCCGCCGTATATCGGCATGCGCGGCAATCGTCGCGAAGACGGCGGGCGCGGCATGTCGCTCGAAGAGATCTACGACATGTTTCCGAACCTCAAGGAGCGACGTCACAGCCAGGGCACGCGACTGTCGGGTGGCGAGCAGCAGATGCTGGCCGTGGCGCGCATCCTGCGCACCGGCGCGAACCTGCTGCTGCTCGACGAGATCTCGGAGGGCCTCGCGCCGGTGATCGTGCAGACACTCGCACGCATGATCACCACGCTCAAGTCGAGGGGCTACACCATCGTGATGGTGGAACAGAATTTCCGTTTTGCGGCTCCGCTGGCCGACCGCTTCTATGTGATGGAGCACGGCAAGATCGTGGAGCGCTTCGGCGCTCCGGAGCTGGAAACGAAGATGCCGGTGCTGCACGAGTTGTTGGGCGTATGAGGTGAGCTACCCGGCGCACAAACGCGCCGGGCGATGAACCCAGGCGATCAAATCCACGAAGGAGACGAAGATGACGATGCGGATGAAGGCGTTGGCCGTTGCGGCTGCGTTCGGTTTTGCGGCAATGGCCTCGCAGGCCCACGCCGATGGCAATACGGTGAAGATTGGTTTCATTACCGACATGTCGGGGCTGTACACCGACATTGACGGCCCCGGTGGCGCGGAAGCCATCAAGATGGCCATCGCCGACTTTGGTGGCAAGGTGCTCGGCAAGCCGATCGAACTGGTCACGGCCGACCACCAGAACAAGGCCGACGTCGCGGCGTCGAAGGCGCGCGAATGGTTCGACCGCGGCGGTGTCGACATGCTCATCGGCGGCACCAACTCGGGTACCGGCCTCGCGATGAACAAGGTCTCTGCCGAGAAGAAGAAGGTCTATATCAACGTGGGCGCCGGCACCGACGCCCTCACCAACGATCAGTGTCAGCCGTACGGCGTGCACTATGCCTACGACACCGTGGCGCTCGCACGCGGCACCGGCTCGGCCGTGGTGAAGGCGGGCGGCGAGTCGTGGTTCTTCCTGACGGCGGACTATGCGTTCGGTCACGCGCTCGAGAAGGCCACGGCCGACGTGGTCAAGGCCAACGGCGGCACGGTCAAGGGCGACGTGCGTCATCCGCTCTCGGCGTCGGACTTCTCGTCGTATCTGCTTCAGGCGCAGTCGTCGGGCGCGCAGGTGCTCGGCCTGGCCAACGCCGGCGGCGATACGATCAACGCCATCAAGGCCGCGAAGGAATTTGGCATCACGAAGAAGATGCAGATCGCCGGTCTGCTGGTGTTCATCAACGACATCCACTCGCTGGGGCTGGACAACACCGAAGGCATGTACCTGACCGACAGCTGGTACTGGGACAAGGACGACAAGACCCGCGCCTTCTCCAAGCGCTACTTCGAGAAGATGAAGAAGATGCCCTCGAGCCTCCAGGCGGGCGACTACTCCGCCACGATGACGTACCTCAAGGCGGTGCAGGCGGCCGGCACCACCGATGCCGACAAGGTCATGGATCAGCTCCACAAGATCAAGATCGACGACATGTTCAGCAAGGGCTACATCCGCAAGGACGGCACGATGATCCACGACATGTACCTGATGCAGGTCAAGTCGAAGAAGGAGTCGAAGGCACCGTGGGATTACTACAAGGTCGTCGCCACGATCCCGGGCGAGAAGGCGTTCACGACGGAAGCCGAGTCGACCTGCAAGCTCAAGTAAGCGCAGTCTGAACGCGATGCGATGAAAGCGGCGGGACGCGTGTCCCGTCGCGACCCTTCTCCCAGAGAATCGATTTCGATGGAATTACTAGGCATCCCCCTGCCGGCGCTGTTGAGCCAACTGCTGCTGGGACTGGTGAATGGCTCGTTCTACGCCATGCTGAGCCTCGGCCTGGCGGTGATTTTCGGTCTGCTCAACGTGATCAACTTCGCGCACGGCGCGTTGTTCATGCTGGGTGCCATGCTCGCCTGGATGGGCGGCAACTATCTCGGCCTCAATTACTGGGTCATGCTGATCCTCGCCCCCGTGGTGGTGGGCATCATCGGCATCGTGATCGAGCGCACCATGCTGCGCTGGATCTACAAGCTCGATCACCTCTACGGTCTGCTGCTGACGTTCGGCATCACGCTGGTGCTCGAAGGCGTGTTCCGTTCGATCTACGGCGTGTCCGGGCAGCCGTTCGATGCGCCCGACGTGCTCTCCGGCGCAACCAACCTCGGCTTCATGTTCATGCCGAACTATCGCGCCTGGGTGGTGGTGGCGTCGCTGATCGTGTGCTTCGCCACCTGGTTCGTCATCGAGAAGACGAAGATCGGCGCCTACCTGCGCGCAGGGACGGAAAACCCGAAGCTCGTGGAAGCGTTCGGTGTGAACGTGCCGCTCATGATCACGCTCACGTACGGCTTCGGCGTTGCGCTCGCCGCGTTCGCCGGCGTGCTTGCCGCGCCCGTCATTCAGATCTCGCCGCTCATGGGACAGTCGATGATCATCACTGTGTTCGCGGTGGTGGTGATCGGCGGGATGGGCTCGATCATGGGCTCGATCATCACCGGCTTGATGCTCGGCGTGATCGAAGGCTTTACCAAGGTGTTCTACCCGGAAGCATCTGCGACCGTGGTGTTCGTCATCATGGTGATCGTGTTGCTGCTGCGCCCGGCTGGGCTGTTCGGCAAACAAAAGTAAGGGGCGGAACATGCAACAACAGACGCAACAACGGGTGCTTTATTCGCTTTTGCTGCTCGCGCTGATCGTGGCGCCCTTCGCGGGCGCCTATCCGGTCTTCATCATGAAGGTGCTCTGCTTCGCACTGTTCGCCTGCGCGTTCAACCTGCTGCTCGGCTTTACGGGCCTGCTGTCGTTCGGTCATGCGGCGTTTTTCGGCAGCGCGGGCTATGTGACCGGCTACGCGATTCGCAATCTCGGGTTCACGCCGGAAGTCGGCATTCTCGCCGGGGTGATCGCGGGCGCCGCGCTGGGCCTGGTGATCGGCCTGCTCGCGATCCGGCGCCAGGGCATCTATTTCGCGATGATCACGCTGGCGCTCGCGCAGATGCTTTACTTCCTGTGCCTGCAGGCACCGTTTACCGGTGGGGAAGACGGCTTGCAGGGCGTGCCGCGCGGCAGCCTCTTTGGCGTGCTTCCGCTCGATTCGGACCTGACCCTGTACTACGTGGTGCTGGCGATCTGCGCGCTGGGCTTCCTGTTCATCATGCGTATCGTGCACTCGCCGTTCGGCCAGGTGCTCAAGGCGATCAAGGAAAACGAGCCGCGTGCGATCTCGCTCGGCTATGACGTCGATCGCTTCAAGTTGCTGGCGTTCGTGCTGTCGGCCACGCTCGCGGCGCTGGCCGGATCGACGAAAACGGTGGTGCTGGGCTTCGAGACGCTCACCGACGTGCACTGGACCATGTCGGGCATGGTCATCCTGATGACGCTCGTGGGCGGTCTGGGCACGATGCTCGGACCGGTGGTGGGCGCGGTCGTCATCATCGTGCTCGAGAACAAGCTGGGCGACATCGGCGACTGGCTGGCGACGGCGACCGGCGTGGCGTGGTTCCAGACGCTGGGCGAATCGGTGACGATCGTCATCGGCGCCATCTTCATCATCTGCGTGCTGTCATTCCGCCGAGGTCTGGTCGGCGAACTGGTCGCCCGAAGCCGGTTCTTCCGGACGCTGTCGCAGTCGTCCTGAAGCCTGATGCGTGACGATCGGGCGCACCGTGATGGGGCGGCCGATCGTCACACTGGCGCACGTATGTCGGAAAAAACCTAATTCGTAGGGGTAAATGCTGACTTGTGGTGCATCGGGTGCTCCTTTATTCTCTCTCTCAGTTCGCGTCACGGCAGGATATAGGGGCGAGGAACGAGGAGACAATAAGCGCGAGAACGCGCACCGCCAAAAAAGAAAGCGCTGTTGGAGAAAACTCCAACAGCGCTTTTTATATTGTGCTTTCATTCTGTGCGCCGCCGGCGCCTCCCATCGTCCGACGCACGTCGCCGTCACGGCGGCCGTTGCCCGCCCGCGGTGCCCGATCGCCCCCGCCCTCGCTTGTTACGGTCACCGGTCATCGTCTTTTCGTCGCGATTTACCGTTTTTTGGCCGCCTCACCCGGTTTTTCGCCAGCTTTTCGTCGATCGCGCACCATATTGCGAGAATTGTGGCCCCCAACTACGCGCAATGCGGGCTAAAGGCGCTATCCTCGCCGTTTTCGTCCGGCCATCGGCCTGCGACGGTCGGGCATGTATGGGGAATGTATGTTAGTCAGTTGGGCGCCGAGCGAATTGCTGATGCTCGCGGGTGGGGCGTTTCTCGCGGGGCTTGTGGACGCCGTGGTCGGGGGCGGGGGACTGATCTCCGTGCCCACGCTCTTTGCCGTTTTTCCGAGCGCGGCGCCGCCTGTGCTGTTCGGCACCAACAAGATGGCGGGCATCTGGGGAACCGCCTCGGCCGCGCTGCGCTACGCCCGTGGCGTGCAACTGCAGTGGGCGATACTGGTGCCTGCCACGCTCGCCGCTTTCGTCTTCTCATTCTGCGGCGCCTATGCCGTCACCCACATTCCCGCCGACGTCCTGCGCAAGCTGCTGCCGTTCGTGCTCGTGGGGGTGGCGGTGTACACGCTGCGCAAAAAGGATTTCGGGACGGTTCACGCCCCCGTGAGGGGGGGGCAGGGGTGACCCTCATGGCGATCGCCGTGGGCGGCGCCATCGGCTTCTACGACGGTTTCTTCGGCCCCGGCACGGGCAGTTTCCTCGTATTCCTGTTCGTGCGTCTGTTCGGGCAGGATTTCGTGAATGCGTCGGCGTCGTCGAAGATCGTGAACGTGGCGACCAACCTGGCAGCGCTGTGGCTGTTCGGCATGGGTGGGCACGTATGGTGGCAGGTGGGGGCCGGCATGGCGGTCATGAACGTGCTGGGCAGCCTGGTGGGCAGTCGGCTCGCGCTCAAGCACGGCGTGGGCTTCGTGCGGCGAATGTTCCTGTGCGTGCTCGCCGTGCTGATCGTGAAGACCGGCTACGACGCCTTTTTGCGCGCCTGACGGTGTCCGGCGGATGCCCGGACGCGGCGGGCGGTGCTGTGCCCGATGCGACATGTGGGGAAACCGCACTTTACGAAACGACGCAGGTGCCCGTAAGATGGGCGACGATTTGCCGACTGCTCGGTCGGTTAATGGCGCGGATGCGGTGATGAAGGCCGACGCGGTGAAGGCGAAAGAGCAGAGAGAAGCGGCAGAATAGCGGCAGAAAAACGAATTCGAAATTTTTGTGAGGAGACCCAAATGAAACTGAAGTTGCTGTGCATGGCATCCGCGATGATGCTGGCTGTGGGCGTTGCGAACGCCCAGGTGAAGATTGGCGTGTCGCTGTCGGCGACCGGTCCGGCGGCTTCGCTGGGCATTCCCGAGAAGAACACCATCTCGCTCATGCCGAAGACGATTGCCGGCCAGTCCGTGCAGTACATCGTGCTCGATGACGCGACCGACACCACGACTGCCGTGAAGAACATGCGCAAGCTGATCAGCGAAGATCACGTCGACGCCGTGCTCGGCTCGACCGTGACGCCGAACTCGCTGGCGATGGTCGACGTGGCGGCCGAGACGCAAACGCCGATGATCTCGATGGCGGCGGGTGCGGCGATCGTCGAGCCGGTCGACGCGAAGCGTGCGTGGGCGTTCAAGACCCCGCAGAACGACATTCTGATGGCCACCGCCATTGCCAAGCACATGGCCGACAACGGCGTGAAGACGGCCGCGTTCATCGGCTTCTCCGATGCCTACGGTGAAGGCTGGTACAAGGAATTCCAGAAGGCCGCCGATCTGAACAAGGTCAAGATCGTGGCCAACGAGCGCTTCAACCGTGCCGATACGTCGGTGACCGGTCAGGTGCTCAAGATCATGAGCGCGAACCCGGACGCCGTGCTCGTGGCCGGTTCGGGCACGCCGTCGGCATTGCCGCAGCGCACGCTCAAGGAGCGCGGCTACAAGGGCAAGATGTACCAGACGCACGGCGTGGCCAACAACGACTTCCTGCGCGTTTGCGGCAAGGATTGCGAAGGCACGTTCCTGCCGGCCGGCCCGTTGCTCGTGGTCGACCAACTGCCCAACGACAATCCGGTGAAGAAGTCGGCCGCCGCATACAAGGCTGCGTATGAAAAGGCCTATGGCGCCGGTTCGATCTCGACCTTCGGCGGTCACGCCTGGGACGGCGGCCTGTTGCTGCAATCGGCCATTCCGGTCGCGCTCAAGAAGGGCAAGCCGGGGACGCCGGAATTCCGCGCCGCGCTGCGCGAGGCGCTGGAGAACGTGAAGGACATGCCGGGCACCGCCGGTATCTTCAACATGAGCAAGAACGACCACAATGGTCTGGATCAGCGCTCGCGCGTCATGGTGCAAATCGTCAACGGCAAGTGGAAATTGGCGAACTGATGCGCGTCGGGGCTGCCTATAGCACGCAGGCATGCCCCGTTGTCGTATCTGCAGGGCCCGGTTTGATCGCCCGGGCCGGAAGAACGGGCGTTCGCGCCCGTTTTTCTTGAGCGTGGTAGTTTCGCGCATCGCAAAGAGACGGCAGGACATGCGAAACGAGCGGCACATGAGAGGCCGCATTGTCCCAACCTGATCGCCGCAGCCGGGGGGCTGACCAGGCGATTCTTTCGAGCGTAAATCCATGACGGGTGAATTCGAACACCGCAACCTATCGCTGGTATTGCTACAGACACGTGAAGCGGTGATGGGGCTGTTCCGGCCTCTGCTCAATTGTTACGACATCACGGAACAACAATGGCGTGTCATCCGGGCCGTCAACGATAGCGAATCCGGGGAAATGGAGATCGGGCAGGTCGCGCGCGAATGCTGCATCCTCAGTCCCAGCCTCTCGGGCATGCTCGAGCGCATGGAGGCATCGGGCCTCATCATGCGACGTCGCGTTGCCGCGGATCAGCGCCGGGTCATGGTGTCGCTCACGCCGTCGAGCCGTGCGCTGTGCAAGAAGCTCGGCCCGCTGGTCGAAGAGCGCTATCGCTATCTGGAAGACAAGGTCGGGCGCGACACGCTTGCCGACATCTACCGGTTGCTCGACGTGGTGCGTGAAGCGCTTCCGCCGGAAGTCCTGGCCGAAGCGCCGTCGCTGCCGGCCAAGGCGCGCCGCCGCAAGAAGCCGGCGGCCTGAGGGGCGCGGGGACATTGAAAAGGGGGACTACGCCAGAAGGAGGGACAAACGGCGGCCGGGCGGGTCGCCAGGACACAAATGTCGCCGCCTCAGTAGTCACCCGGGTTTTACCAATGCATAACCGTTTATACAATTCATAATTCGTTGCTTTGCCGCACGGGGACGTTGCGCGGGTGACGAAGTGAAGGGGAACGGGGCGGCAGCGCGCCGCGCCGTGCATCACACCGGCTGTCTCGCCAGCCGGTTCAAGAAGTACTCAAACGAAGTGAGAGGAGCATGGATCTTTCGATTGCAGCCATCCTGGCGCAGGACGGCATCACCACGGGTGCGATTTATGCCTTGTTGGCATTGGCGCTCGTGTTGGTGTTCTCCGTCACCCGCGTCATCTTCATTCCGCAGGGCGAGTTCGTGTCGTATGGCGCGCTCACGCTGGCGGCACTGCAAACCCAGAAGTTTCCGCTCACGAGCTGGTTGCTCGTGGCGATGGGCGTATGCACGTTCATCGTGGAGACGGCGAGCGTGTTGCGTCACAGCGAGCGCCGCAAGCTGGCCGGGCGGCTGGTGCCGGTGTTCGCGGGCAAATATCTGGTGTTTCCGATCGCCGTGTTCTTCGTCGTCCAGGCGCTGGCACCGATGACACTGCCGATGCTCGTGCAGATCGCCATCACGCTGTTGCTGGTCGTGCCGATGGGTCCGATGCTCTATCGCCTGGCGTATCAGCCCCTGGCCGAAGCCAGCACGTTGTTGCTGCTGATCGTCTCGGTCGGCGTGCACTTCGCGCTCACGGGCCTGGGCCTGGTGATGTTCGGGGCGGAGGGCTCGCGCACGCAGGCGTTCTCCGACGCGAGCTTCAACATCGGTTCGGTGATGGTGTCGGGGCAGAGCCTGTGGGTGGTGGGCGTGTCGGTGGTGATGATCCTGGCGCTGTACTTCTACTTCGACCGTTCGCTCTCGGGCAAGGCCCTGCGTGCGACGGCGGTCAATCGTCTTGGCGCGCGGCTGGTGGGTATCGGCACCGTGCAGGCGGGGCGTCTGGCGTTCACGCTGGCCGCGGTGCTGGGCGTGCTGTGCGGCATTCTGATCGCGCCGATCACGACCATCTATTACGAATCGGGCTTCCTGATCGGCCTGAAGGGCTTCGTGGGGGCGATCATCGGGGGGCTGGTGAGTTACCCGGTCGCGGCGCTGGGCGCCATTCTGGTGGGCCTGCTGGAGTCGTACTCGTCGTTCTGGGCGAGTGCGTACAAGGAGGTCATCGTCTTCACGCTGATCCTTCCGGTGCTGCTGTGGCTGTCGCTCACGAGCAAGCACGTGGAAGAAGACGAGGAATAAGCCGGGGCGGACCACAGAATGAAAAACAAATACTTCCTGATTTTCCTGGTGGTGCTGGCAGCGTTGCCGGTACTGCCGGCTCCCGTGCGTTTGCCCGAATACTGGGTGACGCTGCTCAACTACATTGGCCTGTACAGCATCGTGGCGATCGGGCTGGTGCTGCTCACGGGCGTGGCCGGCATGACCTCGTTCGGGCAGGCCGCGTTCGTGGGGCTCGGGGCGTACGCCACGGCCTACCTGACGACCGCGTACGGGGCGTCGCCGTGGCTTGGCCTGATCGTGGGGATCGTGATCACCGCGGCTGCCGCGCTCGTCATCGGCGCCATCACCATGCGACTGTCCGGGCACTTCCTGCCGCTGGGCACGATCGCGTGGGGCCTGTCGCTGTACTACCTGTTCGGCAATCTCGAGTTTCTGGGCAAATACGACGGCCTGAACGACATTCCGACCATCAGCCTGTTCGGCGTCGAGCTGGCGAGCGGTCGCCAGATGTTCTATCTGATCTGGGTGGTGGTCGTGCTCGCGGTCGTGTCGGTCAAGAACCTGCTCGATTCGCGCTCCGGGCGGGCCATTCGCGCGCTCAAGGGCGGCGGGGTGATGGCCGAGGCCATGGGGGTGAACACCGCGTGGATGAAGGTCGTGGTGTTCGTCTACGCGGCCGTGCTCGCGGCGATCTCCGGCTGGTTGTACGCGCACCTGCAGCGCGCCGTGAACCCCACGCCCTTCAACCTGAACCACGGCATCGAGTACCTGTTCATGGCCGTCGTCGGTGGCGTCTCGCACGTGTGGGGCGCGGTGCTGGGCGCGGCGATCCTGACGGTGCTCAAGGACTACCTGCAGAACATCCTGCCGGTGCTGCTGGGGGCCAACGGCAACTTCGAGACCATCGTCTTCGGCATCCTGCTCGTGTTGCTGCTGCAATACGCGCGCGATGGCGTGTGGCCGTTCTTCGGCAAGATCTTCCCGGCGCGACGCGTGGCGAAGGCGCCGGAACAAGCCGAGCCGCTGGGCCACCGCGCCAAGCCGGCGGTGGGCGAAGTGGTGCTCAAGCTCGAGAAGGCGCGCAAGGAATTCGGTGGACTCGTCGCGGTGAACGACGTGTCGTTCGAGGTCAAGGCGGGCGAGATCGTGGGCCTGATCGGCCCGAACGGTGCGGGCAAGTCCACGACCTTCAACCTGGTCACTGGCGTGCTGCAAGCCACGCGAGGCGAGATCTCGTTCCTTGGCGAGCGCATCGATCGTCTGCCCTCGCGCGAGATCGTCAAGCGGGGGATCGGCCGTACGTTCCAGCACGTGCGGCTGATGCCGCAGATGAGCGTGCTCGAGAACGTGGCCATCGGCGCGTACCTGCGCGACGGGAACGGCCTGCGTCGCCGCCCGCAGGGTGGGGTGTGGTCGAGCGTGCTGCGACTCGATCGCCGTGAAGAGGCCATGCTGCTGCATGAGGCGAAGCAACAGATCGAGCGGGTGGGTCTGGGCGCGCACATGTACGACGAGGCGGGCAGTCTGGCGCTGGGCCAGCAGCGCATTCTGGAGATCGCGCGTGCGCTGGCGTGCGATCCGACGCTGCTGCTGCTCGACGAGCCGGCCGCGGGCTTGCGCTACAAAGAAAAGCAGGCGCTGGGCGACCTGCTCAGGAAACTCAAGGACGAGGGGATGAGCGTGCTGCTGGTGGAGCACGACATGGACTTCGTGATGAACCTGACCGATCACCTGGTGGTGATGGAATTCGGCACCAAGATTGCCGAGGGTCTGCCGGAAGACGTGCAGAAGAACCCGGCGGTGCTCGAGGCGTACCTTGGAGGAGTGGAGTGATGGCAGACGCGATTCTTGAGGTCAAGGACCTCGCCGTCGCATACGGCAAAGTCGAGGCGGTGCACGGGGCGCATCTGCGCGTGCAGGCGGGGCAGATCGTCACCGTGATCGGTCCGAATGGCGCGGGCAAGTCGTCGATGCTCAACGCCATCATGGGCGCGCTGCCGCACAACGGGTCGAGCAAGGGAAGCGTGATGTATCTCGGGCATGAGATGTCGGCGCTGACGATCGAAGCGCGCGTATCGCGCGGCATGTGTCTGGTGCCGGAGAAGCGCGAACTGTTCTCGACGATGACCGTCGAGGACAACCTGCTGCTGGGCGCATATCGACGCAAGAAGGCAGGGGAGAAGCACTTCCTCGACCAGATGGAAGTGGTTTATGAGCTGTTCCCGCGCCTGAAGGAGCGTCGTGTGCAGCAGGCCGGGACGCTGTCTGGCGGGGAGCGCCAGATGTTGGCGGTGGGCCGCGCACTGATGGCCAAGCCGCAGCTGCTCATGCTGGACGAGCCGAGCCTGGGCCTCGCGCCGCTGATCGTGAAAGAAATCTTCCACATCATCAGCGACCTGCGCAAGACCGGCGTGGCAACCCTGCTCATCGAACAGAACGCCCGTGCCGCATTGCAGGTGGCGGACTACGGGTACGTGATCGAGACCGGTGAGCTGGCCCTGGAAGGT
>NZ_AYXJ01000035.1:0-66431 GCF_000681415.1 Pandoraea sp. E26
CTGTAAGCCGGTGAGGACAGGGAAGTCGTGACGTTGCGGGGCTGGCCTCGGCATGAGCAATCGAGCTGGCGCCGGCCCCGCAACCGATCCGCATGAGGAGGCGTGGCGGTCACGTCGGTGCGTTGGGAGCGTCTTCATGCGAATCGGAAGCCCCGGGGCATTGCCGGGGTATCGAAAGTGAATCAGGGAAGAGCAATGGACAAGGTCGATTGCGTCGTGATCGGCGCGGGCGTGGTGGGATTGGCCGTCGCGCGGGAAATGGCGATGGCGGGTCGTGAGGTGGTCATTCTCGAGGCCGAGCGAGCGATCGGTACCGGCACGAGCTCGCGCAACAGCGAAGTGATCCATGGCGGCATCTACTATCCGCCTGGCTCGCGCAAGGCAACGCTGTGCGTCGAGGGGAAGCATCGGCTCTACGAATTCTGCGCGTCGCACGGCGTGGAGCATCGTCGCTGCGGCAAGCTGATCGTGGCGACCACCGATCACCAGGTGGACGAGCTCGAAGCGATTGCGGCGAACGCACGGGCCAGCGGCGTCGACGACCTTCAGTGGCTCACGGCCGACGAGGTGTCGCGCCGAGAGCCCGCATTGCGCACGTTCGGGGCGTTGTTGTCGCCTTCCACGGGCATTGTGGACAGTCACGGTCTCATGCTCGCCTTGCAGGGCGACGCGGAAAATGCCGGCGCCATGCTCGCGTTCGACGCGCGTGTGGTCGGCGCGCGCGTGGGCGGCATCCATGGCATCGAGCTGGACGTCGAGACCGGCGGCATGCGCTCGACGCTGCTCGCCAATACGGTCATCAACAGCGCCGGGCTGTGCGCGGTCGACATTGCGCGCACGTTCGACGGACTGGCGCCCGAACACATCCCGCTGCGCTACTTCGCCAAGGGCAGCTATTTCTCGTGCGCGCAGCGTGCTCCGTTCACGCACCTGGTCTATCCGGTTCCGGAGCCCGGAGGCCTGGGGGTGCATCTCACGCTGGACCTCGCCGGACAAGCGCGTTTCGGCCCCAATGTGGAGTGGGTGAGCGAGATCGACTACACGGTCGATCCGTCGGATGGCGATGGATTCTACGCGGCAGTGCGCCGCTATTGGCCGGGGCTGGCAGACAATACGCTGCAGCCGGGCTACGCGGGCATCCGACCGAAGATCAGCGGACCGGGGGAGCCGGCTGCGGACTTCCGTATCGATGGGCCCGAAGTGCACGGTGTGGCCGGGCTCGTCAACCTGTTCGGCATCGAATCCCCGGGATTGACGGCATCGCTTGCGATCGCCGAGGCGGTGCGCGCGTTACTCTGACGTTGCAACGCGTCCGGCGAGGACCGCGGCGACGACGATTCGAGCACCGATTCCGTACAAATTCCGTACAAATCTCGCGAAGGAGCGGCGCGGTGTCGAACCCGCGCTGGCGCAGGAGGCGCCAGGCATCGCTGCCCGGTCGCGTCCCGCACATTTCAACGCTCTGACCAACCCCGTCGGTCTCGAACCACGGTGCCGCGAACGTGGCGCGGCATGCCTGAGGGGGGAGAACCGTGTGATGGCCCGTGCCGAGGCGGCACTGGCGCCATGCGAACCCCGTTCAGCGCACGGCGACCGGGGGTTTCCAGGACGCCGGGTTCGTCCAGAACACACCGCGCAGGCGATCGGTGTCGCCACACGGCGTGCTGCGCGCCGGCTTGCTGATTTGACCCGCGCAGGCGCTGATGTCGCGCCCCGATTGTTGCAGGCGTTTCAGAATCGTATCGAGCATGCCCGACTCGCGCCATTCGTTCAGCTTGCGGCGGCAAGTCGGAACGGAAGGATACTGCATGGGCAGTTTGGACCAGCTCTCGCCAGTGAACAGCACCCACAAGACAGCATTGGTCAGCGTGCGCTGCTCGACTTGAGGGCGCCCGCGTCGTTCCGTACGGACCGGTCGGTCGCAAATCAGATCACGCAGGGCGTGCCATTCAACGTCGCTCAGTTCAGTAAACATAACACCTCGACCCAAAACAAACGGAGGCGCCGCAGGGGGCGAGTCCGGACTTCACGATCGCGCCGCACCGATGCTATCCAGTACGTGCTTCTCTGTGAAACCTCGGCCAAGGCGGCGTCGTTCCCCGATGCTGGAAATACAAGCAACAAGCATGCCAGGGCATCGGGTTCTCTCGTGAAGAACGCCGAGGGCGGGTCGAACCACACTGCGAAGGGAGCGTTTGGCCAGCAAAAAAACGCCCACTTGGCAGGTGGGCGCAGCTCCTGGGCGGCTATTGGGATAGGCAATCGCAAAAGCGTCAGGAGAAAAGGGATACGGCGGTTTGGCCAGTCCGGATCGTTTGTTTTTCTCGGCTCCGGCCATGATGTCTCGCTCCACTTGCGCCAGCTTGTCAAGCTTGCAGCCGCAATGATGACAAAAAGCGGGAGTCGACGCGCTTCGGAATTACCCCCATTGCGGTGCATGCCCCTCGTGCAAGGCGGTTCGCCCAAGATGGGTGCCCGTCTGCGCCCATCTTGGGCACGGTGTCGCGCGAACGGGCGCAACCCGGCACACGAAGGGCGCAACCGGTTATCGCCGGGTGAGAAAGTGGCCCGGCGGGGGCGTGCGCCATCGTCATGGCCGAGCGGCGGGACCGTAGCCTATAATGTGCGCCTCCCATGGATATCGTCTATCGGCCGCGCGGACTCGCCCGCACGCCGGTCGGCGCCACTGTGCGCAAACGGCATGAGCAACGACAGCGATAATAAATATTCCGTACCGGGCCTCGAGCGAGGCCTGCGCATTCTGATGACGTTTTCGGCCCGCGAGCCCGTGCTCGCCGGTGCCGATCTCGCGCGGCGTCTGGACATTCCCCGCTCGACGGTATTCCGGCTGTTGCAGACGCTCGAAGCGGAGGGTTTCATCGAGAAGGCGGGCGACGACCGTCATTATCGGCTCGGGGTGGCCGTGCTCCGGCTGGGTTTCGAGTATCTGAATTCGCTGGAGCTGACGGATCTCGGCACGCCGGTCATCGAGAAGCTGCGCGACGTGACGGGCTTCTCGAGCCATATCCTGATTCTGGACCAGCGCGATGCGGTTTTCGTGGCGAAGGCGGCCAGCCGCGAACTGGTGTTCGGCACGGTGCGCGTGGGCACGCGTTTGCCCGCGCACGCGACGGCCGTCGGGCACATTCTGCTCGGAGACTATTCGCTGACGTCGCTCAAGCAGCTGTACCCGGAGCGCAAGCTCGAGGCCTACACGGCGCATACGCCGACGACGGTCGAAGCGCTCCATCGTGTCGTGCAGGAAGATGTCGCTCGTGGTTACAGCATGAGTCAGGCGTTCTTCGAGCAGAATATTTCGACGATCGCCGCTCCTGTACGCAACCATCGCGGTCAAATCTGCGCGGTGATCAGCGTGACGATTCCCCAGGCCCGCGTGGAAGCGGATCTGTTGGAGAGCGGGATCGTCGAGAAGGTCGTTTCGGCGGCCGACGAACTCTCGCACAAACTCAATTATCGGGGCCACGGCGCAGACACCTTGTCCGCAACCGCGAAGTAACGCCGGTTTTCCGATTGGCCGGCGCGTCGTCTCGCGCCGGTCCACCTCAGCATTGCACCCAGACGGGTAGGGCGGTCGAACGACCTCGCGTATCCCCGCCCTCGGCCCGTCGGACCCGGTGCCTTCTCTGTTCAGAGCCCACGGCGCGCCCCTGCGATGTCTCCGCGCCTTCGCCCTGCTGCGCGCAAGTTTTTTCATTAGCGTTTGCGCAACATCAATGACTCCCAACTAATTTTCTGCTTGTCGCGCCAAATCCTCTTCGACATAATTGTCTCACCTATTAATCATCGTTTCATAGATAAGACAAAATGACGCGTTGGACGGAACGTCGATGACGTCGACGGTTCCGGCACAGGGGGGGCACGGCCCGCCTCGACACGTCAGGGAGCCCAACAGGAGTCGAAGGTGAAGAGACGCAATATCGGCATCGCCTGCCTTTTGGCATGCGCTGGCGCGGCACATGCCGCAGGCAATTCGTTGCAGATTTACGGAACGGTCGACGATGGCCTCACGTACGTGAGCAATCAGGGCGGCGGTCGTTTGTTCAAGACAGATGCCGGCATCGGGCAACCGGATCGTTTCGGTCTGAAGGGGCGGGAGGATCTTGGCGGCGGACTGGCGGCCGTGTTCCAGCTGGAGCAGGGCTTCAACACGAATACCGGCGCGCTGATCAACAGCGGTGTGCTTTGGAACCGTCAGGCATGGGTCGGTCTGTCGAGCGACCGTTTCGGGACGGTGTCGATCGGCCATCAAACCGATTTCATGCAGGATGTCTCGATTCGCTATTCGAACGGCTTCTGGCAACACAATCTGTACGCTTATCATCCGGGAAACCTGGACAATCTGGCCAATTCTTCGCAGATCGATAATGCGGTGAAGTGGAACAGCGCGAGCTTCCATGGTTTGACCGGTGGTCTGATGTATGGCTTTGCCGGCGGCAATGCGCTGGGTCGCACGATGGGGGCATACCTGAAGTACGACAACGGACCGCTGTCCGTGGCGGCGACCTACGTGAGCATCAACAAGCGGACGTTCGATTTCTCGTCGCGTCTGGGCATCTCGTCCATCTTCGGCCAGTCAGGGCTGTCGACAACGAATGTCTTCAGGTCGGACGCCGTGAACAATACGGGCATCGGCGCCTCGTACCGCATCTCGTCGCGCTGGAATGTGCACGCGCTCTACACGCGCAGCGAGGTTCGCGCCCCGGGTGGCTCGGGCAATATGTTCAACTACGACGTCGGTACGGAGTATCGCGTGACGGAAGCGAACGCGCTCACGTTGGGCTATTCCTATTCGTCGTTCAACCATACGCACTACAACCAGATGGAAGCGGGTGATCTGTACTCGTTCTCGAAACGTACCCAGTTACAGGCGCAAGTGACGTATATCGCCGCAGCCGGCAACAACCACGCCGCTTCGTATCCGATCGGTGCATCGAGCAACCACGATCAGGTATTGCTGCGTCTGGGCATGTATCACAGCTTCTAAGTCGCCACGTCCTCCTGCGTGGGCGAGCGCAGGTTTTCCCGCGGCGGGGCATCGACCCCGCACGCATTGCCCGATTCAACGAGACTCATCATGTCAGTTTCTCCGACCCCGTCATCCTCGCAGCGCCCGTCGCGCGTGCGCTACTGGATGCTCTTTCTGGTCTTCGTCGGCACGGTCATCAACTATGTCGACCGGGCCAATCTTTCCGTGGCCGCACCCATGCTCAAACAGGAGTTCGGTCTCGGCCCCGTGGAGCTCGGTTTCATTTTCTCGGCGTATGCGTGGACCTATGTGATCGCCAACATTCCCGGCGGCTGGGTCATCGATCGGTTCGGCACGCGCGCCATTTACGGGATCGCCATCCTGAGCTGGTCGGTGTTGACGTTCCTGCAGGGATTCACGTCACGCTTCGTCACACTGTTCGGCATGCGCCTTGGCGTGGGCGTAGCCGAAGCGCCGACGTTCCCGGTGAACAACCGCGTGGTGTCGATCTGGTTTGCGCAACGCGAGCGAGGCGTGGCGACGAGCATTTACCTTGTCGGCCAGTACATCGGCATGGCGGCGCTCACCCCGCTGTTGTTCTGGATCGCGCATACGTGGGGCTGGCGTGAGATCTTCTACGCCACCGGATTGATGGGCATCGTCTGGGCCGGTGTCTGGTTCGCGGGCTACCGGGATCCGGACAAGTGCGCCTGGGTGAATGCCGCCGAACTCGCGCACATCCGCAGCGGCGGCGCGCTCGTCGAATCACGCTCCGAAGCTCGCGCGGCGCCGCAGAAATTCCCGTGGCGCAAGCTGCTGGTGTTGTTCCGCAACCGCCAGATCATTGCGATCTGCGTGGGCAAATTCGCGTCGCTGTCGTCGCTGTATTTCTTCCTGACCTGGTTCCCGACCTACCTGATCACGGAACGTCACATGACGGTGCTCAAGGCCGGCGGCATGACCTCGGTGCCGTTCGTCGCCGCGTCGATCGGCGTGGTCTGCGGCGGCCTGCTCTCGGACTGGTTGCTACGGCGCGGCGTTGCCGTGGGGACCGCGCGCAAGACGCCGATCGTCACCGGCTTGCTGCTGGTGCCAACGATGTCGCTCACCGTCCTCACGGACGCCAACTGGCTCGTCATCGCCATCATGTCGTTCGCGTTCTTCGCGCAAGGCGTGGCTTCGGCATCGTGGTCGCTCGTTGCCGACATCGCGCCGAAGGGCATGGTCGGAATCACGGGCGGGGCCGTGAACTTCGCGGGTAATCTCTCGGGCATCGTCACGCCGATCGCCATTGGGTTCATCGTCAAGGCCACCGGATCGTTCGGTTGGGCACTGGGCCTCATCAGCCTGTTCGCGATTGCAGGCGTGCTTTGCTATCTGCTTCTGCTCGGCGAAGTCAAGCGCATCGAACTCGATGACGACGCGCAGGACAACCCGGCGCAAGCCAAGGCACGTACCGCCTGAAGTCAGGTTCGCCCAACGGCTGAAGTCCGATCCGGCCGAATCGGGCGCGAGCGGTATCCGTCGGCGCGGACCGGGTCGGTCGCGCCGCGTCAGGCCTCTACGGCCTGCCGCCGGTAATCGCCCGGACGGGCCCCCGTCCACTTCCGAAAGGCGCGAAAAAACGCGCTCGGATCGGCGAAACCCAACGACAGGGCGATCTCCATCATCGGCTTGGACGTGTGACACAGCGCATGGATCGCGAGATCGCGTCGCAATTGGTCCTTGATCGACTGATACGACTGGCCTTCCTCTTCCAGCCGACGTCGCAACGTCGAGGCCGTGGTGTGGAATTCGCCAGCCAACGCGTCGAATGCCGGCCAGCTGTCTGTCGGCATCGCCTTCAGGCGTCGGCGCACGCGAGCCACCATTCCCTTCGTGTTTTTGTACTTGAGGATGATGTTGCCCGGCGCGGCGCGCAGAAAGTCCTTCACGGAGACCTCGTTCTGCACCACCGGCAACGCGAGGCACGTCGCGTCGAATTCGATGGCCGTGTGCGGCGCGTTGAAGACCAGCCGCGGCGAGTACATCGTTCGGTATTCGTCGCTGTAGACCGTCTCGGGATAGGCGAAATAGGCGGTGCTCAACGGCACACGGCGGGCGATCAGCCAGCAAGTCAGGGCGTAGAACAGAATCAGCAGGGTTTCATGACCGAAGATCCTCGGCGCCTGCATATCCGGTCGCTCATGCACTTCGAGCCGCGCCAGATCGCCGTCCTGCACGAGTTGCATTTCGAGGTCGTCGAGCAGCAGACCCATGAAGCGGCACGCACGCTGCAACGCCTGCTCCAGCGTATGACAGGCGACAACGCTGTAACACAGCATCGCGAAACTGCCGACCTTCATGCGCCGCGAATCCTGCCCGAAGAATTCGTCGTCGAGTGCGAGGCTGATCAGTCGCCACAAATGCGCGTAGCGGTCGGCCGACACGCGGCCCTGCGGATGGTTGAGCAACGACGGGGCGATGTCGGCGGCTCGCAGCAATGCCGCCGAATCGCCGCCGAGTCGCTCGACGTGCGCCAATGCGTTGATAACGAAGTGTATCGAGATGCTGCCTTTTTCCATGCGTCGCGAAACGGAACGTCGTAGCAGGGGGACGCAAGGATTCTAGCAGTCCGGCCTCCATCGACGAATCCGGCACCATCCGAATCACGGATCGGTGCTGTCCGATTTCGCTTTCGGCGCGGGTTGCGCCGGGTGCTTCATTTCGGCGCCATACGCAGAGCGCCGTCAAGGCGGATCACTTCTCCGTTGATCATGGTGTTCTCGACGATATGGCGCACCAGTGCAGCATACTCCGACGGACGGCCCAACCGGGGAGGGAAGGGCACCGAGGCGCCCAGCGCGGCCTGCACTTCCGGCGTCATGCCGGCCATCATGGGCGTCTCGAAAATCCCCGGTGCGATCGTCACCACGCGCACGCCCACGCGCGCAAGCTCGCGCGCCGCGGGAAGCGTGAGCGCAGCCACGCCGCCCTTCGACGCTGCATACGCCGCCTGACCGATCTGCCCGTCGAACGCCGCCACCGACGCTGTGTTGACCACCACCCCGCGCTCGCCTTCGGTATCCGCCTCGCCTTCCGCCATGGCGGCGGCGGCGATGCGCAGTACGTTGAATGTGCCGATCAGATTGACGTTGATGATGCGCGCGAAGCTGTCGAGCCGGTGCGGACCCTGCTTGCCCAGGATGCGCTCGCCGGTCACGAGGCCCGCGCAGTTCACCACGCCGTTCAGTTGCCCGAAGGCCGACTTCGCCGTGTCGACGAGATGCTGCACGTCGTCTGCCCGGGTAATGTCGGTCGCAACGAAGCGGGCGGCTTTGCCCAGCGCGTCGGCCTGCTTCGCGCCCGCCTCGGCGTTGATGTCACCGAGCACCACCCTGGCGCCTGCGTCGACGAACATGCGGGCGGTGGCGGCACCCAGACCTGACGATGCGCCGGTGACGAGAAAAACACGATCCTTGATTTGCATGAGTTGCGAGTCCTGAAAGTGATAAAACGCGACGAGGTGCGACGCCCACGATGTGCCGCGTCAATGCTCAGTGAGCGCCGGCCGACGCCTGCGCGGCCTTGGCAATTTCCTGATTGCGCAGGATGAATCGCTGGAGTTTGCCGCTCGGCGTTTTGGGCAACTCGGCGACGAATTCGACTTCACGCGGATAGGCGTGCGTGGACAGGCGGTGTCGGACGTGCTCCTGCAGCTCGCGCGCGAGGGTGTCCGTTGGCGCGAATTGCGGGTGCAGCACCACGAAGGCCTTGACCAGCTCGGTGCGCTCGGGGTCCGGTTTGCCGACCACGGCAGTCTCGACCACCGCGGGGTGCTCGATCAGGGCGCTCTCGACATCGAACGGGCCGATGCGATAGCCCGCCGACGTGATCACGTCGTCGTTGCGCCCGACGAAGCTGATGCTGCCGTCTTCATTGCGCTCGACGGTGTCGCCGGAGAGATAGTAGTCACCAACGAATGCCGGTGTTTCCCGCTCCCAGTAGCCACCGAACCACATGAGCGGCGACTGCTTTCGGTCGAGCGCGAGCACGCCGGGCTGGCCAATCGGGCATTCGCGGCCCTCGTCGTCGAGCACGACCACGCGATGGCCAGGCGAGGCGAAGCCGGCGGCGCCTGCCTGCACGGGATGCGACAGCGCATGATGGTTGCACACGACCATGCCCAGTTCGGTCTGTCCATAGTGGTCGTGAATCGTGACGCCGAGGTGCTGCGCGAACCAGCGAATGACCTCGGGGTTGAGCGGCTCGCCGGCGCTCGACACCGCGCGCAACTGCCCCTTGAGCGGGGCGGCAGCCTTGTCGCCGCCGGCGATCAGCAGACGATACGCGGTCGGCGAACCGGCAAGGTTGGTGACGCCCAGCTTCTGGATGATCCGGTAGGTGCTCTCGACCGTGAACGGCCCGTCGTAGAAGGTGGTGGGGATGCCCAGCGCCAGCGGCCCCGTCACGGCGTAGTAGAGCCCGTAGGCCCACCCCGGATCGGCAATGTTCCAGAACGTGTCGGTCGGTCGCAGGTCGACGGCGTCGCGCATGTAGCCGGCGAATGCGATGATGGCGCGCAGCGGCACCATGACCGGTTTGGCCGCGCCCGTGGTGCCCGAAGTGAACATCATCAGGAAAGGGTCGTCGCCGCGGCGCATGACGGGTTCGAAGTCGGCGCCGTGCTGCTCGATCTCGTGCCAGAAGCTGAAGTCGCCGCGTCGCACGCCCTGGCCGCGGGGGCCGCCGACCGTTGCCACCGGCGGGCAGTTGGCCACTTCTTCGAGCTTGGCGCGGTTGGCGCCGTCCGTGACGACGAGCTTGCTTTGCGCGCTGCTCAGCCGATGTTCGATGGCCTTGGGGCCGAATGCCGTGAACAACGGCTGATACACCGCCCCCGCGCGCCAGGTGCCGAGAATCGTCACGAGCAGCTCCGGCGTGCGCGGGAGCAGGCCGCTCACGCGGTCGCCCGGCTGCACGCCCTGTTCGCGCAGGAAGTTGGCGAAGCGTGCGGAGAGCGTCTGCAATTGCCGGAACGTCCAGGTCTGGCTCGTGCCGTCCCTGCCTTCCCAGAAAAGGGCGATGCGCCCGGGCAGCGCGTGGCGGTCGCAGCACTCGACGCAGGCGTTCATCGCCTCGAGATCGCCGTGCAGCACGGCGCGCACCGTGGCATCGAGGTCGAACGTCCGGTACGTGTCGGCGTAATCCGAAATCATGGGTTGTCTCCTGTAGTCGGAAGCCGGTCGTCGGGGGATTCGCCATCCGATCGGGCGAATACCGGCCGCCGACCGCCCCTTGCGCCGTCTGGGTGGGGGCGCGACGCTATCGGGGCTGGGTGGGGCAAAGTCGAAATTCATCGTAATGCGTGGCGTCAGGCGCAGGCAATGTCCAAACGGGTCAGAGTTGGTGATGGATTTATCCACTCCGAAACCCGCGCGGGGACCGGGCGACGGGCATTACGGGGACTGGCCCCGATCATTGCGTCAGATGCGTTAAGGGTTTTACCGAGGGGGAGATCGGTCGATTCCGATGGCAATTCCGCTCATGCAATTTGCCGTTTTTGGCTATGGTGCCAATACGGTGCGATCCCTACACTGGATCCATCGACATCGCAAAGGCGCCGGCGGTCCATTCGGACAACGCCATGGCGCGGGAGACAGAACATGGATTTCTATACCGAAGACCAACGCATGATTCGCGACATGGCGCGCACGTTCTCCAGCGAACAACTGGCGCCGAACGCCGCGCAATGGGATCGGGACTGTGCACTGCCCGACGCCATGGTCGCGCAGATGGGCGAGCTCGGCCTGCTTGGCATGATGGTGCCGGAGCAGTACGGCGGTTCTTACACCGATTACACGGCCTACGCACTGGCAATGGAAGAGATCGCGGTCGGCTGTGCGTCGACCGCGACAATGATGTCCGTCCACAATTCCGTGGGGTGCGCGCCGATCCTGAAGTTCGGCACGGACGCGCAGCGCCGGCGCTGGCTGCCCGATCTCGCCGCCGGCCGGAAGATCGGCGCGTTCTGCCTGACGGAGCCCCAGGCCGGATCCGAGGCGAACAACTTGCGCACGCGCGCCGAGCGCCACGGCGACAAATGGGTGCTCAACGGCAGCAAGCAGTTCGTGACGAACGGCAAGCGGGCCGGCGTGGCGATCGTGTTTGCCGTGACGGACCCCGCGGCGGGCAAGCGCGGCATCTCGGCGTTCATCGTGCCGACCGACACCCCGGGCTTCGAGGTGGGGCGTCCCGAACACAAACTCGGTATCCGGGCCTCAGACACGTGTCCGATCACCCTGGTCGATTGCGAAGTGGGCGACGACGCGATGCTGGGCGAGCCGGGACAGGGGCTGAAGATCGCGCTGTCGAACCTGGAAGGCGGCCGCATCGGCATTGCGGCACAGGCGCTTGGCATTGCGCGTGCGGCATTCGAGGCGGCGCTGCAATATGCGAACGAGCGTCAGCAGTTCGGCAAGCCGATCCGCGAACACCAGAGCATCGCCAACATGCTGGCCGACATGACCACGCGCATCAATGCGGCGCGATTCCTGATTCTTCACGCGGCGGCGCTGCGAACGCAGGGCATGCCGTGCCTGTCGGAGGCGTCGCAGGCAAAACTCTACGCTTCCGAGTTGGCCGAGTGGGTGTGCTCGCATGCGATCCAGATCCACGGTGGGTACGGGTATCTCGAGGACTACCCGGTGGAGCGTCATTACCGCGACGCCCGTATTACCCAGATTTACGAAGGCACCAGCGAGATTCAACGCCAGGTGATCGCCCGCGCGCTGGGCTGAGTCACGCATCGATACCCGTGGTGGCGCAAGACGAGCGATTTCGCGAGATGACTCCCGTTGGCGCGGGCAGTGTGTGCCGCGGGACATGATCCGGAAGGAGGGCGAGTGAATTTGCGTGACGGCGCCATTGAGGCGCAAGACGAAGTGTTGTTCGACGTGATCAATGGGTTTGGCGTCATTACGCTGAACCGGCCGCGCGCCTTGAATGCGATCACCCACGGCATGGTGCGCAGCATGTGGACGCAGCTCAATGCGTGGGTCGCCGACCCGGCGGTGCGTGCGGTGCTGATCGAAGGTGCGGGGGAGAAGGCATTCTGTGCCGGTGGAGATGTCCGCGCGCTTTACGACAGCCGCATTCAGCATCGCGACGCGCATCAGGCGTTTTTCGTCGACGAGTATCGTCTGGACTATCTGATCCACCGATATCCGAAGCCGTATATCGCGCTGCTCGACGGCATTGTGATGGGCGGCGGCATGGGGGTTGCCCAGGGGGCCGCGCTGCGCATCGTGACCGACCGCACGCGCCTGGCAATGCCTGAGACGGGGATCGGATTGTTCCCCGATGTGGGGGCGAGCTGGTTCCTCGGACATCTTGCGCCCACGCTTGCGCGCTATTTGGGACTCTCGGGCGCGACCGTCACCGCCGCCGACGCGTTGTACTGCGGGCTGGCCGATGTCTGGCTGCAGGGCGATGCGCCGGAGCGACTGCGCGAGTTGATCCGCCGTTTCGACTGGTCTGCGCCGCCTGCGGGCGACAGGGCTGGCGACCTGGCGGGCAATATGACGGGCAATATGACGGCCGGCCCGTTTGGCACCGACGATCCGCTCGCGCAACTGCGCGCGGCCATCCTGCCTCTGGGCCGGACGTGGGCCGACGCCGCACCGCTTGCGCAAGTACGCGCCACGCTCGATCGACATTTCAGTGCATTGGATGTCCACGGTATCGTGGCGTCGCTTGCCGAGGATGTGCAGACGCCATGGGCAGCCGACACGCTGGCCATGCTCATGCAACGCTCGCCGCTTAGCCTTTGCGTGACCGACCGGCAGTTGCAGAAGGGGCGTCGTTTCGATCTGGCCGACGCGTTTCGCATGGAGCTGGGGCTCGGCCATCATGCGTTCGCCACAGGCGACTTCGTCGAGGGCGTGCGCGCACTGCTGATCGACAAGGACAAGCAGCCGCGCTGGCGCTATGCCACGCTGGACGATGTTCCGGTGTCCGCCGTCGACGCCTTCTTTGTCTCACCCTGGACGGACGAGGCTCACCCGCTCAAAGCGTTAGGACACGATTGAACTCGGGCAAACGCGTGCGACAATGCCGGTTTTGCGGAAGACCGCACTATCCGTTGGAGTCCAGATGCTCGTCGAAATCGCCCGTCTGTTGCTAGACCTTGTCTTCTCGCTGTTCGGCGCCTTGCTACTGCTGCGTGTGTGGATGCAGGCCACCCGTCTGCCGCCGCGTAATCCGCTCTCGCAAGGGGTGTTCCAGTTCACGAACTGGATCGTGTTGCCGTTGCGCCGCGTTCTGCCGGGCGTGGGCGGGATCGACTGGGCGTGCGTGGTTGGCGCCTGGCTTTGCGCCGTCGTCTATCTGGTGCTGATCACCGCGGTCGTGGGGGTGTCACCCGTATCGGTGTTTCCCCGCGGTCTTCTGGTGGCACTGGTGCTGGTGGCCAAGTGGGGCGCCAACCTCGTGATGTGGCTCACACTGCTGATGGCCGTGCTGTCGTGGGTCAATCCGCGCGCGACCGCGATGCCGATTCTGCAGCACCTGCTCGATCCGCTGCTGCGCCCGATCCGTCGCGTCATTCCGATGGTGGGTGGATTCGACTTGTCGCCGTTGGGGCTGTTCCTGCTGATGCAGATCCTGCTGATCGTGCTGGCGCGCCTAAGCCTGTTTTTCGCGACGCTCTGACGCGTCGGCGGGCAGCGCCGCTGCCCGCGTCAATTCACGGACGGTTCCGGTCGGAGGCGGCGCGTCGAACGATGCGCTCGCCGATTCGGTGGCCGGCATCGTTGCAAGCCGTCCGTTCCCATGTTTTTCGGCATCTCCCAAATTGCGCGCCATGCGCGACGCGTCGCCGCGTTCGCCGACGGGGCGCTCGAGGCCCAGACGACGCAATACGCGATGACCGTCTTCGGTCACGATCACTTTCGCTTGCCCCGCATCGACGTCGACATGCACCAGACGCGCCTGTTCGAGCGCGGCAAGTTCCGGCGGCTCGAGCGCGTCGGCATCGATGGGTCCAAGGGATGCGGCTGCCAGCAACAGCGTGGCAATTTCATGCGGGCTCAGCATGGTCCTACTCCTTGAGGCGAATTCTCGTCAGCGTACCGGGCCGAAACCGGCCCTTGGCTACGCGATATTTACCGCACGTTACGACTCGCCTCCGACCAAGCCTCCCCAGGCGGTCCTGCGACTGTCCGGTGAATTTGCTGCCTGACGTTTCGCGGCGGACGCATGGCCGTCGCGAGGTAGTGCGTGGACTGCAATTGTCCTGATGTCGGATCGCAAAGCGTCCGGCAAGTTCGTGCATTCGGGTTTCCCCTAGTATGACCGCATTTTACGTATGGTGGGGACGTGTCCCCCTTGTTTTGACAGGGTTTGGAAGGTTTTCGGCCGCGCGGCATCGTGTCACCGCATCATTTGAACTATTTTTTTTCTTTTGACGGGGTGCCAATGAAAATATACTTTCCTTCACTCTGATCGATTACCTGCCTTCATGATGGACGCCGACTCGTTGCCCGCCGATCTGCCGCTCACCGAGCGCATCGTGCGTGCCATGCCCGATCTGACGCCCGCGCAACAGCGCATGGCGGCGTTCGTGCTCGACAATACGTTTCGTGCGGCGACCATGCGAATCGACGAATTTGCCGATGCTGTCGGCGTGTCGTTGGCCACGGTCAATCGATTCTCGCGCGCCCTGGGGTTTGACGGCTATCCGCAATGTCGCGCCGCGATGGTGCGGGGGTTCGAAGCCACGCTCGCGCCGATCGAGAGTCTGCGCACGAGCAAGGCGCAGGCAAGCGCGAGTGCCGACGTCATGGCGGCAGCGCTGGCGCAGGCCATCGAGAATCTGGACTGGACGCGCCGCAACCTCGACGCCGCGACGTGCGAGCGTGCCGTCGACGCCATACTCCACGCACGCCGCATCTATGTGCTAGGCCTGGGCGCGAGCGGCTATCTTGCCGGCCTGTTGCACCACGGACTCGATCCGTATTGCGAAAACGTGCAGGCCGTCGTGGGGGTGGGCGGATCGACGCATGCGGCACGGCAACTCTTCAAACTGCGCGAAGGCGACCTGGTGATCGCGCTCGGATTCCCGCGATATGTCTCGGACACCATCACGCTTTGCCGGCGTCTGCGCGGGCGCGGCGTGCCCGTCATGGTGTTGACCGACAGCCCGACGTCGCCGCTCGCGCCGCTGGGCGACATCGTGATTTTCGTGCGCAGCAAGCCGCGATTGTCGAGCAACTCCGAGGCGAGTGTGCTGGCCATGATCGACGCGTTGTGCGACGCCGTCGCTCAGCGCGCCCAACACGCGGTCGATCGCGCGACCGAAATGACGGATTTCCTGTTGCCGTGGCTCGACTCGGCGTCGCTTGCACCGGCGGCGCCTGGCCGAGGTCTGGCAAACGCGCCGGCCAATGCCCCGGCGGCCACCGCCGCCTCGGTGATGGGACGCGTCGTCGTCGCCCAGGGCGTGCCGGCCGCGAATGCGAGCGGCGCTGCGCGGGCGAGTGCCGGAACGTCCGCGCAGACGACCCAGACAGCCACTGCAACGAGCGTCGCCCCGCAAGGCGCACCGAACACGCCCCGCCCTGTGCCGGGCAATCAGGACAGAAAGGACAAAGCATCATGAGTCACGCGCAACGTGCGGTCATCGCCATCCATGGCGGTGCCGGCACCATCAGCCGGGATACCCCGCCCGAGGAACTCAACGCCTACCACGATGCGCTCGCCGAAGTGCTACGTGCGGGTCAGGCGGTGCTGGCCGCGGGCGGCTCGGCCCTCGACGCAGTCACCGAAGCCGTGCGTCATCTGGAGGATTGCCCCCGGTTCAACGCAGGTCGCGGTGCGGTCTTCACGCACGATGGCACGCACGAGCTCGACGCGGCGATCATGGAGGGTGCCACGCTCGAAGCGGGCGCCATCGCGGGCGTGCATCGTGTGCGCAATCCGATTCTTGCGGCGCGCGCGGTGCTCGAACACAGCCCGCACGTGCTGCTCATCGGCGACGCGGCCCAGGCTTTCGCGGCCGCCCACGGCGCGGAGCTCGTCGATCCGTCGTACTTTTACACCGAAGCGCGCTACGCTCAGTGGCAGCGCGCGCTGGCGGACAGCGCTGTCGCCCTCGATCACGACTTTCCGCTCAAGCGCGAGCCGATCGATCCGGATACCAAGTTCGGTACCGTCGGTGCCGTGGCGTGCGATGTCCACGGGCACCTGGCTGCCGCCACATCCACGGGCGGCATGACCAACAAGGCGGTCGGCCGCGTGGGCGACTCGCCGCTGATCGGCGCCGGTTGCTACGCCAACGACGCCACCGCCGCAGTGTCGGCGACGGGCACGGGCGAGGCGTTCATTCGCGCCGTGGCGTGCTACGACGTGGGGGCGTTGATGGCCTATGCCGGATTGTCGCTCGCGGACGCGGCCGAGCGCGTGATCCACGAGCGTTTGCCGCGCGTGCAGGGCCGCGGCGGCTTGATCGCCGTGGACGCACAAGGCAACGTGGCGCTGCCGTTCAACACGGAAGGCATGTATCGCGGTGTGGCGCGCGTGGGCGAAACGCCCGTCACGGCCATCCATGCATAAAGCACGTGTAAGTCACCTCCAGGACACGTGCAAGGCACCCGCGAGCGGACACCGGCCGCTGGCATCGGCAACACCCAGAGCATCAGATTCAGCAAGCGAAGATTAGCGAGGACAGGCGTGGCAGAGCGCAAGACAACCCCAACGATTTCGTTGCCCGACGAGCGCGTGCTCGACGTGAGTGGCATTTCCGTGCAGTTCGCGACGTCCGAGCGCGTGGTCACGGCCGTGCGCGACCTGTCCTTCCATGTCGACCGTGGCGAGACGCTCGCCATCGTGGGCGAATCGGGCTCGGGCAAGTCGGTGACGTCGCTCGCCGCGATGCGTCTGGTGGAGAACGGCGGTGGCCGAATCACGCAGGGTTCGATGATCATGCGCCGGCGCAACGGCAAGCTCGTCGACCTCACGCGCGCCAGCGGACACACCATGCGCAGCATTCGCGGCGCGGACATGGCAATGATCTTTCAGGAGCCGATGACCTCCCTCAACCCGGTGTTCCCGGTGGGGGAGCAGATCGCCGAGTCGATCCGGCTGCACCAGGGCAAGGACGCCGCCGCCGCGCGCGCCGAAGCGCTGCGGATGCTGGAACTCGTACGCATTCCCGAGGCCCGTCGCGTGCTCGGCCGCTTCCCGCATCAGCTCTCGGGCGGCATGCGCCAGCGCGTCATGATCGCAATGGCGCTGTCCTGCAAGCCCGGGCTGCTGATCGCCGACGAACCGACCACCGCGCTCGACGTGACCATTCAGGCGCAGATCCTGCAACTGATTCGTGCATTGCAGGACGAGATGCACATGGGCGTCGTGTTCATCACGCACGACATGGGCGTGGTGGCCGAAGTGGCCGATCGCGTGCTGGTCATGCATCGGGGCGACAAGGTGGAGGAGGGGCCCTCGGCCGAGATCTTCGCCGCGCCGCGCGAGCGCTACACGCAGGCACTGCTCTCGGCCGTGCCGCGTCTGGGCTCGATGCAGGGCACCGACCTGCCGGCACGTTTTCCGCTGTTGCGCTATGACGCCCCGGCGGACGCCAAGCCCGCTGCCGAAACGCCGCAGCAGACCGTGCGCATCGACGCCGGCCCGATCCTGCGCGTCAAGGACCTCGTGGCCCGGTTCGACGTGCCGTCGGGCTTCTTCGGCCGCGTCACGCAACGCGTGCATGCCGTCGAGCGGGTGAGTTTCGACTTGTACCCGGGTGAGACGCTCGGCCTGGTGGGCGAGTCAGGCTGTGGCAAGTCGACCACGGGTCGTGCGCTGCTGCGGCTCGTCGCCAGCCAGGGCGGTTCCATCGAATTCGGCGGCAAGCCGATTCACGATCTCGCCGGGCGCGCGCTGCAAACGTTGCGTCGCGATATCCAGTTCATTTTCCAGGACCCGTTCGCGTCGCTCGATCCGCGCCTGACCGTTGGCTTCTCGATCATGGAGCCGCTGCTGGTGCATGGGGTCGCGAGCGGCGCGCAAGCCGAAAGGCGGGTGGCCGAGCTGCTCGAGCGCGTGGGATTGCCGGCCGAGTATGCTCAACGCTATCCGCATGAGTTCTCGGGCGGACAGCGTCAGCGCATCGCCATTGCGCGGGCACTCGCGCTCAAGCCCAAGGTCGTGATTGCCGACGAATCCGTTTCCGCGCTCGATGTCTCGGTGCAGGCCCAGATCATCAATCTGATGCTCGACTTGCAAAAGGAGTTCGGCATCGCGTTCCTGTTCATCTCGCACGACATGGCGGTGGTGGAGCGTATCAGTCACCGTGTGGCGGTGATGTACCTCGGTCAGATCGTCGAGATCGGGCCGCGCCGCGCCATTTTCGAGAATCCGCAACACCCGTACACGAAGAAGCTGATGTCCGCTGTGCCGATTGCCGATCCGGCCCGCCGTCACGCCAAGCGCGAGTTGCTCACGGAAGAGATTCCGAGCCCGATTCGGGCCATCGGCGACGAGCCGCAGGTGCAACCGCTCGTGGAAGTCGGCGCCGGGCACTACGTCGCACGTCATCGCGTGGCAGGCGCGTATTGAACAGTTTCGACGCATCGGGGCGGCGTCCGGTGAGCCGTACCCGATGTGAGTTTTGTCCGGAACGTCGATCGATGAAACGTTCCGGCGGATCAGGCAGTCCCCAGTTGCAGTGCAAGTCGTAGCCATTAGGCCCGCCAAGGTGCGCAGTCCCGAGACTCGCTCGCGGCGAACCCGTCAGACCAGAAGGAGAAAGACAGATGTCGAAAAACGCTTTGTTGGGCGCTCGCTGGAAAACCGCGCTCGCTTCCGTCGCCGTGGCGTCCGCCGTATTCGGTGCAGCCCCGGCGTTCGCCGCCAAGGATGTCGTGATGGCCGTGCAGTCCACGTTCACGACGATGGACCCGTACGACGCGAACGATACCCTGTCGCAGGCCGTTGCCAAGTCGTTCTACGAGGGCATGTTCGGTTTCGACAAGGACATGAAGCTCATCAACGTGCTGGCCGACAGCTACACGGTGTCGCCCGACGGCCTCGTCTACACGATCAAGCTCAAGTCGGGTGTGAAGTTCCAGGACGGCACGAATTTCGACGCCGCCGCCGTCAAGGCGAACTTCGACCGTGTGACGAACCCCGATAACAAGCTCAAGCGTTACAACCTGTACAAGGAAATCGCCAAGACGGAAGTGGTGGATCCGCATACGGTGAAGTTCACGCTCAAGGAGCCGTTCTCGCCGTTCATCAACACGCTGGCCCACCCGTCGGCCGTGATCATCTCGCCCGAGGCGCTCAAGAAATACGGCAAGGACATCGCCTCGCACCCGGTCGGCACGGGCCCGTTCGAGTTCGTCGAGTGGAACCGCACCGACTACGTGAAGGTGAAGAAGTTCGACGGCTACTGGAAGAAGGGTTATCCGAAGGTGGACACGATCACCTTCAAGCCGGTGGTCGACAACAACACCCGTGCGGCCGTGATGCAGACCGGCGAAGCGGGTTTCGCCTTCCCGGTGCCGTATGAGCAGGCCGCGGGCCTGAAGTCGAGCGGCAAGGTCGACGTGATCGCCGGCCCGTCCATCATCCAGCGCTACATCAGCCTGAACACGAAACAGAAGCCGTTCGATGACGTGCGCGTGCGTCAGGCCATCAACTACGCCATCAACAAGGAAGCCCTGGTGAAGGTGGCCTTCGCCGGCTATGCCACCCCGGCCGACGGTGTGGTGCCCAACGGCGTGGACTACGCGGCCAAGACCGGTCCGTGGCCGTACAACCCGGCCAAGGCCAAGGAACTGCTCAAGGAAGCGGGTTACCCGAACGGTTTCGAGACCACGCTGTGGTCGGCCTATACGTACACCACTGCGCAGAAGGTGATCCAGTTCGTTCAGCAGCAACTGGCGCAGGTCGGCATCAAGGCGCAGGTACGCGCGCTGGAAGCCGGTCAGCGTGTCGATCTGGTCGAGTCCGCTCCGGACCCCGAGAAGGCGCCGGTGCGCATGTACTACGTGGGCTGGTCGTCGTCGACCGGCGAAGCCGACTGGGCGCTGCGTCCGCTGCTGTCCTCCGAGTCGTTCCCGCCGAAGCTGTTCAACACGGCGTACTACAAGAACGACACCGTGGACGCCGACTTCAACAAGGCACTGCAAACGACCGACCGTGCAGAGAAGACCAAGCTCTACACCGACGCGCAGCAGAAGATCTGGAACGACGCGCCCTGGGCGTTCCTCGTGACGGAAAAGCTGCTTTACGCGCGTAACAAGAACCTGTCGGGCGTGTACACCATGCCTGACGGTTCGTTCAACTTCACCGACATCTCGATGAAGTAAGCGCATCGCGCTGAAGTGAAGTTCCCGCGCCGCCCGGACTGGGCGGCGCGGCCAACCGCAAGACTTAGTTTGGCAAGACGTTCGGCAAGACTGCGATGCTCAATTACTTTCTCAAACGCCTGCTCGGCCTGATCCCCACGCTGCTGATCGTGGCAGTGCTGGTGTTCGGCTTCGTGCACATGCTGCCGGGCGACCCGGCGCGTCTGGCCGCCGGGCCTCAGGCGGACGAGGCCACCGTGGCGCTGGTGCGCCAGGATCTGGGTCTCGACAAGCCGCTGCTCACCCAGTTCACGCATTTCATCACGCACGCCGCGCGCGGCGACTTCGGGCTGTCGATGCGCAGCAAGCAACCGGTCTCCGAAGAGATCGGCAGCCGTTTCATGCCGACCCTGTGGCTCACGCTGGTGAGCATGATCTGGTCGGTGATCATCGGCATGGGTCTCGGCGTGGCCTCGGCCGTCTGGCGCAACCGTTGGCCCGACCGGCTGGGCATGACGTTCGCCGTCTCGGGCATCTCGTTCCCGGCGTTCGCGCTGGGCATGCTGCTCATGCAGGTGTTCTCGGTACAGCTCGGCTGGCTGCCCACGATGGGCGCCGATTCGTGGAAGAGCTACATCCTGCCGTCGATCACGCTGGGCGCCGCGGTGGCCGCCGTGATGGCACGTTTCACCCGCTCGGCTTTCGTCGAGGTGCTGCACGAGGACTTCGTGCGCACCGCTCGTGCGAAGGGCCTGAACGAGATGCGCGTGGTGTTCAAGCACGCACTGCGCAACGCGATGATTCCCGTCGTCACGATGATGGGATTGCAGTTCGGCTTTCTGCTCGGCGGCTCGATCGTCGTCGAAGTGGTGTTCAACTGGCCCGGTCTGGGGCGCCTGCTGATCGACTCGGTCGAGATGCGCGACTACCCGGTGATCCAGGCGCTGGTACTGCTGTTCTCGCTCGAGTTCATCCTGATCAACCTCGTGGTCGACGTGCTGTACGCCGTCATCAACCCGACCATTCGCTACAAGTGAGGCACGCATCATGAACGCGGGTCAAACCACTACCGCCGCCAATGGCGCGGCCGTCGCCAGCCAAGGTCGCGTGCGCACGCCGTGGCGCGAATTCTGGCGCAAATTCAAGAAGCAGCACATTGCCATGGTGGCCGGGGCGTTCGTGCTGCTGCTGGTCATCATCGCGATTCTCGCACCGCACCTCGTGCCGTTCGATCCCGAGAACTTCTTCGACTACGACGCGCTCAACGCAGGGCCGTCGGCCACGCACTGGTTCGGGGTCGACTCGCTCGGTCGAGACATTTTCAGCCGGGTGCTGGCAGGCACGCGCATTTCGCTGGCCGCCGGCTTCGGCTCGGTCGCGCTCGGCGCCGTGATCGGCACGGTGCTCGGACTGCTCGCCGGATACTACGAGGGCTGGTGGGACCGCATCGTCATGCGCATCTCCGACGTGCTCTTCGCCTTCCCGGGTATCTTGCTGGCCATCGGCGTGGTGGCCGTGCTGGGCAACGGCATGATCAATGTGATCGTGGCGGTGGCGATTTTCTCGATTCCGGCGTTCGCTCGCCTGGTGCGCGGCAACACGCTCGTGCTCAAGCATCTGACGTACATCGAGGCGGCTCGCTCCATCGGGGCTTCCGACTGGACGATCATCATGCGTCACATCCTGCCGGGCACGGTGTCGTCGATCGTGGTTTACTTCTCCATGCGTATCGGCACGTCGATCATTACGGCGGCAAGCCTGTCGTTCCTGGGACTCGGCGCGCAACCTCCCACGCCGGAGTGGGGCGCCATGCTCAACGAGGCCCGCGCCGACATGGTCAACGCGCCGCACATCGCGATCTTCCCGAGCCTCGCCATCTTCCTGACGGTGCTCGCCTTCAACCTGCTGGGTGACGGACTGCGCGACGCGCTCGATCCGAAGCTCGACAGACACTGACGATTTCGCCGGAGCGCGACATGACGCAGCCGTCCGACATTCGCGAGGCCTTGTTCGGTGCCCCCTATGTGGGGCTTCTGCCCCCGGGGCCGCGCCACGCGATCTCGGACGTACCGGGCGTTTTTGTGGGGCACGCCACGCTGGCCGACGGCCCGCTACAGACCGGTGTGACCGTCGTGTGCCCAACGCCCGCCGCTTCCGCCGCTTCCGCCGCTTCCGCCGGCGCTGCGGCCGCCCTGCCGGCAGGCTCGGTTCCCGACGCCCGATGGGACCCGTTCCGCGCCAAGATCCCGGCCGCCACGGCCGTGATCAACGGCTTCGGCAAGAGCGTCGGTCTGATGCAGATCGACGAGCTCGGCGTGATCGAGGCGCCGGTAGCGCTCACCAACACCTTTTCCGTCAGTCATGTGGTGCTCGGCCAGTTGCGCGAGGCCATCTCCGCCAATCCGGAAATCGGGCGCGGTGGTCCGTCGCTCAATCCGACCGTGCTCGAGTGCAACGACGGTTACCTCAATGACATGCAGGCGCTTGCCGTGACCGAGGCGCACTATGCGCAGGCGCGCGCGAGCGCGCAAGCCGACTTCGCGCAGGGCGCGGTCGGTGCGGGGCGCGGCATGTCCAGCTTCGGGCTCAAGGGCGGCATCGGGTCCGCATCGCGTGTCGTCGAGACGGCCGGGGCGACCTTCACCGTCGGTGTACTCGTGCTGTCGAATTTCGGGCGCCCATCGCAGTTGACGATCGCCGGCCGCCACGTCGGGCCGGTGCTCGACGAGCGGCTCGCACAACCGGCGCAGCATGCGGCGCCAGAGCGGGGGTCGATCATCATGCTGGTGGCGACCGACGCGCCGCTCGACGCGCGCCAGTTGCGCCGTGTGGCCACGCGCACCGGCGCCGGGCTGGCGCGTACCGGGTCGGTCTACGGACACGGCAGCGGCGACGTGGCGCTGGCGTTTACCACCGGCTACACCGTGCCGCACGATGCCATGGGGCGTGTCGCCCCGGCCGCGCTCGTGCCCGACCCCCTTCTCGATCCGATTTTTCAGGCCACGGCCGACGCCACCGAACAGGCGATTCTGCACGCGCTCTTCGCGGCGGAATCGGTGCTCGGGCGTGACGGGCACGTGCGGCGCGCGCTTGCCGACGTGCTGCCCGACTGGGCGACGCTGTGAGCCTTTCCCGACATGGCTGACATCATGCGAATCCTGATCTCCACCGATATCGAAGGCGTCGCCGGCGTATTCCACGCCGAGCAGACCCGCGCTGGCAACGGCGAGTACGAACGTGCGCGCCGCTGGATGACGCGCGAAGCGAACGCGGCCGTCGAAGGGGCCTTCGCTGGCGGGGCCACCGAAGTGATGGTGAACGACTCGCACGGCGGCTTTCGCAACCTGCTGCCCGACGAACTCGATCCGCGCGCCCGCCTCGTGCTGGGCAAGCCGCGTTATCTCGGCATGGCCGCCGGGGTCGAGGCCGGATGTGACGCCATGTTCATGATCGGTTATCACGGCAAGTCGCAAAGTGCGGGAATTCTGGCGCACACGATCAACAGCTTCGCCTTCGCACGTGTCTGGCTGGGCGGCGTCGAAGCCAGCGAGGCCGCGCTCTACGGCGCGCTCGCGGGCGAGCGCGGGGTGCCGGTGGTCATGGCCAGCGGCGACGATGTTTTCTGCGAAGAAACGCAACTGATCTTCCCGCACGCGCGCTTCGTGCAGACGAAAGCTGCCTGGGGGCAGGGCAGCGGCATGACGCTCAGCCCCAGCCAGTCCTGCGACCTGATCCGCGACGCGGCCAGCGAAGCGCTCGCCGATCCGCGCAAATGGCATGCGTTCAAGGTGGAGACGCCGGTGGAAGTGCGTTTGCAGGCGCAGACCACGGCACTGGCCGATCTCTTTTGCCAATGGCCGACGCTGGAGCGGATCGACGGCGTGACGCTGCAGTTCGCCGCACCGAGCGTCGAAGCGGCCGTGCGCATGCTCAATTGCCTCTCGGCCATGTCGTTCATGCTGCGCTGAACGATGCGGCGGCTGGGGGAGTCCGCGCGGTCGGGCCTTCGTGATTTCCCTGACAACCGCGTCGGCGCCACGCGCGAACCCGCGCCGATGCTGGGCCGCCTCCGGCTTGTTGTTAAGGCGCCACTGAATTAGGGTTCCCCGCGTCGGAACGTCAAGGGGCGGCGTGCGATAATCCGTAATATTTTGTAACAGCAGCACCGTATGATCGGTGCCAAGAGCGGATCATCGAGCGCCGGGACGTGCCGGCGAGGAATCATGGATATCAAAAACGCCCGACGCTGGGCGGAACCCGGCGCGAAACGATACGTCGGCGCATTAATGGTGGTACTGGCAGCGTTCCTTGTTCGCAGCCTTTTGCATCCGGTGCTCGACCACGCGATGCCAGGCATATTTTTCGCCTGTGCGGTCATCATCGTCGAATTTCTCTGGGGACTCGGGCCGGCGGTCATGGCGATGATCGTCAGCATTCCCATCTTCGATTTCTTCTTCGTGCCACCGTTTCGCGACGTGACCCAACTGGACCGTCGCGACGCGATGATCGTCGCGGGCTTCCTGATGGTCACGCCGCTCGCGGTTGTCCTGATCGAGCGTTTGCGCCGCGCCCAGTATCGCGCGGAGTTGTTCGCGGAGGTGGCCCAGACGCGCTATGAAATGCTGCTGCGCGCCGAGAACGAGCGCATGGTGCTGTCCGATTCCGTGCAGTTGGGCAATGCGCTCATGACGTATCTGACCCGGCACCTCGACACGATCTTCTATCTGGCCAATCCGGCCACGCATTACGAATTCCTTGACGAGCACTTCCGCCGCGCGACAGGCGTTGCCGCGGACGTCGCCAGGCGCGACGGCTTGCGCGCCTTGCTCCACCCGGACGATGCGGTGCGACTGGCAGGGCTTTTTTCGGCGGACGGCGAGCGCCCGCAACACGGTGCGCACAATCTGCGCATCCGCACGCGCGAAGGCGGCTACGAGACGTTCCATTGCGAATTGCAGTATTTTCGCGCCCACGTCGGCACGTACGTGATTCTGCGTCTGCACGCGGGGCCAGCCGTGCGTCCCGTCACGCCGCTGCATGCGCTTGCGCCGGCGGCCAATGCGCGCGATGTCCATGAGACGCCGGTCGTCTCCGGCGGGGTTTGACGATGTTCCAGGAAGATATCTTCTACAAGGGCGGTGAGCACGCCGTACTGCTGTTGCCGGGGCTCTCCAGCACGCCGCTCGAGATGCGTCCGGTGGCCAAGGCGTTGCAGCGTGATGGCTATACCGTATCGGTGCCGCATATTGCCGGTTACGGACTCGGCTCGCCGTGCACGGACTGGCGCGCCTGGATCGAAGCCGCCCGCGCGAAGTTTCGCGCGCTGCGTGAGACGCACGAGACGGTATCGATCTGCGGTCTGAGCATGGGGGCCACGCTGAGCCTGGCGGTCGCGCAGGCGGAGCCGGACGTGACGGCGCTGTCGCTGCTGGCCGTCACGCTGGTGTATGACGGCTGGACCATCCCCTGGTATTACCCGCTCATCGATCTGGTGTTTCACACGCCGCTGCGCCATCGCTATCGCTATCAGGAAAAGGCGCCGTACGGGCTGAAGAACGAGGCCCTGCGCGCGCGCGTCGCGAAGTCGATGTCGTTGCACGACGCCTCCGAGATCGGATCGGCCTCGTTGCCCCTCGCGCATCTCTACAACGCGCGGCGGCTTGCCGCGCACGTTCGTGCGCGCCTCGAACGCGTGACGGCGGACTGTCTGATCGTGCACGCGGTCGACGACGATACGGCCAGCCCGCACAATGCGCGCATCGTGTACGACGGCGTGTCGTCCGAAGTGAAGCAGAAGTGCCTGCTCGGCGAGAGTTATCACATCCTCACGATGGACAACGAGCGCGAGACCGTGGCGGACGAAACACGTCGGTTCTTCCGCGACGCCATTGCCCGGCACACCGGGACCGCGAGCCCGGAGACCCGCATCATTTCCAAGGCGCTGCTGCGCGCCAAACGCCGTCAGGCCGTGGCCTGACAGCCGCCCGCACGGACCAGCCCATCGCCCGCGGCACATGTCTTCGGACGGCGCCGCTCGACTGCGATCTCCTCGGATTTTCCCAGCCCCCGAGACAGGCAAGGCGTCCGTGCGCCCTACCGGCGGCCTTCATCGGTGCGCGCGCGACGCCAATGTCATCAAACTGCCATCGATCGGCGGTTAATGTCGGGCTTTTCCGATTTCGCCGTCTCCGAACGGCCGCCGCGCGCCTTCCATGTCATCGCTCGTCATCGAATCCGTCAGCAAGCAGTGGGGCAACACACACGCGCTCGACGACGTGAGTTTCACCGCCGACGCCGGCACGCTCGTCGTTCTGCTCGGCCCGTCGGGTTGCGGTAAATCGACGCTGCTGCGCATGATCGCCGGGCTCGAGACACCGAGCGCCGGACGCATCCTGATCGGCGGCAACGACGTGACCGGACTGCCGCCCGCACGCCGCAAGCTCTCGATGGTGTTTCAGTCCTACGCGTTGTTTCCGCATCTGTCGGTGCGCGAGAACCTGCTGTTCGGGTTGCGCGTGCGCGGCGAGCCGGCACGGGACTATCCCCGGCGTCTGGCGCGCGTGGCATCGTTGCTCGGCCTGGAACCCTATCTCGAGCGCAAGCCGTCCCAGCTCTCGGGCGGTCAGCAGCAGCGCGTGGCGCTTGGCCGGGCCGTGATCGCCGAAACGTCGGTCTGCCTCATGGACGAACCGCTCTCGAATCTCGACGCGCAATTGCGCCAGGAAATGCGCCGCGAGATTCGCGCGCTGCAACAGCAGCTTGGCATGACGCTCATCTACGTCACGCACGATCAGACCGAGGCAATGAGCATGGCCGACCGGGTCGTGCTGCTGCGCCATGGCCGCATCGAGCAGAACGACGCACCGCACGCGCTCTACAGCACGCCGGCCACGCGCTTTGCCGCGAGCTTCATCGGTACGCCGCCGATGCACCTGCTCGAGCTCGTGCGTCACGGCGATGCGCTCGTGCCCGCCGGGCAGACCGGCCCGGCGCTGGCGCCGGCCGGCGCGCTCGACGCCGCGTTGCTCGGCCTGCGTCCGGAGGATGTGCGTGCGGTGTCGCCGACTTCGATGGGGGCGGTGCTCGCCACGGTGAGCGCTGTCGAATACCTCGGGGCGGACACGCTTGTCGCCTGCAGGCTGGGCGCGGCGGGAGAGGTCGCCACACGCGTGCCGGGGCATCGTCCATTCGTGCCGGGCGACGCCATCGGGTTGCAGTGGCGTACCGAGGACCAGCATCTGTTCGACGTAGCGACCGGCGCGCGCATGGCCCTCGACGCGCCGCATGAAAAGCTCGCGCCGCCCGGTGCGCGGACGAACGGCGCGCAGGCCACGTTCCCGGCGGCGTTCGCGCTCGCCCCGACGGTCGCGTCGGCGTGTGCGCCGGAACCGCACGCCTGAGCCAGGACCTCGGACCGACGGGCCATCGTGGCCCACATCGATTTCAGTCACACCACCACAACGCTTACATGGGGAACCAAGCGATATGCGACGCACGATTCTGAAAACGTTTGCAGCCACTCTGGCCACGCTGGCATTGGGCGGCCTGACGGGCACGGCCGTGGCACAACAGAAGCCGGTCGAACTGACGTTCTATTACCCGGTCGCGGTGGGCGGGCCCGTCACGAAGATCATCAACGATCTGGTGGCGGACTTCGAGAAGACGCATCCGACGATCAAGGTCAAGCCGGTGTACGCCGGGACGTATCAGGATTCCGTCGTCAAGGCATTGACGGCGGCAAAGGCGGGTACGCCGCCGCAGGTCGCCGTGCTCGCCGCCGCCGACGTGTTTACGCTGATCGACGAAGACGCCGTGGTGCCGATCGACAGCATTGCGAACACGCCGGCCGACAAGCAGTGGCTCGACAGCTTCTACCCGGCGCTGATGATGAATTCGCGCATCGACGGTCACACCTGGGGCGTGCCGTTCCAGCGCTCGACCATCGTGATGTACTGGAACAAGGACATGTTCCGCGAAGCCGGGCTCGACCCCGAGCGCGCGCCGGCGAACTGGACCGAGCTCGCCAGCTACGCGCAGAAGCTCACCCGGCGCGATGCTTCGGGCAACGTGACGCAGTGGGGCATCAAGGTGCCGTCGACGGGCTTCGGCTACTGGCTGTTCCAGGCGTTCACCACGCCGGCCGGGATCGAGCTGATGAACGCGTCGGGCAACAAGACGTTCCTCAACGCGCCGCAGGCCGTGGAGTCGCTGCAGTTCTGGGTGGATCTCGCGGCGAAGTACAAGGCCATGCCGACGGGATCGATCGAATGGGGCACCACGCCGAAGGACTTCCTGGAGAAGAAGGCGGCCATCATCTACACGACGACCGGCAACCTGACCAACATTCGCACCAACGCGACGTTCCCGTTCGGCGTGGGCAAGATGCCGTCGAAGGTGCGGGGCGGCAGTCCGACCGGTGGCGGCAACTTCTACGTGTTCAAGAAGAGCACGCCGCAGGAGAAGGAGGCGGCGATGACGTTCATCAAGTGGGCCACCACGCCGGAGCGTGCCGCGCAGTTCGGCATCGACACGGGCTACGTGGCGGTCACGCCGGCCGCGTGGGAGACGCCGGCGATGAAGGACTACGTGCGGAAGGTGCCTGCCGCCGCGGTGGCGCGCGACCAGCTCGGCAGCAGCGTGGCGGAGTTCTCGACGCACGACAACCAGCGCGTGACGAAGGCCCTCAACGACGCGCTTCAGGCGGCGTTGACCGGCACCAAGTCGCCGAAGCAGGCGCTCGACGACGCGCAGCGCGAAGCGGATCGCATCTTGCGTCCGTACGCACGCTGATCGCCGCCGCCATGCCCTGACATGTGGGGCCGGCGTCGTGCGGCAGACGTCGCTCGTGCACCGGTCCCACGCATCGATTCGATGGACCGTTCCGTGAACCGTACCGTGACTCGCGCCGATCTGCGCCACTCGTCATGGGTGCCGTGGCTGCTGCTGGCGCCGGCGCTCGTGCTGCTCGTTGCCTTTACGCACTATCCGGCCCTCGCCACGGTGTGGCACAGCGTCTTTTCGACCGCGCGCGCCGGCGCGCCGTCGATCTTCGTCGGCACTGAGAACTATCAATTGCTGCTCGATGACCCGGTGTTCTGGCAGGCGCTGCGCAACAACGTGCTGTTTGCACTGGTCACCGTGCCCGTGGCGATCGGGCTGTCGATCGTCATGGCCTTGTGGGTGCATCGCGAGGTGCCCGGGCGCGCGCTGCTGCGTCTGGCGTATTTCACGCCGGCGATCCTGCCGATGATCGCCGTGGCGAACATCTGGCTCTTCTTCTACACACCGCAGTACGGACTGATTGCGCAGATCTCGCAGGCGCTGGGCTGGGGCGATCACAACTGGCTCGGCCAGCCCGGCACGGCGCTCCCGGCGCTCATGGTCGTGACGATCTGGAAGGAAGCCGGCTTCTTCATGATCTTCTATCTGGCTGCGCTGCAACAGATCTCGCCCACGCTTGCCGAAGCCGCCGCGCTCGAGGGCGCCTCGCGCTGGCAGTTTTTCCGCCGGGTGCAATGGCCGCTGCTCATGCCCACGACCGTCTTCGTGGTGATCAATGCCCTCATCAATGCGTTCCGCCTCGTCGATCATGTGGTGGTGATGACGCGCGGCGGGCCGGACAACGCCACGCAACTGCTGCTGTATTACATCTATCAGGTGGCCTTCAGCTTCTGGGACACCGCATATGCGGCGGCGCTCACCGTCGTGTTGCTGACGCTGCTCGCCATCGTGGCCCTTGTGAAATTTCGTCTGCTCGACTCACGCACGCACTATCAATGACGACTTCCGCCAATCCCGGCGCCGCGAGCGGCACATCGGCCAACGCCCGCGCGGCGCTGCCCGCGTTTTCCTCGACCGGCCACACCGGTTTTCCCGACGTGGCAGGAGCCTGGCTGCTCGGCCTGCTGTGGCTGCTGCCATTGCTCTATGCGCTGTGGAGCGCGTTTCATCCGTCGGCCTATGCCACGAGGTTCTCCCTGGACGCGCCGCTCACGCTCGAGAACTTCGTGCACGCATGGCAGGCCGCGCCTTTCGGGCGTTATCTGGTCAACACGTTCGTGCTCGTGACGGTAATCCTGGCGGCGCAGCTGGTACTCGCCACGCTCGCGGCCTATGCGTTCGCTCGCTTCACGTTCCGTGGCAGCGAGGTCGCGTTCATGGTGGTACTGCTGCAATTGATGGTGATGCCCGACGTGCTGATCGTGGAGAACTACCGCACGATCGCCTGGATGGGACTGCGCGACACGATCCTCGGCATTGCGCTGCCGTACTTCGCCTCGGCGTTCGGCATATTCCTGTTGCGTCAGGCTTTCAAGACGGTGCCGCGCGAGCTCGACGATGCCGCGCGCGTGGAAGGGGCCAGTGCGTGGCAAGTGCTTTGGCGGGTGTATGTGCCGCTCGCACGTCCGGTCTACGTGGCCTACGCGCTGGTGTCGATCAGTCACCATTGGAACAACTTCCTGTGGCCGCTCATCGTGACGAACTCGGTCGAGACGCGTCCGCTCACGGTTGGACTGCAGGTGTTTTCGTCGACCGATCAGGGTATCGACTGGTCGCTGATCACGGCGGCGACGTTGATGACGGCAGCGCCCCTGTTCATCGCATTTCTGCTGTTTCAGCGTCAATTCGTGCAGTCGTTCATGCGTGCCGGCATTCGCTGACGGCGCGGTGCAGGCGCCACGCAAAAACGGCACGCGCGCGGCGTGCCGTTTTCATTTGCGCCGGACATACCGGCCGGCGCATGGGTGCCTGGGCGTGCGAAGTTACTTGTCGCTGGCCTTCACGAGCAGCACGGGCAAGGTGGTGATGCGCAGCAGCGTTTCCGCCACGCTGCCGAGCAGCAGACGGTTGATGCCGCGTCGGCCATGGGTGCCCAGCACGATCACGTCGGCATTCCATTCCTGCGCTTCGCGCAATACGGCGTCGGCGATTTCGTCAGTGCCGGCTTCGAGCGTGATCATCTTTGTCTCGGCATCGACACCGCGCTTCTTCAGGTCGGCCTGAGCGGTGGCGAGAATCTCGTGCGTTTCCTTCTCGAACGACTCCTGGCTTTCCAGCGGCACGAAACCGCTGTAGGCGCCGGCGGCGTAGGCGTTGGCGAGTGACGGCACAACCGATACCAGGCGGATCTTGCCCTGGCTGAGCGCGACGAGTTTGACCGCTTCGTCGATGGCACGGTTGGAGGGCGTGCTGCCGTCGATCGAAACCAGAATGCGTTCGTACATGATGGTGTCCTCTTTGGGCTGGGATTGCGTGAAATGCCTGCCTGACGTGATGCCGCTTGCGACGTCGCTCCCCAACAGGGAAATGGGAGGGGCGGTGGCCGGAGGCTTTCGTGGCCGGATGGCCGGCGGGAACGCTTCAGGACTCTTTCATTCTCGCACCGCGCGTGGCCAAAGTCATCCCGCGCAACGAGTGGGAGTTGACCGCGCGCAATAACGCATCGTAATGCCAACCGCCGGCGTGTGCACGCCAGAGGTGTGTGGTCCCCTCAGCGCGATGCCCCGGCGCCGGGTGATGGCGCGCCCACGATCGGCATCAGCCCGGCTGGCAGGCAATCACGATATTGGCCACGCCGCCGCTCACGTCGCGCGTAAGCACGTCGTAGCCCTTTTGCTGGCATTGGGTACGCGCGCGCTGGTCGCAATCGCCGGCCACGGTGGCCGAGCACTGGATTTGCTGGGTCGGACGACCGTCCGAAGTGAACAGCGGCGCAGACGAGCCGCAAGCGGACAGGGTGACGGCGAGAAGCCCCGGGGACAGCAGAATGGCGATCTTGGCGAGATTTTTCATAAGGGTCGTCTTACAAGCTCTCGCGAGTATAACGCGGCGATTCGGCATTGCACGCCGGGCCACCGGCGGCCTTCGCCGCGCCGGCTTCCCGGTACGGCGGCGGATCGTCGGATCGCCGGATCGCCGGTCCCCCGGGTCAGGCCGACGGCGGCGATTTCCCAAAGGCGCCGACGATGCGCTGGCGGCGCAGCGTGCGCAGGCTGTCGAAGACGATCAATGCCACGCCGACCCAGATGGGGGCATACGTCCATAGGCCGCGTTCGGTGAAAGGCTCTCCCAACAGGAAGACGGAAACGGCGAACAGCAGCACCGGTTCCACGTAGCTGAGAATGCCGTACACCCCGATGGGCAGCATGCGCGCGGCGGCCAGCGTGCTCGCGAGGGCACTGGCACTGAGCAGCCCGAGCGCGGGCAGCCAGAACCAGAAGCGCGGCTCGGCGATCACCCGCGCATTGTCCGGCCATGCCTGCCACAGCACGACCGCGGCCACGGGCGTCATGGCGAGCAACTCCATGATGAACGCGCTCAGCGCGTCGAGTCGCAAGCGGCGGCGCAGCATGAAATATGGCGGATAGCCGAACATGATGAGCGCGGTGACCCAGGACAAGGCGCGCGTTGCCCAGAGTTCGTGGGCGACGCCCAGCGCGGCGGCAATGACCGCGGCCGTCTGTAGCGGTGAGAGCCGTTCCTGGTAGACGGTGCGGCCCGCCAGCACCATGGTCAGCGGCAAGAGGAAGTAGCCCAGGGAGACGTCCAGCATGCGTTGCTGCAGCGGCGCCCAGACGAAAAGCCACAACTGGACGCTCAGCATGGCGGCGCAAAGCAGCACGGCGCCAAGCGGGCCGGGGCGATGCAAGACGTGGGAAAACGTGCTGGCCAGCACGTTCGTGCGGCGCAGCGCGGCCACGATGACCAGCGTGCCCGGCAGCGTGAGCAGGATGCGCCAGGCGAAAACGTCCAGCCCGGACAGGGGCGCCAACTGCGCAACGAGCGCCGGCATGATCGAAAACATGACCGACGCCGAGACAGAGAGCATGACGCCGCGACCGGAAAGCATGGGAATCCTGTGAGATGAGGTCAAGCGGGGCCTGGCACCCCCGGAATCAGGCCGCGAGCATAGCAAATTTGCACCAGATTCGGGCGCTTGTCATACGTCGGGTGCAGAATGACGCATCCACACGCGCGTATGATCGCGCTTGATCGAACGTTTTACGGAACGTTTCCCATTGTTGCCGCCTTGCGTGGCTTCCCAGCAGGAGAATCGTGTATGTCGTCCGCCCCCGCCACCCCTGCCGTCGCCGAATATGCGGCGTTTGCCGCCTCGCTCGCCGACGCCGTGCGGCCGCTGTCGCTGGGTTGGTTCCGCCGTCGTCTTGCCGTGGACGACAAAGCGGACGAGAGTCCGGTCACGATCGCCGACCGCGAGGTCGAGACCGCGCTTCGCGACAGGATCGCGGCGCGCTATCCGTCGCACGGCATCTGGGGCGAGGAGTTCGGCAAGACCGGGCTCGATGCGGAGTACGTTTGGTCGGTCGACCCGATCGACGGCACGCGCAGTTTCATCACGGGGCATCCGTTGTGGGGCACGCTGCTCGCGCTGCTGCACCGCGGCAAGCCGGTCGTCGGCGTGATCGACATTCCGGCAACGGGGGAGCGCTGGATCGGCATCAACGATGCCGCAGCGGGGCTGCGCGAAGCCCGTTTCGGTGGCGAGGTGTGCACCACCAGTCCGGTCCGGACGCTTGCCGATGCGACCGTGTACGCCACGTCGCCCGACATTTTCGATGCCGCCGAATACGCGCGCTTCGAGCGGTTGACGAAGGCGGTCAGTCGGCGCCGTTTCGGAGGCGATTGCTACGCCTATGGTCTGCTCGCCAGCGGGCACATCGAGTTGGTCATGGAGGCGGGGCTGCAAACTTACGACTATCTGGCCGTGGCACCCGTCATCGAGGCGGCCGGCGGCGTGATCACCGACTGGGACGGCAAGCCGCTCACGCTCACCTCGCAGGGGCGCGTGCTCGCCGCGGCCAACGCGGACTTGCACGCCGCCGCACTGGCGTGCATTGGCGGCGACTGACTCCGCAGCTGACGCCACCCCGCCGCGCCAAGGCAGGCGCCGCGCGTGCTTGCGGCATTGCGACCGGTCAGGCGGACCGATGCGGCAGGCCGCGCCAGATGCGCGGCAGCAGCGCGCCGAGCACGATGCCGCGCGTGGCGAGAAACGCCATGAGCGCGACCCACAGGCCGTGATTGCCCCAGACGTCGAGCGTGAAAGGCATGACCGCACCGAACACCAGCAAGCCGACCAGCGACGAAGTGAGCAGCTCGCGGGTTCGGGTCGCACCGATGAACACGCCGTCGAGCTGAAAGCACCACACGGCGACGATCGGCGAGAGCACGGCCCACGGCAGGAATTCGCGCGCGGTCTCGCGCAGCACCGGTTGGTCGGTGAGGGCGTCGATGATCGCACCGCCCGCTACGGCATAGACCAGTGCGAAACCGCTCGCGCACGCCAGCGCCCAACCCAGCGACAGCCGGATCGCGTGCAGCAATGCCTGTCGTTCGCGCGCGCCCACGTAGGCGCCGACCAGCGCTTCGGCCGCATGCGCGAAGCCGTCGAGACCGTAGGCCATGAACGTCTGGAAGTTCAGCAACAGGGCGTTGGCCGCCAGGGTGGTGTCGCCGAGCCGGGCGCCGACCCGGGCGAACCAGGCGAACGCCAGTTGCAGGAACAGCGTTCGCAGGAAGATATCGACATTCAGGCGCAACAGACGCCACAGGGCGCTGCGCTCCGTGAGCGTGGCCAGGCGCAGCGGCGCCAGTCCGGGCGTGCGCGAGCGCCACAGCAACCAGGCGCCCAGGGCGAAGCCCAGGACATCGGCCAGCGCCGTGGCCGTGGCAATGCCTGCCACGCCCTGATCGAAGCCGCGCACCAGGACCAGCACGGCCGCGACGTTCACCAGATTGATGAATACCTGCACTGCCAGGCCCTGGCGCACGCGCTGGCACGCCAGCAGGTAGCCGAGCACGACGTAGTTGCCCAGGGCGAGCGGTGCGGCGACGATGCGGATGCTCGCATATTCGCGTGCGAGCGACTGGACCTGCTCGCTGCCGCCGAGCCACGACACGCCGAGCGATACGAGCGGATGACGCAGCAGGAGCAGCGCCGCGCCGATGAGGAACGCGAGCGCCAGCGCGCGGGCGAGGGTGTCGCGCAGTCCCTGGGCGTCGCGTGCGCCGAATGCCTGCGCGGCGAGGCCGGTGGTGCCCATGCGCAGAAACGAGAAGCCCCAGAAGATCAGGTTCAGCAGCAGTGCCCCGAGCGCAACGCCGCCCAGATAGGCCGGCCCCGGCAGATGACCGGCGACCGCCGTGTCGACGGCCGAAAGCAGGGGCTGGGTGAGGTTGGCGAGCACGATCGGCAGCGCCAGGCGAAGCAATTGCCGGTGACCGGCGGCCGCGGGGGCAGGGTTCATGGGATGTCGGTGCGGCGACCGTTCATGGCGGCCCCGTCGGAAGCCGCGCGCGGCGGCAGGTTGTGCGTGCGCCCGATTATAAAGTCCGGGCGGTACAATGCATAACTTCCTCGCCATCATTGACCGTGTGCGTATGTCGTCTGCGTCGCTCCCCACCGTGTGTGCGTCTTCGTCCGCCTCTGCATCCACAGCGTCCCCCGCGTCTACCCTGTCTACCGTGTTCCCCCTGCGCTCCTCGTTCCAGACATTGTCGACACGCGTCCTGCGCGCCGCGACGTCACGCGTGCATCGTCGCCACGCGCTGGCTGTCGTATTGTGTCTGGCGAGCCTGCCCGTGCTCGCCGATGTCACGTTGCAGCGAGGCCCGCCGCCGCCGCGCTTCGAGAATCCCCCCGCCGCACCGAAAGGGCAGTTCTGGGTGCCGGGGTATTGGCAATGGAAAGACGGCCGCTACGACTGGGTCGACGGTCACATGGAAGCCAGGCGTCCCGGCATGCGCTACACCGCCCCGCACTGGGAAGAAACCGGCGAGCATCAATGGACGTTGCGTGAGGGCAAGTGGGAACGCAGCGGCTGGGGCCCGGGCACGATCCACGAAATTCGCGCACCCGAATGATGTGCCTCCCGCTGGCTTCCGACGCGCATTCGATGCGTGCGTGACAAGGCTGTGACAGGGCGTCGCAGTCAGTCGCCTGTTTGAAGCGTTTTCACCCTCGCGGACGACGCCCCCGGACCGCCGACCGAACTTTCCGATACCGCTGTGCCGCGACTTCATCGACTTCATCGACATCTCGGCGCGGTCCTATGGGGGCACGAATATTAGTCAGTATTCCAATTCAACGCGATGCGTACAGCAATCGACACGCACGCGGCGCGCTTGTTACGCGAAACATATTGACACGTCCAGAGCGTTGAACAACACTATGCCGACACCGCGTCGCCACGAAACGCGGAACAGTCGCAGATCGCGTAATTTTTATTACTGATGTGTTCCGTTGCGCGAATCGCGCATGTGCGCAAAGTACTGCAATGCGTCGCATGTGACTGGAGGTGTATCGCCTGAAGGCTTCCGGGAGGGGGCGAGCGTCATCGATTATCGGGTTGTCTCAACGTCTTGGGATCCGCTATGAACGTCGTACGCTTTGACCGAAGTGTCCTTTGCCGGACACGCCTCGTCTCCCGGTATCTCGTGGTTCCCACAACATTGCCCGGCGGATTCACGCCGAGGTGCAATGCTCAAGCTGGTTAGGCCGGAGATACCGGTCTGCTGTCTCGATCCGCATGTCGCGCGACATGGGGTCTGTCGTCTTCTGAATTTTCCCTGACCCGACCCGCACCAGGAAGCCCGGTGTGAGCCGGTTGCGTTGCGAAGCTCGTCGTATCGTCGGTTGTGGATCCCCCGGGGATTCATCGTGCACCTTAGGCAGGAGCCTGTATGCAGTGTTCGATTCCGCTGTTCGATGCCGTGCCGTTGATCACCGTGTTCGTCTGTGTGGTGCTGGGCCAGTGGCTCGGACGCATCAGGCTTGGCCCGATTCAGCTCGGTGGCGTGTGCGGTGCGTTGCTCGTTGCGCTGCTTGTCGGGCAGACCGGCTGCATGGCAGAGGGGTCGCTCAAGGATTTTGCATTCGCCCTTTTCATTTTCGCGATGGGTTTTTCCGCCGGGCCACAGTTCGTGGAGAACCTGAACCTGCGCGGGCTGCGCTTCGGCGTGCTCTCCATAATCGAAGTGGTGTTCGTGTTCGGCATCGTGATGATCGCGGTGAAGGTGCTGGGGCTCGATCCGGGCACGGCCGGCGGTCTCGCGGCGGGTGCCGCGACCGAGTCGGCGATGGTGGGCACGGCCATCGAAGCGCTCAACCGCCTCGGCCTCGCGCCGGACAATTTCAGCACCTGGCAGGCGAACGTGGTGACGGCCTACACGCTTACCTACGTTTTCGGTCTGATCACGATCGTGCTCTTCACCAATTTGTTGGCGCCGAAGTTGCTGGGTATCGATCTCAAGCAGGACAGCGCGCGGCTCGCGCGCGAGATGGACGAGGACAACGGCGACACGCTCGGGGCGCCTGCCGCTCCCGATCTGGTGGGGCGCAGCTATCGCGTCGCGCATCCCGGCCTGACCGTGGCGGCCGTCGAAGGCGCGTTCGAAGGGCGGGTGGCGGTCGAGCGCGTGTGGCGCGCCGCGTCGGCGGTGGCGGTCGCCCAGCCGCTCGTGCTGGAGGTGGACGACGAACTGCTTCTCGTCGGGCGCCGCGACGCCATGCTCGAAGCGCATGCGCTCGTGGGCCCGGAAGTGGCGGGTACGCAGACCAACGAGATCGTGCTCGTCGAGCGCGACTATGTCATGACGAACAAGGCCGCCGAGGGACGTACGGTCGCCGAATTGCGCCGCGAAGCGCCGCTGGAGGTGCGCCACGGCGTCTTCGTCAAGTCCGTGAAGCGCATGGGCCTGCAATTGCCCTCGCTCGGAAAGATCGCGCTGCAGATTGGCGACGTCGTGACGCTGCAGGGGCTGCAAAGCGATGTCGAGCGCGCCGGCGAGGTGCTCGGCAAGCCGGTGCCGCACGGCAACAAGACGAGTCTCGTGTTCGTGGGCCTCGCGTTGATCGTGGGCCTGTGCATCGGCCACCTGTCGGTGCGCATCGGCGGTGTGCCGATGACCCTGGGCTCGGGCGGGGGCGCGTTGCTCAGCGGACTGGCCAGTGGCTGGCTGCTCTCGCGGCGTCCGACATGGGGCACATTTCCGCCGGCAGCCTACGAATTGCTCAAGGATCTCGGACTGGCCGTATTCGTGGTGTGCGTCGGCTTGTCGGCGGGCCCCCAGGCTGCCGTACTGCTTCGCGAACACGGGTTGGCGTTGCCGGTCGTCGGGATCTGCGTGTCGCTCTTGCCGGCGCTGGTGTCGCTCTGGGTCGGACACAAGTTGCTGCGCATCGACGGGCCGATCCTGATCGGTGCGATTGCGGGGCAGCAGGCGAGCACGCCCGCGATCAGCGCGGTGGTGCAAACGGCGGACAGCGCATTGCCGGTGGTGGGATACACGGTGACCTATGCCCTGTCGAATGTGCTGCTGCCGCTCATGGGGCCGGCGGTGGTATTCGTGGCCCATCAGTTCGCGCGTTGATCGTCGGCCACGTCGCACGGTTCAAGCCTCGACAACGCATCCCGGTGTGCGGGGCAAGCAGGGAGGGACGCAAGAATTCATCGGCAAACGACGGCCTCACGGACACGATCCGGGGCGCGCCGCGCGCCGCCCCCATTTCTTGACGGAGGTTCTGCGGTGGAACTAGTACATTCGATTCTCAATCATGTCCCGGAGGTCGCGATCTTTCTGTCGCTCGCCCTCGGGTACGCCATCGGGGCGATCAAATTCGGCTCGTTCCAGTTGGGAGGCGTTGGCGGCTCGCTGCTGGTGGCCGTCGTCGTCTCCCAGATCGGCATTTCGGTGGACGCGGGCGTGAAGAGCATCATGTTCGCGCTGTTCATCTACGCCGTGGGCTACGAGAGCGGCCCGCAGTTCTTCAGCTCGCTCTCGCGCAAGACGCTGCGCGAGATCGCCATGGCGGTGTTCCTCGCGGCGTCGGGCCTCGTCACGGTGCTCATCTGCGCGAAGCTCTTCGGCTTCGACAAGGGGCTTGCCGCAGGCGTGGCCGGGGGAGGACTTACGCAATCGGCCATCATCGGCACGGCGGGCGATGCCATCTCGCGCCTCGGCCTGCCGGTCGACGAAGTCAAGCGGCTGCAGTCGGAGGTGGCCATCGGCTACGCCGTGACGTACATCTTCGGCAGCCTGGGGGCGATCATTGTGTGCGCGTCGCTTGTGCCCAGGCTCATGGGCCGAACGCTCAAGGAAGACGCGAAGAAGGCCGAGCTCGCGATGGCCGGCGGACGTGCCGTGCTGTCGGCCGATCAGGTCGATTCGCTGCCGGCGCTCGTCGGTCGCGTGTATCGGGTGACGACCGGCGCGGGCAAGCGGGTGATCGACGTCGAGAAGCAGCTGACCGACGGCGTGACCATCGAGCGCCTGCGGCGCAAGGGCAAGATCATCATCGCGACCGACGATCTGGTGCTCGAGGCGGGCGACGACGTGATGCTCATCGGGCGCCGCGAGGCCGCCACCGACGCGTGGCGCCTGCTCGGCGACGAGCAGCGCCCGTCGCAGGACCTCGATATCGCGCTGCGCATGCAGGAGGTGGTGTTCGCCCGAAAGGGCGGCAACGGCAAGACGCTGGGCGAACTCAAGGCGGGCGTCGAGCGCGACGTCAAGCACGGCGTGTACATCGCGAAGATCATGCGCATGGGACAGCCCGTGCCCGTGCTCGACGACACCGTTGTGTACCACGGCGACGTGGTGACCCTATACGGCGCCGACAGCGACGTGCAACGCGCCGCGAAGGAGGCCGGCTATCCCGTGGCCTATTCCGTGAAGACCGACTATGTGTACATGGGCATCGGCATCGTGGTCGGTTTGCTCATCGGCTACATCGTCGTCAAGGTCGGCGGTATTCCGCTCACGCTCGGCAGCGGTGGTGGGGCGCTGCTCGCGGGGCTGGTGTTCGGATGGCTGCGCGGCAAGCACCCGACGTTCGGCGCCATGCCGCTCGCGGCGAGTTCGTTGCTCAAGGAACTAGGTCTGGCCACGTTCGTGACCTGCGTGGGGCTTTCCGCCGGCGCGCAGGCGTGGCAGACGCTGCAGCAAAGCGGTGTGTCGATCTTTATCGCCGGCGTCATCGTCACCATCGTGCCGCTGTTGCTCACGTACCTGTTCGGGCGCTACGTGCTGCGCTACGACAACGTCGCCATTCTGGCCGGCGCATTGTCGGGGTCGCGCAGTGCGAACCCCGCCTTCGGCGAGATTCTCGACAAAGCCGAGAGCAACATACCGACGGTGCCGTTCGCCATTACGTATGCCATTGCCAACGTGCTGCTCACGCTGCTCGGACCGCTGGTCGTGTCGCTCGCCTAGCGGCGGGCCCAAGGCCGGATGCCGTGAGGACATTCGCCCGGATCGTCCGTCGTCTTCCCCCGGCCTGACGCACGCGTCAGGCCCTTGCGACGGATTCGTCATCGGTTGTTACTGGTTGTTCATGGAGAAATTGCTATGAAATCGAAGGAACTCGACGCACTCGCCAAACTCAGCCCGTTCGAATTCAAGGACACGCTGATCGAACTCGCGCAGGACAACGGCGCGCAGCGCTCGATGCTGAACGCCGGCCGCGGCAACCCGAATTTCCTCGCGCTCGAACCGCGTCACGGCTTCTTCCAACTGGGCCTGTTCGCGCTGTCGGAGGCGCAGCGCCAGTTCACCTACATGCCCGAAGGCGTCGGCGGCATTCCGCCGGGCAAGGGCGTCGAGGCCCGTTGGCTGGACTTCGCGCGCGAGAATCAGCACGCGCCGGGCGTGAAGTTTCTCGAGAAGGCGATCTCGTATGTCCGCGACCAGATGGGGCTCGTCGTCGAAGACTTCCTCACGGAGATGGTGCACGGCATTCTCGGCTGCAACTACCCGGTGCCTGACCGCATGCTTCGCAACACCGAGAAGATCGCCGCGAAATACCTGCGCCGGGAGATGGTCGGCAAGCACCCGTTCGTGGGCAACTTCGACGTGTTCGCGGTCGAAGGCGGCACGGCGGCCATGACGTACCTGTTCAACACACTCAAGACGAACCATCTGCTGCAGGCGGGCGACGCCATCGCGCTGGGCATGCCGATCTTCACGCCGTACATCGAGATTCCGGAGTTGGCGGACTATCAGTTGCACGAGGTGAACCTGAACGCCGATCCGGCGCTGGGCTGGCAATACTCGAAGAAGGAGCTCGACAAGCTGCTCGACCCGAAGATCAAGGCATTCTTCCTGGTGAATCCGAGCAACCCGCCGTCGGTCAAGCTCGACGACGCCTCGCTCGAACATCTGGCCGGCATCGTCAAGAAGCGCCCGGATCTCATCATCCTTACCGACGACGTTTACGGCACGTTTGCAGACGACTTCCGCTCGCTGTTCGCCATCGCGCCTTACAACACCATTCTCGTCTACTCGTATTCAAAGTATTTCGGTGCGACGGGCTGGCGCCTGGGCGCGATCGCCACCCACGAGAAGAATCTGCTCGACGACAAGATCGCCAAGCTGCCCAAGGGGCAGCGCGAGGGCCTCAACGCCCGCTACTCATCGATCACGACCGAACCCGAAAAGCTCAAGTTCATCGACCGTCTGGTGGCTGACAGCCGCGCCGTGGCGCTCAACCACACCGCCGGACTGTCGACGCCGCAGCAGGTGCAGATGGCGCTGTTCTCGCTGTTCTGCCTGATGGACGAGCCGGAAGCCTACAAGCACGCCGTCAAGCGCATCATCCGCCGGCGCAAGGCCGTGATGTATCGCGCGGCCGGCATCACGGAGGAGACCGGGCCGAACGCAGTCGACTACTACAACATTCTCGATCTCGAGGTATTGGGCACGAAGATCTACAGCAAGGGCTTCGTCGATTGGTTCATGAAGACGATCGATCCGTCGGAGGTGCTGTTCCGCCTCGCCAAGGAAAGTGGCGTGGTACTGCTGCCCGGGAGAGGCTTCGGCACACTCCACCCGTCGGGCCGCGTGTCGCTTGCCAACCTGAACGAGCCCGACTACATCCAGATCGGCGCGACGGTGCGCAAACTCATGGATGAGTACAACGAGCGGTATCTGGCGGGCGGCAGCAAGGGCGGCAAGAAGAAGTAAGCCGCGCCGGGCGACGTCCCGAAGATTTCGGTGCCGCGCGACCTTGGCGAGGCACCCGTCGGCCCCCCTCGATCGTCCCTCCATGACGATCGACCATTGCCCGGGAATCATTTCCCGGGCTTTTTTAATAAAAATGCCCGCGCGGGGCGGGCAAAAATCACTACAGGGGAAGTCACGCGATATGAGTGGCAATATGGAGAAAGAGTTCCCGGCGATTTCTGATGTTTTCTGGCTGGCGGGGCGATAGGCGATCGACGTAAAATACCGGCTTGTTGCTATATCGCCTCTCGTGTCGGAACCGGTGCACAACGCCGAGGGACGGCGCCAGCGTGGGGCGGGATTTTCAGGTGTCGAATGTCGGTAAAGCCGGTCGTGCGGAGTCGCCTCCTGCTGGCCGCGTGCCTGGTTGCCGGACTCCCGGTGGGCGCGCACGCACAATCCTTGTTTTCGGATCCCAATCCGCCGTGTTTCACTGAGCGGAATGCCGTGTCCTACGGATTGTGGGATCGCGGCCTGTCGCCTCAGTATCTCGTGCCGCCCCCGCCGCCACCCGAGCCGGTGACACCGGACCCGGGCGCCGCCACCGATCCGATTGCCCTGTTCGCAGGCGCCGACCCGGGTGCCGTCGCCGCCACGGTCGATCGCGAGGCGGCGTCGCGTGCCGCCGCTTCCACCACTTCCACCACCTCCGACGCCACGGGCACACCTGCTTCCGCTTCCTCCCGGTCGACGTCTTCGGCCCCTTCCGCGGCGCCGGCGGATGCGATAGCCCAAGCGCCGCAACCCGCGTCGGCAGCATCGGCCGCCGATGCGTCGTCAGCGGACGCGCAAGTTGGCGCGGGCGCCGCGCTCGCGGATGGCGGCGCGCAGGCCATACCGGCGTCGCCACCGCTGCCGGCCGCGGATTTCGCCGTCGCGCCGGAGTTGAGTGCCGACGGTACCGCGATTTCCGCCGTGGACATCGACGCCGCTTCGGCTCCCGCGGCGGCGGCCGAGCCGGCACCGCTGCCCGACGTCGCGCCGCCGAACGCATTTCTCGCGCGCGCGTCGTGCTGGCGCGGCATGCCGCGCCACGAGAGCCTCGCGAACCGCAACATCCGCATGCTCATGCGTCGCGGACTCGTGGTGCGCGACGAGCAATTGCCGTTGATCGTGACGCGCAGTCGCACGAGCGGGGAGGGTGCTGTCGGTTTGCAGGTGCTCAACGAGCAGCCCTACAAGTTCAACGTCGGCGTGAACAACAGCGGCATGACCACCACGGGCAAGATGCAGGGCACCGCGAACCTGCTGATGAAAAACCCGCTAGGCATGTACGGACAGTTCAATACCACGGTGAGTCAGGATTTGCAGAACGCGCGTCGCGACGCCATGAACCGCGATCTGACGGCCAATTATTCCGTGCCGCTCGACTCGGACTGGACTGTCGGGATCCGGGGCTCGACCAATGCGGCCACCGACCAGATCGCCGCCGGCACTACACAGACGCAGACGTTGCAATGGCGCGTGCGCCGTGCGTTCGATGTCACCTCCAATGGCACGACCGGGATCGAGTTGCGTTACAACCGCAGCCGCACCGAGGATCCGAACGCGATCCACACGTACGACAGCTACGCCGAGGTGGGCCTGAGCCACACGCACTACCTTGGCACGTCGAAGCTCGACCTGTCGGTCATGCAGCGCCTGAACGCTCCATGGATGCCCTCGTCGGCCGGCCCACCCGGGTGGTCCTACCGCTTCCAGTCGATCGACGCGAAGCTCACCGTGCCGTTCTGACAAACGCCATCACGGCATCGAGCGACATCGTTCGCACGAGCATTGCCGGCATGTCCGCGAAGTGCGCGTTATCCCCGAAGAGAATCACGGGTTTTCCGAAGCGAACGGCGAGCCCGACCTCGTCGCGGGTGCCGTGCGCGCCCGGGAGTGCGACGATGACGTCGCTCGAGAGCACGTTGATGTGATTGCGCGAGAGGGTACCCGCAGGCGCATCGGTTTGATGGCGTGGCAACGGGCTCACGATGGGAATTTCGACGAACGGATTCGGATAGCCGGGCAATGGCCGGTACGTGCCGTCGTCGCCCGTGGGCTCGGTCGGCACGACGCCGATGCTGCGTCCGGCGCGCTGCGGCACCGCGCAGAAGGCTTCGCTCACACTCGTCATCACGCCCCGGCCGCCGCCGGTCAGCAAGTGACAACCGGCCAGCGCGAGGGCGCGGCCCAGTGGTGCGGCGAGCTCGATCCACGGCTGTTTGCCGGAACCCATGACACCGACGGTTTGCATACGTAGGACAGTGGACATGGCGATAAGCGGAGTGAGGGCGGTGCCGATGATAAACGAATCGGCATGACCGGATGAGGCGGATGGCGGCGCCGGGCCGTTTGCGTGGACGAGGCGCAAAAAAAACCCGCCGGGTCGGCGGGCTGAGGAAGCAGGCCTCCCACGGGGAAGTGAAAGCCTGGCCTCGCGAGGTGTGTGCGAGACCCGTGTAGTATCGTGATCCTGACGGCGCTTGGCTATGGGCTAAGTCCTAAACTGCGTGTAAGACGCTTTCCAATTCCGTTTCCTAACCTTTCTGACGCTCCAGGGGCGAGAGATGACCGAACCGATTGATACCCTCCCGGCCGATGCCGCCCAGATTGCCGCGATGAAGACGCTTCGCGGCGCGCTGCTTGCACAACACAAGGTGCTCATCGACAACGATCGTCAGCAATACGAAGCAGTATTCGGACCGGTGCCGACGGGGCGTTTCGTGCAGTTGCTCACGGAAGATCCGTGGTTCCGCTGGCTCGATCCGCTCTCACGCCTGATCGTCGCGATCGACGAGTGGATGGAGCAGACGCCGCCCGTTGCGGACGCGGGCATCGCGCTCGCCGACGAAGCCGCGAAGCTGTTCCGCAACGCCGACGCCGAGTTTGGCGAGCGCTATCGTCTGGCATTGCAGCAGGCGCCGGACGCCGTGCTCGGCCAAAGTCAGGTCGTTGCCGCATTGCGCGCCGTGCCGCAGTCGCCGGCCGGCGGATCGCGGCCCGCGGCCTCGTCCGCGTCCGACAAAACGGTCCCGAATGCTTAAGCAGGAGGCCGATATGTCGGCAAGCCAGGGGGAGGGCGCTTGAGCAGGGAGGGGGCAGACCGTCAAGCCTAATATTTGTTCCAGTGCTGATCGTTTTTTGAGCAAGGCTCTTGACAGCCCCTGTTCACGGGGCATCCGGAAAGGTGGTGGCAGGTTATCCAGTGGGTTATCCACAAAGGGTGTGGACAACTTTTGCGTGCCCTGGCCTCCACGGGTGTCTGGCTCCGTGGGAATCCGCCCTGTTGGCTCTATGTCGAAAATTTGGCTGCTGCGACAATGGCCGTTTTCCCCCGTGCCGGAGCGCTACGCCGCCGCGCGTTTTCCGACACGCTCCCGCCACCTCCCATCGACATGACCACTTCGCCCGTCGTGCTGCTGGTGCTGCTCTCGGCACTCATGCATGCCACCTGGAACGCATTTCTCCACGCAAGTCCCGATCGTCTCTGGCAGGTGGGCATGATGGCGGTGCCCCAGTTGATCGCGGCGGTGGTGGGCATCTGCTGGCTGCCCATGCCCCCGATGCAGGTGTGGCCGCTCATCGTGCTCTCGGCGTGCGCGCAGGTGGCCTACACGGCGGCGCTGATCCGGGCGTATCGGGTCGGCGAGTTCGGGCAGATCTACCCGATCGCGCGCGGCATCTCGCCGCTGCTCATCTCGGGGGCGGCGCTGCTGCTCGCGGGGGAATGGCCGACCTGGATGGCGGTGGCGGGCATCGCCTGCATTTGTTCGGGCATTCTCTCGCTGGCGTTGCGCGGCCGTCGCTTCTCGGGCGACAGCGTGCCGGCGGCCCTGCTCACGGGCGTGTTCATCGCGACCTACACGATCATCGACGGATTCGGTGTGCGTCTGTCGAGCGGCAACGGCTTCGGCTATATCGCGTGGGCGTATCTGTTCGCGAGCGTGCCACTCGTCGGGGCGGTCTGGCGATTGCGGGGCGGATGGCGAGGCATGTGGCTCGCGCCGCCGCGCCGGGTGAGCGAAGCGCTCGGGGCGGGTGTCGTGGCGCAGTGCGCCTACGGCATGGTGGTGTTCGCGCTGCAATACCTGCCGATGGGTGTGGTCTCGGCGTTGCGCGAATCGAGCGCGATCTTCGCGGTCTTGCTGGGCTGGTTGTTCCTGCGTGAAAAGCTCAACGCCCGTCGCGTCGTGGCATGCGGCCTCGTCGTGGGCGGTGCGATTCTGATCAAGCTGGGCGCGTAGGGCACCTACCGCAACCGGAGTGCCCGGTGCAGCGGTTGCATTGGCCAAATCGGTTGAATCGGGTGCATCGGATGCCTCAGGCGCGACGAGCGCGCGAGCCGTCGCCCGCCGCCCGGCTTTTGCGAGTCCGTCTCGATGTCGGCATCAGCCGCGCGGCCAAAGCTCGGCGCGATGCGCGTTGATCGCGGCCACGACGATTTCACGCATCCCGTGACCGTCGGTGGCTTCGAGGTGTTCGAGAATCGTCATGCGCATGCGCGGTGCCCAGAAGCGCCGCAGGTGCCCGGCGATGTTCTCGAGCGCTTCGGTGCGATCGGGCATCGTCTCGAAAAAGTCCCCGATCTGATTGGCCATCTTGACCAGGTTGTCGGTGTCCATGATGTTTCTGTCCCCTGAAATCGTTCTCTGTTCGAGTGGTGCGAACCGGCCAATGCCGGCAGGTGTTGCTTGTGCTGTGCGTCGCGACGCGGCCGATGGCCAATCTCGCGTCCGCCGCACCGTCGGTGGCAATAGACGGCGAGGCTCGCCGGCGCTTTCGTCAGCCGGCATTGGACGCGGATTGTCCATGTCCGCGCGCCGCCCGGCATCCTCCTGCCGGGCGGGCCCTCGCCTCAGTTGGTACTGGCCTGCGCCGCCGCGACCGCATGATCGTGGAACGCTTCCTGCTGGCGATTGAAGTCCGAATACTGGCGCTGCCACTCCGACGGCTGCGCTACCGGCGAGACCTGCACCGCCGTGACCTTGTACTCGGGGCAATTCGTCGCCCAGTCGGAGTTGTCGGTGGTAATGACGTTCGCCCCCGATTCCGGGAAGTGGAACGTCGTGTACACCACGCCCGGCTGCATGCGGTCGCTCACCACGGCGCGCAGTACCGTCTCGCCCGCCCGGCTCTGGATCCCGACCCAGTCACCGTCCTTCACGCCGCGCTCCTCGGCATCGTGCGGATGGATCTCGAGTCGGTCCTCGTCGTGCCAGTGGTTGTTGGCCGTGCGGCGGGTCTGTGCCCCCACGTTGTACTGCGACAGGATGCGGCCGGTCGTGAGGATCAACGGGAACCGCTTGGTCACTTTCTCGTCGGTCGGCACGTACTGCGTGATCAGGAACTTGCCCTTGCCGCGCACGAACTCGTCGATGTGCATGACGGGTGTGCCGTCGGGCGCGTTCTCGTTGCAAGGCCACTGGACGCTGCCCACGCGATCGAGCTTTTCGTAGCTCACGCCGGTGAACGTGGGGGTAAGGCGAGCGATCTCGTCCATGATCTCCGACGGGTGCGAGTAGTTCATCTCGTAGCCCAGGCGCTTGGCGAGCTGAATCGTCACTTCCCAGTCGGCGTAACCGGCGCGAGGCGGCATGACCTGACGCACGCGCGAGATGCGGCGCTCGGCGTTGGTGAACGTGCCGTCCTTCTCGAGGAACGACGAGCCCGGCAGCAGTACGTGCGCATACTTGGCGGTTTCGTTCAGGAAGATGTCCTGAACGACGATGCACTCCATGTGCTCGAGCGCGTGCGTGACGTGTTGCGTGTTCGGGTCGGACTGCACGATGTCCTCGCCCTGGCAGTACAGGCCCATGAAGGTGCCCGCGAGCGCGGCGTCGAACATGTTCGGAATCCGCAGCCCCGGCTCGGCTTGCAGCTCGACGCCCCATTCGGCCTCGAACAGCGCCCGCGCGGTCGAATCCGACACGTGACGATAGCCCGGCAATTCGTGCGGGAAGGCGCCCATGTCGCACGAGCCCTGCACGTTGTTCTGGCCGCGCAACGGATTCACGCCCACGCCTTCGCGGCCGATGTTACCCGTGGCCATGGCCAGGTTGGCGATGCCGATCACGGTCGTCGACCCCTGCGCGTGCTCGGTCACACCGAGGCCGTAGTAGATCGCCGCGTTGCCGCCGGTGGCGTAAAGGCGTGCGGCGCCGCGCACGAGATGCGCGGGCACGCCGGTATGCGCTTCGGTGGCTTCGGGCGAATTCTCGGCGCGCGCAATGAAGTCACGCCACTGATTGAATGCGCGATCTTCGCAGCGTTCGGCGATGAACTCGTCGGCCATGAGTCCTTCAGTGACGATCACGTGCGCCAGGGCATTGATCATCGCCACGTTGGTGCCGGGGCGCAGTTGCAGATGGTAGTCGGCCTTGATGTGCGGGCTTTGAACCAGATCGATGCGACGCGGGTCGATCACGATCAGCTTGGCGCCCTGACGCAGACGCTTCTTCATGCGCGAACCGAATACCGGGTGACCATCCGTCGGGTTCGCACCCATCACGAGGATCACGTCCGAATGCTCCACGGACTTGAATGTCTGCGTACCGGCCGATTCGCCCAACGTGGCCTTCAGGCCATAGCCGGTGGGCGAGTGACAAACGCGTGCGCAGGTGTCGACGTTGTTGTTGCCGAACGCCGCGCGCACCAGCTTCTGCACGAGGTAGTCCTCCTCGTTCGTGCAGCGCGAGGACACCAGGCCGCCGATGGAGTCGCGGCCGTACTTGGCCTGAATGCGCTTGAATTCGGACGCCGCGTAGTCGAGTGCCTCGTCCCACGACACTTCCTGCCACGGATCGGTGATCTTCTTGCGAATCTTGGGCGTGAGAATGCGGTCCTTGTGCGTGGCGTAGCCCCAGGCGAAGCGGCCTTTCACGCAGGCGTGGCCCTCATTGGCCTGACCGTCCTTGTGCGGCACCATGCGCACGACCTCATTGCCCTTCATTTCTGCCTTGAACGAGCAGCCCACGCCGCAATAGGCGCAGGTCGTGATCTTGGCGTGCTCGGCCTGGCCGAGATGAATGACGGACTTTTCCTGGAGTGTGGCGGTCGGGCAGGCGGCCACGCACGCGCCGCACGACACGCACTCCGACTCCATGAACGGCTGGTCCTGACCCGCCGACACGCGCGCTTCGAAGCCACGACCCGAGATTGTCAGGGCGAAGGTGCCCTGGGTCTCTTCGCAGGCCCGCACGCAGCGGTTGCAGACGATGCACTTGGAGGCGTCGTAAGTGAAGTAGGGGTTCGACTCGTCCTTCTCGCTGTCGAAGTGATTGGCGCCGTCGAAGCCGTAGCGCACCTCGCGCAGGCCTGTCACGCCGGCCATGTCCTGCAGTTCGCAATCGCCGTTGGCCGCGCAGGTCAGACAGTCGAGCGGGTGATCGGAGATGTACAGCTCCATCACGCCCTTGCGCAATTCCTGGAGCTTCGGCGATTGCGTGCGCACCTTCATTCCGGGCTCGACCGGCGTGGTGCACGACGCGGGGAAGCCGCGGCGGCCTTCGATTTCCACGAGGCACAGGCGGCACGAGCCGAACGGCTCGAGCGAGTCGGTGGCGCACAGCTTCGGAACGTTGACGCCGCCTTCGGCGGCGGCACGCATGATCGAGGTGCCGGCGGGCACGGTGACCTGCTCGCCGTCGATCTCCAGCGTGACTTCCTGCGTCGATTCGCGGCGCGGGGTGCCGTAATCCTTCTCAAACATCGGGTCCATCATGATGGGCGGTCTCCTAGGCGGCCTTGGTCGGCAGATTCGACGGTTCGGCCGCGCCGAAGTCTTCCGGGAAATGGTTCAGCGCGGACAGCACGGGGTAGGGCGTCATACCGCCCATTGCGCACAGCGAACCGGCGAGCATGGTGTCGCACAGGTCGCGCAGCAACTTGATTTGTTTCGGGCGGTCGCGTCCGTCGATGATCCGGTCCATCACTTCGACGCCGCGTGTCGAGCCGATGCGGCACGGCGTGCACTTGCCGCACGATTCGATGGTGCAGAACTCCATCGCGTAACGGGCGAGTTTGGCCAGGTCCACGGTGTCGTCGTGGGCCACGATGCCGCCGTGTCCGAGCACCGCCCACAGCGCCGCGAACGCTTCATAGTCGAGCGGCGTGTCCCATTGCGATTCCGGCAGGTAGGAGCCGAGCGGGCCTCCGACCTGGACAGCGCGCAGCGGGCGCCCGGTGATGGCGCCGCCGCCGTAGTCGTAAAGGATCTCGCGCAGCGTCACGCCGAAGGCCTTTTCGATGAGGCCACCGTACTTGACGTTGCCGGCGAGCTGAATCGGCAGCGTGCCGCGCGAGCGTCCCATGCCGAAGTTTTTGTAGAACTCGGCGCCGCGATCCATGATGATCGGCACCGACGCGAGCGAGATCACGTTGTTGATGACCGTCGGTCGACCGAACAGCCCCTCGATGGCGGGCAGCGGCGGCTTGGCGCGAACCACGCCGCGCTTGCCTTCCAGGCTCTCGAGCAGCGCCGTTTCCTCGCCGCAGACGTACGCGCCTGCGGCCTTGCGAACTTCGAGATGGAAGGTCTGGCCCGAGCCCAGGATGTTCTCGCCGAGGTAACCCGCGCTCACGGCATTGGCAATCGCCTCGTTGAGCACTTCGATGGAATGCGGATACTCGCTGCGCACGTAGATGTAGCCGCGCGTGGCGCCCACGGCGATGCCCGCGATCGTCATGCCCTCGACGAGCACGAGCGGGTCGCCCTCCATGAGCATGCGATCGGCGAACGTGCCCGAGTCGCCTTCGTCCGCATTGCAGACGATGTACTTCTGGTCGGCGGGCGTGTTGAGCACGGTCTTCCACTTGATGCCGGTCGGGAACGCCGCGCCGCCACGGCCGCGCAGCCCCGATTCGGTGACTTGCGCGACGATGGCCGCGCCGTCCATGGCGAGTGCGTTGCGCAGTCCCTTGTAGCCGTCGTGGGCGACGTAGTCGTCGACAGAAACCGGATCGGTCACGCCCACGCGGGCGAACGTCAGGCGTTCCTGCTTCTTGAGATAGGGAATCGCTTCGGTCAGACCCAGCGCGAGCGGATTATCGCCGCCGGCGGTGGCGTTGGCGTCGAACAGGCCGGCGACGTCATCGACTTCCACCGGACCGTAGGCAACGCGTCCGGCCGGCGTCTCGACTTCGAGCAACGGTTCGAGCCAGAGCATGCCGCGCGTGCCGTTGCGCACGAGTTCGATCTCGATGCCGCGCTTGGCGGCCTGCGCACGGATGGCGTCGGCGACTTCGTCGGCGCCTAGTGCGAGGGCGGCGGAGTCACGCGGGAGATAAAGGCGCACCGGGGCCTTGGCGGAACGGGTGGCTTGGCTCATACAGCATCCTTGGCGCGGGCGACCAGACGGTCGAATTTCTCGGGAGTGACGCGCGCGTGCAGCTTGTCGTCGATCGTGATGGCCGGCGACGTGGCGCACTGGCCCAGGCAGAACACAGGCTCGAGCGCAACATCGCCGCTGTGGCCGTGCATCGCGCAGCCGAGCACGCGTTCGGCGTGCGCGACCAGGGCGTCGGCCCCCATGCTCTGGCACGCCTCGGCGCGGCAAATCTGCACGACGTGGCGCGGCGGCGGGCTGGTGCGGAAGTGGTGATAGAACGTGATCACGCCATGCACTTCGGCGCGGGACAGGTTCAGGGCGTTGGCAATGACGGGCACGGCATCGGGGGGAACGAAGCCGAAAGCTTCCTGAACGTCATGGAGGATCGGCAGAAGGGGGCCTTCCTGAGCTGCATGGGCGTCCAGAATCGCTTGTACCGTCGCGACGGAAAAAGCCTCGCGCATGGCTGATGTCTCCTGTTTGGCACGCCGTGGGGAACGGTGCGCCCTAGGGTGTTGGGTTATCTGTTCTTGTCCTGCCCCGGGGCGAGAGACCCAATGGTCACATCCGGCGACGCTGCTCGGGTCTAGCGATCAGCGCGGCGCCGGACGAGCGTGCGGCACATAGCCCCCACCATATGCCGCACGGGTTCGGTCTCTCGCCCGTTGCTTACTTCGTCAACTCTTGGTACCGGTGCCGAAGCGTCAGTATGTGAAACACGATATATGATATACGGTATACGTGCAATAGATTCGGACCGGCTTTGGCGGGATCGTTTACCCGTAATTCGGCGTCGCCATGCATATGTGCCGGGTGAGGGTGCCGCGCCGGCTACCGCAGTTCGGGAAACGCGGGAGTGGACAGGCGGGATGCCGGGCAGGGGCGGGGGACAAGCGCAGGCGCAGCGGCGAGAAGGCCGAGGACGGACGTCGGGAACGAAAAGGAGACGGAAAAGGAAAAGGAAAAGGAAAAGGAAAAGGAAAAGGAAAAGGAAAAGGAAAAGGAAAAGGAAAAGGCCGGCGACATGTGCATGTCGCCGGCCTTTTGTCGAACGGACGTCGCCGGAAGCCTGGCGGCGTACGTCGGCAGCATTACTCGAGGAAGTCGCAGTGCTCTTCGACGAACGCGGCCAGCCCCAGCGTGTGATCGCGTGCGAGCTTCTCAGCCAGTTCGGTGTCCCGCTTCTCGAGCGCCGTGATGATTTTCAGGTGGTCGACAATGGAGCGGGCGGCCCGGTCATTCTGTGCAATCGTCACCTTGCGAATGGCGCGCACGTGAATGAACAGGTTCTTGATCGTATTGGCGATGGCCTGCGAACCGCCGAGATTGATCAGCGCCTGGTGGAAGTCGATGTTCGCGTCCGAATACTCTTCAATGTGGTCGGTCGGCGGTGCGTTCACGAACTCGTCGAAGAGATGGCGCAGCTTGGCGATCTCCTCGTCGCTCGCGTTCAGCGTGGCGAGCCGCGCGGACATGCCCTCCAGGGCTGCCCACATCTGGATCATTTCGACGATTTCGCGTTTGGTCTTGCGGATGATGAAGATGCCGCGTCGCGGGACCGTGCGGAGAAAGCCTTCCTGCTCCAGCAACGTCATGGCTTCGCGAATCGGTGTGCGCGAAACGCCGAGCACCTGGATGAGCTGACGCTCATCCAGGCGAATTTCTTCTTTCTGGTTATAGATATCGGCATCGGCGATCGCTTTTTTCAGCAGCGCATATGCCTGATTGCGAAAGCTCGTGGTCGTGTCGATCGGCTCCAGCACGAGCGGAGTCACGCGTGCCGGAGTTGGGGTGATCAGGGACATGCAATAGTCTCCTAGGTATTACGGCCCCTTCAGAGGCGCAATGCTTGCTGCCCCACGATGGTTGCCGGCTTCGTGACGAGTTTACCCGATTCGTTTGCCTGCGTGGTTTCCGGCAGGTACGCGAAACGACCGTTGGTTTCGGCCTTTTCGAGCATCGAGGCCGGCAGCGCGACGTAGAGGTGAACCATCGCAACACCGGCGGCGAGGGCGGAAGCCAAGGCAAGCAGAGTAAGTACAGTGACCAACATGATGAAGCTCCTGATGAACGTTGAACGGTAAGCCAATGTGGGGGAGAACTTGCTTTGCATTGTATGTCGCAACGCAACAAGTCTCAAGATATACCACATACCGAATATCAAAATTCATCATTTTTCGGGACGTTCTTCAGGTCACCGGACGTTCTTGCCGTCCAAATTTGTCTCTTTTTCCGATAGTCATCAGTGACTCGATAATGGCAGCTAACCTCCTTGGATGTCCGTCCGGCTTGCGTTGGTGCAAATTTCGGGACGCGGCGCTCGCGCGCGGTTTCCTTCATGCGAGGCGAAACGTCCGGGGTGGTGCAAACGTACGTTATTGCGTTGCCGCGAAGCCACATCGTGGCGTCCCACTTCTTGTTCGCGTCCGCCCGCGTCGACGATGGGCCGATTGTGTGGCGCTGGGCTATCGGTCGGGCAAAAAATCGGCCGCGACCGGGACCCGGCGGCGGCACCTATGGGCAATTGCGGGCAACGGCGTGGGCACCCGGCAACGCATCCCACGCCGTTCGCGTCCATCGTGCTGCCTATATATATAGGGAGATCGTGCAAGCGGGACACGATCGGTGCCCCGCCCGCGACTGTTTCATTAAAGCAACGCGCGTCGGCTGCCCTGGATCATGCTCAGGCGGCTTTGGCGGCAAGACGTTCCTGCGCGGCGGCGACCGCATCCGGTTGCGTCATGAATTCGCGCTGCTTGATCAGGGCGAGTACGACGTCGAGCGTCGGTGTCGGCACGTTCGCCAGTCGCCCCATCTCCTGCACGACGGACACGAGCGGATCGATTTCCATGGCGCGACCGCGCTCGAGGTCCTGGAGCATCGACGTCTTGTGCGCGCCTACAGCGCCGGCGCCGTTGATGCGCCGCTCCACGTCGACCCGGAAATGCACGCCGAACTTGTCGCCAATCGCCTTGGCTTCGAGCATCATGGCCTTGGCCACGGCGCGCGTGCCCGGATCGCTGGCGATGATGTCCAGCGTGCCGTGTGTGAGGGCGGAAATCGGATTGAAGCAGAGATTGCCCCAGAGCTTGAGCCAGATCTCGTCACGGATGTTGTCGCGAATCGGCGCATCGAGTCCGCCGGCGGCCATCATTTGCGAGAGCTTCTCCACGCGCTCGGTACGCTCACCACTGGCTTCACCCAGCGGGAACTTCGTGCCGTACACGTGCTGAATCACACCGGGTGCGACGACTTCCGTTGCCGGATAGACGACGCAGCCGATCGCGCGCTCCGGGCCAAGCTCGCGCCATTGGCGGCCACCCGGATCGATGCTCTCGAGCGTCGTGCCTTCGAGCGCGCCGCCGTGCTTGTAGAAATACCAATAGGGGATGCCATTGACGGCGGTGACCACGGCGGTGTCCGGGCCGAGCAACGGTTGCATCGCGTCGAGGACGGACGGTACCGAGTGCGCCTTGAGGGCGATGATCACGTAGTCCTGCGGGCCCAGTTCTCGCGGGTCGTCCGTGCATCGCAACTGGGCGACGCGCTCTTCGCCATCGATCAGCAGCTTGAGTCCGTTCTCGCGCATGGCCGCCAGATGCGGGCCACGTGCAACCAGACTGACTTCGGCTCCGGCACGCGCGAGTTGCACGCCCAGATAGCCGCCGATGGCGCCGGCGCCATAGATGCAAATCTTCATGAAGTCTCTCCCTCCAAAGGTCAATCGAAACCTGGGCCTGGTATGGGCCGTTTTGTTGTTCTAATTTCTACTAATACCAAATGTTGTATATCGTATATCACATAGCGGGTAGCGCCAAGCATTCGCGGGCGAATTGCCCTCATGGTTTCCCCGCAGATGGCCGAAAATCGGGGCAGTCGATCTGTGAGCCCAACGGCAATGAAATGCGGGCACGGATTCGTGTCAGGCGTCGAATGAGTGAATTATTACGGTGTGTTACAGACAACGGGAGGCCACGGGTCGTTCGTGTTCTTGTGAAATAAACTATCAAAAATATCGTCTTGTGCTCGTTTTAAAAATTGCCAAGGAGCCCGATGTAAAAGGGCGGAGCGCCTTGTTGGACAAGCCCCTGGGATCGGGTTAACTCCTTAGTGTTTTCGCATTGCGTTGTTGCGGCGCTTCGTCCTACAGTGGCGTTACTGTATCTAGCCGCCACTTAGAACAGTGCCTCGCGTGCCGGAGTTGTTGTCGATGCAATGGACGAAAACGACTTCGGCACGCGAGGGGAAAAACGAGGACAGCAATAAATTAGTGTTGACTTATATCTGATATATCGTATATTTCGTTCGGTATATTTACGGGAAAACGCAATGGACTCCCGTAGGCATCAGAGACAAGTCGACGAGGCAAAGACCTCGTAAAGCATACCCAGGGGGCACAGACCCCATCCGGAAGGTGTTGTTGTTGTGAAGCTGCCAAACAACTGGAAACCGATGGAGGAGGTACAAGTGGAGACGACTAATCAACACGGTAAGCAATCCGTGTTCGCGAGCCCTTGGGTTCAGCTCGTGTTCGGCGTGATTTGCATGGCGATGATCGCCAACTTGCAGTACGGGTGGACGCTGTTCGTCAACCCGATCGACGAGAAGTATCACTGGGGCCGCACGGCCATTCAGGTGGCATTCACGATTTTCGTCGTGACCGAAACCTGGCTCGTGCCGATCGAAGGGTATCTGGTCGACAAGTTCGGTCCGCGCCCGGTCGTGGTGGGCGGCGGTTTGCTGTGCGGCGTGGCATGGGTCTTGAACGCCTATGCGTCGTCGCTGCCGATGCTGTATTTCGCGGCGGCGGTCGGCGGTGTCGGCGCCGGTGCGGTGTATGGCACCTGCGTGGGCAACGCGCTGAAGTGGTTCCCGGATCGTCGCGGTCTTGCCGCGGGCCTGACGGCTGCCGGTTTCGGTGCAGGTTCGGCGCTGACCGTGGTACCGATCGCCAACATGATCAAGTCGAGCGGCTATGAGAACACGTTCCTGACCTTCGGTCTGGGGCAGGGGATCATCGTGCTGGTGCTTGGTCTGGCGCTCGCCAACCCGCCGGCATCGATCGAAGCGCTCAAGAAGCTGGCTCCGGGCGCCATGCGCTACAACGCCAAGCCGACGGAAGTCATGCGCTCGCCCGTGTTCTGGATGATGTACCTGATGTTCGTGCTGATGGCTGCCGGCGGTCTGATGGCGACGGCCCAACTCGGCCCGATCGCCAAGGACTACGGTCTGGATCAGGCGCCGGTGTCGATTCTCGGCCTCACGCTGCCCGCACTCACCTTCGCACTGGCTATCGACCGTGTGCTCAACGGGGTGACGCGTCCGGTGTTCGGCTGGATCTCGGACAAGATCGGTCGTGAAAACACGATGTTCATCGCATTCGCGATGGAAGCCGCGGGGATCTACGCGCTGGCGAAGTTCGGCCAGCACCCGGTGGCCTTCGTGATCCTGACCGGCCTGGTGTTCTTTGCCTGGGGCGAAATCTACAGCCTGTTCCCGGCAACGTGCGCCGACACGTATGGCTCGAAGTACGCCGCGACCAACGCGGGGATGCTGTACACGGCGAAGGGGACCGCCGCATTGCTGGTGCCCTTCTCGAGCATCATCACCTCGTCGACCGGGAGCTGGCAGGCCGTGTTCATGATTGCTTGCGCCATGAACGCCTTTGCCGCCTTCCTCGCCCTGTTCGTCCTCAAGCCGATGCGGGCTCGTCTGGCACAGCGTTACGCCAACGACTACCGGGAGCAATCCGGCGAGACGATCGTGAAGCCCGCGGACCTGAGCCGCAGCACCACGTAAGCAAGGCACCGAGAAGCAGCCTGGCTGAATGGATTAGCGAAATGTTTGACCGGCGTGCAATCCGGGTCCTCCCGGGCCCGGTTGCACGACCGGATGAGCAAGTAGAGAAGCTGTACAGGAACACCCACTAATCGTCAGACAAGACGACGCAACACTGAAACCGGAAAAATTGGAGGAGAGAATTATGTCCATTGCGATGACCGTGCCAGTCGGCAAGGCGGAAAACGACACCGCGGGCGACACGCTCAAAGACAGTAGCCGACACGCGAACATCGTGTCCGAGGCAGAAACGACCGATGGCTTCCATCTGGTCATCGATGCTCTCAAAGCGAACGACATCGACACCATCTTCGGTCTGGTGGGCATTCCCATCACGGACCTTGCACGTCTTGCACAAGCCGAAGGCATGCGCTTCATCGGCTTCCGCCACGAACAGCATGCGGGCCACGCCGCGGCCATCGCCGGCTACATGACGCAGAAGCCGGGTATCTGCCTGACGGTGTCCGCACCGGGCTTTTTGAATGGCCTGACGGCACTCGCCAACGCCACGACGAACTGCTTCCCGATGATTCTCATCAGCGGTTCGAGCGAGCGCGAAATCGTCGACCTGCAACAGGGCGACTACGAGGAAATGGATCAGCTCAATGCGGCCAAGCCGTATTGCAAGGCGGCCTACCGCGTGCTGCACGCCGAAGACATCGGCGTGGGCCTGGCCCGCGCCATTCGCGCTGCCGTGTCCGGCCGTCCGGGCGGCGTGTATCTGGATCTGCCGGCCAAGCTGCTGGCCCAGACCATCGACGCCAAGAAGGCCAAGGAATCGCTCATTCGCGTGATCGACGCCGCACCGCGCCAGATCCCGGCACCGGATGCCGTGGCACGCGCACTCGACGTGATCAAGGGTGCCAAGCGTCCGCTGATCCTGTTGGGCAAGGGCGCTTCGTACGCGCAGGCCGACGCCGACATCCGCGCGCTGATCGAGAAGACCGGCATTCCGTACCTGCCGATGTCGATGGCCAAGGGCCTGCTGCCGGACACGCACGAGCAATCGGCTGCCGCCGCGCGCTCGTTCGTGCTGCAAGAGGCCGACGTCGTCGTGCTGATCGGCGCCCGCCTGAACTGGCTGCTTGCGCACGGCAAGGGCAAGACCTGGGGCTCGGCGCCGAAGAAGTTCGTGCAGATCGACATCTCGCCGACGGAAATCGACAGCAACGTGGCGATCGCCGCGCCGGTGATCGGCGACATCGGTTCGTGCGTCTCGGCGCTGCTCGGCGGCATCGACGCCAGCTTCCCGAAGCCTTCGTCCGAGTGGACGGGCGCGATTGCCGAGCGCAAGAACAAGAACCTCGCGAAGATGGCGGCCACCCTGGCGCAGAACCCGTCGCCGATGAATTTCCACAGCGCGCTGGGTGCCATTCGCGACGTGCTCAAGAAGCACCCGGACATCAACCTGGTGAACGAAGGCGCGAACACGCTCGACTACGCACGCAGCATCATCGACCAGTACCAGCCGCGCAAGCGCTTCGACTCGGGTACGTGGGGCGTGATGGGCATCGGCATGGGCTTCGCCATCGGCGCGGCCGTGACGAGCGGCCTGCCTGTCGTGGCGATTGAAGGCGACAGCGCGTTCGGTTTCAGCGGCATGGAGCTCGAGACGATTTGCCGTTACGAGCTGCCGGTCACCACCGTCATCTTCAATAACAACGGCGTCTACCGCGGCACCGACGTGAACCCGACGGGCGGCAAGGACGTGGCCCCGACCGTGTTCGTGAAGGACGCACGCTACGACAAGATGATCGAAGCCTTCGGCGGCATCGGCTATCACGTCACCACGCCGGAAGAACTGACCAAGGCACTCGAGGCGTCGATCGCTTCGGGCAAGCCGACGCTCATCAATGCCGTCATCGACGAAGCCGCCGGTACGGAAAGCGGCCGTCTGACGAACCTGAATCCGCAAAGCGCGGCGATGAAAAAGTAATCCGAGTCAATTTAGGAGACATCACATGAGCAAACCCCTCGAAGGCATCAAGATCATCGACTTCACGCACGTGCAAGCGGGCCCGGCCTGTACCCAGCTGCTGGCATGGTTCGGCGCGGACGTGATCAAGGTCGAGCGCCCGGGTTCGGGCGACGTCACGCGCAACCAGTTGCGCGACATCCCCGACGCCGATGCCTTGTACTTCACGATGCTCAACAGCAACAAGCGCTCGTTGACCCTGGATACGAAAACGCCGGAAGGCAAGGAAGTGCTCGAGAAGCTGGTCAAGGAATCTGACGTGCTCGTCGAGAACTTCGCCCCGGGCGCCCTGGACCGCATGGGCTTCACGTGGGAGCGACTGAACGAACTGAATCCGAAGCTGATCGTGGCGTCGGTCAAGGGCTTCTCGGACGGTCACCACTACGACGACCTGAAGGTGTACGAGAACGTGGCCCAGTGCGCTGGCGGCGCCGCCTCGACGACCGGCTTCTGGGACGGCCCCCCGACGGTGTCGGCCGCAGCCCTGGGCGACAGCAATACCGGCATGCACCTGGCCATCGGCATTCTCACGGCACTCATCGGTCGTGGCCAGACGGGACGTGGCCAGAAGGTCGCCGTCTCGATGCAGGATTCGGTCATCAACCTGTGCCGCGTGAAGCTGCGCGACCAACAGCGTCTGGACCGTGTCGGCTACCTCGAAGAGTATCCGCAGTACCCGCATGGCGAATTCACCGACGTGGTGCCGCGTGGCGGCAACGCCGGCGGCGGCGGCCAGCCGGGCTGGGTGCTCAAGTGCAAGGGCTGGGAGACGGACCCGAACGCATACATCTACTTCACGATTCAGGGCCACGCGTGGGAGCCGATCTGCCGCGCCATCGGCAAGCCGGAATGGATCGACGATCCGAACTACAACACCGCGCAGGCTCGTCAGCCGCACATCTTCGATATCTTCGCGACCATCGAAGCCTGGCTGGCCGACAAGACGAAGTACGAAGCGGTCGACATCCTGCGCAAGTTCGACATTCCGTGCGCACCGGTGCTGTCGATGAAGGAAATCGCGAACGATCCGTCGCTGCGCGCGTCGGGCACGATCGTCGAAGTGCCGCACAAGCAGCGTGGCTCGTATCTCACCGTCGGCAGCCCGATCAAGTTCTCGGGCCTGAAGCCGGAAATCACGGGTTCGCCGCTGCTCGGTGAGCACACCGACGAGATTCTGTCCGAGCTGGGCTACAGCAAGGATCAGATCGCCAATCTGCACGCATCGCGTTCCGTCTGACAACGGGCGGCGGCCCGCCGCCGCATCCGTCGCATCGCGCGCGCCGCATCCGCCTTCGGGCGGAGCGGGCGCGTGCCGTGCGACGATGCGAGGCAAACAGGTCAAGCGTGTTCATGGGTGCGGCGCCGAACGGCGCGCGCACCCATTTTTATTTTCGGGACCGGATTGTCCTTTAATTGATGTAATTTATTGGCATGTTTGGCGGTCGTTCGAACCCGCCGAAACCTGTCTTTTGCCATCCCTACAATCGTCCTGGAGACATCATGAGCGCATCCGTCGACGTCAATCAATTGGTGCAGGTGGTGGGCGACGCCATCGTCGTTGCCGACCCGAACAACATCATCACGCTGTGGAATTCCGGGGCGGAGAAGATGTTCGGTTTCTCGGCGGACGAGGCCGTCGGACAACCGCTCGACATCATCATCCCCGACCGTCTGCGCGCACGTCACAACGAGGGCTACGCGAAGACCATGCAGACGGGGCAGACCAAATACGGCAGCGACCTGCTCAAGGTCCCGGCCGCGCACAAGGACGGCCGGGCGATGTCGATCGCCTTCACCGTTGCGCTGTTGCATGGTGCGGGGGGTGACGTCACCGGCATCGTGGCCGTGATTCGCGACGAGACCACGCGTTTCCAGGAGGATCGTCAACTGCGCAAGCGCATCGCCGAACTCGAAGCCAAGGTGGCTGCCACGGCAGGGTAAGGTTCATCGCAGGCGCGCAAGGCGCGCGCCGACGCTGATTTCAAGAAGCACCGATGCGCGACATCCGAAAGGGATGTCGCACATCGGTGCTTTTTCCATTTCAAGACGGTGGTCGTTGAGCAAAGCTACCTTTATGTATTTTGTATTCAATATATTCAAGGAGTCATCAACGTGGTCTGCATCAATTCGTCCGGTTTCAGCTGTCCAGTGCATGCCTGTAAACCCGTAGAACCCGGGTGTCCAATGGCACATGCTGCAATGCGGATCCCCTGTATTCACGGGGTTGGCGGACATTTTTGCATGATTACCCCGCAACACAGCAAAGCACATCGGCAACAAAAAGCCGTTGATAAAATATCGTGTATGAAATACCGTATATCACAACAAACGGACAGCGATGTGAATGGCGCCCAAAGAGGCGACGCGCATCGTCGACTCCGGCGAGACTCCCGGCGCTGACGTGTTTCCCCGTCCGCATGCCGGCATGTCTCGCGCACCGATCACATAAACGACGTCGCATCAGGAGGAGACAAACCACCATGGGCAAAGCACTTGAAGGTGTGCGCATACTCGACTTCACCCACGTGCAGTCGGGACCCACGTGTACGCAATTGCTGGCATGGTTCGGCGCCGACGTGATCAAGATCGAACGGGCCGGACACGGCGATGTCACGCGCGAACAATTGCGCGACATCCCCGACGCGGACAGCCTGTACTTCACCATGCTCAACAGCAACAAGCGCTCGATCACGCTCGACACCAAGCACCCGGAGGGCAAGGCGGTGCTCGAGCGCATGATTCGCGACTGCGACGTGCTGGTTGAGAACTTCGCCCCCGGGGCCCTGGATCGCATGGGCTTCACGTGGGAGCACATCCATTCGCTCAACCCGCGCATGATCGTGGCCTCGGTCAAGGGCTTCGGCCCGGGTCCGTACGAGGATTGCAAGGTCTACGAGAACGTGGCGCAATGCGTGGGCGGTGCCGCATCGACGACGGGTTTCGACGACGGCCCGCCGATGGTCACGGGGGCGCAGATCGGCGACTCCGGCACCGGGCTGCACCTCGCGCTGGGCATCGTGACGGCGCTGTATCAGCGCACGATGACCGGCGAGGGCCAGCGCGTGCTGACCGCCATGCAGGACGGCGTGCTCAATCTGTGCCGCGTGAAGCTGCGCGATCAGCAGCGCCTGGAGCGCACGCGGGTCATGGAGGAGTACCCGCAGTACCCGAACGGCCAGTTCGGCGACGCGGTGCCGCGCGCCGGCAATGCCTCGGGCGGCGGCCAGCCCGGCTGGATTCTCAAGTGCAAGGGCTGGGAGACCGATCCCAACGCCTACATCTATTTCATCACGCAGGCCCCGGTGTGGGGCTCGATCTGCAAGGTGATCGGCAAGCCGGAGTGGGTCGAGCATCCGGACTATGCGACGCCGCGCGCGCGTCTGCCGCGACTGCGCGAGATCTTCGACACGATCGAGCAATGGACCATGACGAAATCGAAGTTCGAGGTCATGGGCATTCTCAACCAGTACGACATTCCGTGCGGGCCGATTCTGTCGATGAAGGAAATCGCCGAAGACATGTCGCTGCGCGAGACGGGGACGATCGTGGAAGTCGATCACCCGACGCGCGGCAAGTACCTCACCGTCGGCAACCCGATCAAGCTCTCGGCCAGCCCCACGCACGTGGAGCGCTCGCCGCTGCTCGGCGAACACACCGACGACGTGCTCTCCGAATTCGGCTACAGCGCGCAGCAGATCGCCGCGCTGCGCGAAGTCGGCGCGGTCTGAGCCGCGCGGCACGCGCACGAGCGTCTGCACGAGACGGATGTGCATGACACCGAGACATCGTGTCCGGCGCGCGCACGGCGAACGCTGCCGTGCGGCCGGGCCGCTAAAGGAATGGCAAACACATGAAACTCTGGACCCGCTTCAAGACCGCGCATGGGCGCATCGGCTTTGGCCTGCTGCAGGACGATCAGATTCTCGAGCATCGCGGCAGTCTCTACGACACACCGATCGCGACGGGGGCGACGCTCGCGCGCGACGCGGTCGACCTGCTGTGTCCCTGCGAGCCGAGCAAGATCGTGGCGCTGTGGAACAACTTCCACGCGCTCGGCGCGAAGCTCGGCAAGGCCGCGCCGTCGCATCCGCTGTTTCTCATCAAGCCTGCGACCACGCTCAACGGGCCCGGCGCGGTGATTCGACGTCCCGCGTCGTATGCCGGCAAGATCGTTTTCGAGGGCGAACTGGGCGTGGTAATCGGCAAGACGGCGAGTCACGTGAGCGAGGAGGCCGCGCGCGATCACATTCTCGGCTACACGCTGGTCAACGACGTGACCGCCGCTGAAATCATCGAACAGGACGGCAACTTCGCGCAGTGGACACGTGCCAAGGGCTTCGACACGTTCGGCTGCCTGGGGCCGGTCATCGCGCAGGACTTCGACTGGCGCGAAGCCGAACTCGTTACTCGCCTCGACGGCACGGAGCGACAGCGCTACCCGCTCGCCGACATGATCTTCAATCCGTGGCAGCTCGTTGCGCGCTTGTCGCAGGACATGACGCTGCTGCCGGGCGATGTGATCGCGGTGGGCACGTCCATTGGTGTGGGCTCGATGAAAGAGGGCGCACTGGTGGAAGTGAGCATCGACGGTCTGGGCACGCTGGCCAACCGCATGGGCTGACGCGCGGCAGATCCGCAACCGATTTCACGGTGGTCGGCCGGGGTGGCAATGGCCTGAGTCGATCGCCCTTTTTCATTCTGACCTGACGTTGCGTCAGGCCACCGGCATCAGCGATGCAAGCGATCGCCATGTTCGCCGTCGGCGCTCACGGCGGGCGGCGGCACCGGGCTCTTGTAGGCCATCATGCCGTCGATGAGCATGGCGCCCTCGTCGAGGAGGAACTGACGAAACGCGAGCGCCACGGGCGGCAGCCGTTTGCTGCGACGGTGCACGACGTACCAGCTCTGCCATGCGGGAAAGCCCTTCACGTCGAGCACCGTCAGTTGGCCGGTCCGCAATTCCATGCCGACGGTGTGGGCCGACAGAAAGCTGATGCCCATGCCCGCCACGACCGCCTGCTTGATGGTCTCCGTGCTGGCGATTTCCATCGTGATCTTCAATTGCTGGGTGCGCTCGCCGAACGCATCCTGCAGGGAGTTCCAGGTGTCGGAGCCACGCTCGCGGCTGATGAACGGTTCTTGCGTGAGACGAGAGAACGGAATCTGGCGTTGATCGGCCAGCGCGTGGCCGGGCGGCGCCACGATGACATAGGGGTGCGGTGCGAAAGCCTCGTTGATCGTATCGATTTCGTGAGGCGGGCGCACCATCACCGCCAGGTCGGTGAGGTTTTCGGTGAGTTGATGCAGCAGTTCCTCACGGTTGTGCACGGTGAGGTTGAGCGTCACGCCGGGATGGCGCGCGGTGAACGCGGCGAGCAGACGGGGAAAGAAGTAGTCCCCCGCGCTGATCACGGCCACGTTCAGCTTGCCGCCCGTAATGCCCTTGAGGTGATCCATCGCCTCTTCGGTCTCGCGAAAGAGCGCAATGATCGCGCGGCTGTAGTGAAGCATTTCGCTGCCCGCCGGGGTGAGAAAGATCTTCTTGCCCAGTTGCTCGAAAAGCGGCAGACCGGCGTGTGTCTCGAGTTGCTTGACCTGCGTGGAGACAGCCGGTTGGGTGAGGTGCAGTTCTTCGGCGGCGCGCGAAAAGCTCAGATGGCGCGCCACGGCTTCGAAGACTTTCAGTTGGCGGAGCGTGGCGTGTTTCATGCGGCGGGCTTCCAGGAAGTCGGTCGGGGAGGGCCGGGCAGGCAAGATCGCACAGCGACTTGCAGGGCCTTGGTGTACCTGGGGAAGTATAAGTAATCGTAGATGGTTTGCATAATTAACTTTAACTGTCTTTTATACGTCGGGCTGCGTAATCTGCAATGGCAGCCCGGATGAAGGTGGTGTGACAGCAAAGCGTCGGTGACGCGTCATGCCAGGCGAGCGCGGGACTGCGAAGACGAACACTGATTCTGGGAGAACACCATCATGTCTGTCATCGAAACGCATATCAAACCCGCCGCCCTGGCACCGGTTGCCGACGCGCATCTGCACGCGTTCAACAACGCATTCGTTGAACTGGGTCTGGACTGGTATTGGGATAACCACACGTACACCCGCTTGCTGCACACCACGGGTAATCAGGATTTGCCGCTGGCGTATCTCGAGGGCGCTTCGGCGCAGGCGCTGCGCATGGCCGAGCTGGTGTTGATCGGGGCTTACCTCGATGGCCATCAGCCGCACCTGCTGCGTGCCTACGAACCGGAGTTCCTTTGCGATCTGATTCATTGCACCAAGGTGCGTTGCTTCGAAGCCGCCAATGAAGGGCGTTCGATGCTGGCACCGCGAGCCGCCGCGGCCTGAGTTTCACAACACGACAGGGGCTCAGACCCCGAGATAATAACTATGCATATTGGCATTCCAAAGGAGACGGCCGGCGGCGAATCCCGCGTCGCGGCCACACCGGAAACGGTGAAGAAACTGGTGGGCGCGGGACATCGCGTCACCGTGGAGCATGGCGCCGGCGAGGCGGCGAGCGTACCCGATGCGGCCTACGTCGCGGCCGGTGCCTCGAGCGGCAGCGCGGCCGACGCCCTTGGCGCCGAACTCGTGCTCAAGGTACGTGCACCGTCGATCGCGGAAGTCGCACAGATTCCGCGCGGCAGCGTCGTGGTCGGCATGCTCAATCCTTTCGATGCCGAGAACAACGCGCGCATGGCCGCGGCCGGTATCGTCGGCTTCGCCCTGGAGGCCGCGCCGCGCACCACGCGTGCGCAAAGCATGGACGTCTTGTCCTCGCAGGCCAATATCGCCGGCTACAAGGCCGTGATGCTCGCGGCCAACCTCTATCAACGCTTCATGCCGATGCTCATGACGGCCGCGGGCACCGTGAAGGCGGCGCGCCTGGTCGTGCTCGGCGCCGGTGTGGCGGGCTTGCAGGCGATCGCCACCGCCAAGCGCCTGGGCGCCGTGATCGAAGC